>JADKJU010000002.1:968623-1291498 GCA_016720855.1 Betaproteobacteria bacterium | reverse complement strand
AAGCGCGTTCGCGGTTCTCCCCGGCGCCGACGTGCTGCTCGCGATTGCGCCCGAATACACGACGGAAGCCGGCATCCAGCTCTCCTTCGCCGTGACGGCGACCCCGGGCGTGGACGACAAGCCCGGGCCGCGATCCTCGGCCGAGGCGGGCATGGGGGTCGCGGTCGCGCGCTTCATGGTGGTTGCCATGGGCGGCAGGCTCGAGGTGGGCTCGCGGCCCTCGGAGCCGATCTACGCCTTCACGATCGAGTTCCCCGTGCGACCGGGGCCGGCGCCCGTGCAACGCCCCACGTACGCATCGCTGGTCGCCATGTCGGTACTGGTGGTGAGCGAGGATGCGGCCCGGCGCCACGAGATCACGAACCGGCTGCGCGGCTGGCGCATGACGCCCCTGGAGGCGGACAACGCCGCGATGGCGATCGCCCTCCTCGAACGCATGCACGAGGAAGGCAACCCCGTGCCTCTCATGCTGGTCCCCAACCGCATGGCCGGGCAGGACGGCTTCCTCCTCGCCTTCCGCGTGCGCAACCACCCCGGGCTCTCCCATACGCTGGTGATGATGCTCGCCACCGAGGGCAGGCCAGGCGACGCAATCGCCTGCCGCGAGAATGGCATCGCCGCGTACCTGCGTTACCCCCTTTCGGACAAGCAGCTGAACGACGCCATCGTCGCGGTCACCGGCGCGTCGCTGGACGCGGACGAAACGCCCACGCTCGTCACGCGACACTCGCTTCGCGAGCAGCGCAAAGGCGCCACGATCCTGCTGGTGGACCCGAACCGCGACAGCCACATGCTGGCGGCCCATATCCTGAGGAAGCGCGATTCGAGCCTCGTCGTGGCCACCGATCTCACCGAGGCCATCGCCTGCCTCGACCAGGACCTCTACGACATCGTCTTCGTGGAAACCAGCCTCGAGGGACTCGACGGATCCGACGCGGCGCAGGTGCTTCGCGGCCACATCAAGCGCGACCCGCAGGCGACGAAGATCTACGCGACCAGCATCGACCACTCCTCCGCCTTCCGCGAGGCAAAGCTGGCCGCCGGCTTCGACGGGACGCTCCCGAAGCCCTTCCGCCGCGACAACCTGCTCGCCATCCTGGCCTCGATGGGCAAGCTCCCCGACGAGGCGGGCTGATTCAACGCGCGGCAAGCACCGCCGCGGCGATCTCGGCGAAGCCCGCCGATCCCGGCGAAGGAGCCACGTAACGCGGCAGGACCTGCATCAGGTCCGCCATGTCGCGAACATTCGCGACCCCGACCGCGTTGGGAAAAAAGGCGAACATCGGCTGGTCGTTGGGCGAATCGCCCGCGAAGACGAAGTTCTCCCTTTCCCGGTCCAGGTCCACGCCGAAATCCTCCGCGAGGGCCAGGCGCGAGGTGGAGAGCTTGTCGTAGCCCCCGAACCAGCCGTTCACGTGGATGGAGCTCACCTTCGCGGTGAGGCCCTCGGCCTCCATGATCGCCACGATGCGCGCCACCGCATCGCGCCCGAGCGGCGGCACGTCCTCGCGGAAATCGATGGCCAGATCCGCCTCGCGGTAGGGTTGGTCGGAGGCGATGCCGCACCCCGGCACCTGCGCCAGGATGCGCGCGGCAATGGCGTCCATGCGCTGCGCGCGGCTGGCGCGTTCGGACTCCCCGATCACGTAACGCTTCACGAGCCTGCCCTGCTTCGCGTCGTGCCGGAACCAGAACGCGCCGTTTTCGCCGACCACGGCGTCCACCGGCCACAGGCGCGCGATGTGGTCGCACCATCCCGCCGGGCGTCCGGTGACCGGAATCACGAGGAGCCCGGCTTCGCGCAGCCGTTCGAGCGCCGTATACGCCACCGCGTGCAGGCGCCCTTGCGTGGTGAGCGTGTCGTCGATGTCGGTCAGCACGCCGCGGATCGCGCGGCGGGCATCGAGGGGAAACTCGGCCAGCGGCTTCATCGGGTGGAGGGAATGCGTCGAGACACTTGTCTACGATGTTCTGGGGCGCATCGATTCTGTCGAGTCTTCTCCGTGTTCTGGCAAACCCCCCCCCCCGCCCTTGCGGCTTGCGACGTAGACCTCGACGGCGGCGCGCTGGGCGGCGTCCATGTGCAGGCCGCACTTCGTGCGCCGCCACAGGATGTCCTCGGCGGTCTGGGCCCATTCCTCGGCGATGAGGCAGTCGATCTCTCGCTGGGTGAGGCCGGCGCCGAAGTTCGTGCCCAGGTCTTCGGGCTTGTGGATGTCGCCGAGGACGGTCCTGGCGCGGCTGCCGTGGCGGCGCACGACGCCGTCGAGGAGTTCACGCGGGAAGCCCTTGTAGCGGTCGAAGATCTCGTCGCGGAAGGCGTTGAAGTTGGGGATGTCGCCGCCGGGGAGGTGCGCTTCCTTGGTCCAAAGCGGGCCCATGGGCGGCAGGTAGGGCGAGAGCTTCTGCAGCGCCGTTTCTGCCAGGCACCGGTAGGTGGTGAGCTTGCCACCGAAGAGCGACAGGATCGGGGCCTTGCCGCCCTCGTCGTCCAGCTCGAGCACGTAGTCGCGCGTGATCGAGGACGGGTCGGACTTGCCGTCGTCATAGAGCGGGCGGACTCCCGCGAAGGTCCACACCACGTCGGCCTTCGAGATGGGCTTGGCGAGGAAGCGGTTGGTTGCCTCGATGAGGTAGTCCGTCTCCTGCCCTGTGATGTCCACGGCTTCCTCGGGCGTATCGACGGGCACGTCCGTGGTGCCGATGAGGCTCCACTTGCCCTCGAAGGGGATCACGAAGATCACGCGCTTGTCGGTGTTCTGCAGGATGCACGCGTGGCCGAGCGAGTGGACCTTGGGCACGACGATGTGGCTGCCCTTCACGAGCCGCACGTGGGCGCCCGTGGTCTTGTGGGGAACGCCCTGGAGCACGCTCGACACCCACGGCCCCGCCGCGTTCACCACGGCCGTGGCGGTGATGGTGCGCTTCGCGCCGCTGCGCATGTCCTCTAGGTCCGCCTGCCAGGCGCCGTTCTCGCGCCGCCCGCCCGTGAATCGGGTCCGGGTGAGGATGGTCGCGCCCTTGTCCCGGGCGGACATGGCGGTGAGGAGGGTAAGTCGCGCGTCGTCCACGCGGCAATCCGAGTACACGATGCCGGAGCGGATCTCGGGCTTGAGGCCCGCGCTGAATTCGACGTGCGGGAAGGAGACCGCATGCGACCCCGGAAGCGACACGCGCTTGCCGAGGTGGTCGTACATCCACAGGCCGATGCGGATCATCCACACCGGGCGCATGGTGCGGTCATGGGGCAGCACGAAGCGCATGGGCCGCACGATGTGGGGCGCTGCATGAAGGAGCACCTCGCGCTCCTCCAGCGCCTCGCGCACCAGCCGGAATTCGTAGTGCTCGAGGTAGCGCAACCCCCCATGGATGAGCTTGGAGCTCCACCCGCTGGTCGCGGAGGCGATGTCCGCCATTTCCACCAGCAGCACCTTGAGGCCGCGGCCGGCTGCATCGCGCGCGATGCCCGCGCCGTTGACGCCGCCGCCGATGACCAGGAGATCGTATTCCGTTGTACTTGCCGACTGCGCAGACATTCTTGTTTTTCCCTTTTCCCCCGGAAGTGTCCGGGATACCCCTTACTTTACCCCGGACGGGCCGAACCGGGACCACCACAAAAGTCCAATGATCGTCTTCGTGTCGGTGATCAGGCCCTCGCGGATCCAGCCCAGCGCATCATCGATGCGGGCAGGGAAGACCTCGAGGTACTCGCCGGGATCCAGGCGGGCGCCCACGTGGGTGAGATCGCGCGCGCCGTAGATCTCGATCACCTCGGTGGAATAGCCGATGTTGGGGTGCAGCGTCGCGATGTGCCACCATTCGGCCGCCTCGTAGCCGCATTCCTCCACCAGCTCTCGCCTGGCGGTCGCCAGCGGCGGCTCGCCCCGCTCCATCTTCCCGGCCGGAAGTTCCAGGAAGTGGCGCCGCATCGGGTAGCGGTACTGGCGCTCGAGGAGGACGGTTTCCTCGTCGGGGAAGGCCATCATGATCACGGCGCCGGGGTGCTCGACGTACTCACGCCATGCGCTGGCGCCGTCCGGCAGGCGCACCTCGTCGCGGCGCAGCTTGAGGAGCCCGCCGTCGTAGGCAAGCGTCGTGGAGAGCATGGATTCGGTGAAATCCCCGGTCGGATCCGGCGGGCGGCTCACGTGCTGGGTCCTAGAGGCTGGCCGTGATCGCCCGCGCGCACAGGTCCATCAGGGGCGCCGGGACCACGCCGAGCGCCAGGACCGCAATCGCGTTCGCCGACAGGAGCACACGCATGTCGCTGCGCGGAGCTATCGTGATTTCCCCGGCCGGCTCGTCCATGTACATGAGCTTCACGACGCGCAGGTAGTAGAACGCGCCCACCACGCTCATCAGCACGGCGAACACCACGAGCCACCCGTATCCCGCCTCGAAAGCCGCCTGAAGCACGGCCAGCTTCGCGAGGAAACCCACCGCCGGCGGGATGCCCGCCAGGGAAAACATGATGACCAGCATCACGAAGGCGTACCACTTCGAGCGGCGGTTCAGGCCCCTGAAGTCCTCGATCTCCTCCGCTTCGAAGCCGGCGCGCGACAGGAGCAGGATCATCCCGAAGGCCCCCAGCGTCATGAGCACGTAGGTGATCACGTAGAACATGGCCGAGCTGTAGCCGTTGTCGGTGCCCGCGAGGATGCCCAGCAGCAGGAAGCCCATGTGCGAGATGGTCGAGTAGGCGAGCATGCGCTTCAGGTTCGTCTGCGCGATCGCGACCAGATTGCCCAGGCCGATGGATGCGACCGCGAGGATCGCGAGCATCTGCTGCCAGTCGCCGCTCATCCCGCCCAGCCCCTGGGCCAGCAGCCGCATCACGAAGGCGAACGCGGCGATCTTTGGCGCGGCGCCGATGAAGAGCGTCGCCGGCGTGGCCGCCCCGTGGTACACGTCCGGTATCCACATGTGGAAGGGAACCGCGCCCAGCTTGAAGGCGATGCCCGCCACGACGAAGACGAGGCCGAAGACCGCGAGCGTCTGGCTGGCATGCGTGCCGCCCAGGGCGGCCGCGACGCGCGCAATGTCCAGCGACCCGGTGGCGCCGTAAAGCATCGACATGCCGTAGAGCAGCATTCCGGAGGCGAGCGCCCCGAGCACGAAGTACTTCATCGCCGCCTCGGTCGCCCGCGCCGAGTCGCGCTGCAGGGCGACCAGCGCGTAGAGCGAGAGCGCCAGGAGCTCGAGCCCCAGGTAGAGGGTGAGGAAGTGGTGCGCGGAGATCATCACCATCATGCCGAGCGTGGCGAAGAGCGAGAGCGACAGGAACTCCCCGCGCAGGAGCTCGCGCACCTCCAGGTAAACGCGGCCGTACACGAGCGTCACGGCCACCGCCAGGAGCGCGGCCACCTTGAGCACCTGCGACATCGGATCGACGACGAACATGCCCTGGAAGGTGACCACGGAGGCGCTGCCGACCAGCGTCCACGACAGCGCCGCGCAACCCACGAGCGAGGCGATGGCCAGCCAGAAGGTGACGTGCTTGTCGCGTTCCGGGACGAAGAGGTCGATCACGAGGAGCGCGGACACGAAGAGGAGCAGCGTGATCTCGGGAATCGCGGGGGCCAGGGTGGCGAGGGAAAAGGTGGCCGTGTTCATAGCTTGGTGGTCGCCACGTGGTTGAGCAGGTCCCGGATCGTCGGGTTCATGACGTCGGCGAAGGGCCTCGGGTAGACGCCCATCGCGAGCACGCAGGCCGCCAGAAGCGCGAGGAACACGAGCTCGCGCCGGCCCACGTCCTTGAGCGCGGCCACGTTTTCGTTGGCGACCTCGCCGTAGAGCACGCGCTTCACCATCCACAGCGTGTAGGCGGCGCCGGTGATGAGCGTCGTGCCGGCGAGCAGCGCGGTCCAGAAGTTCACCTTCACCGCACCCATGATCACGAGGAACTCGCCCACGAAGCCGCTGGTGCCCGGAAGGCCCGAGTTGGCCATGGCGAAGAGCACGAAGAACGCCGCGAAGACGGGCATGGTGTTGGCCACCCCGCCGTAGTCGGCAATCAGGCGCGAGTGCATCCGGTCGTAGAGCACGCCCACGCACAGGAACATGGCCGCCGAGATGAAGCCGTGCGAGACCATCTGGATGAGGCCGCCCAGCACGCCGTCGGCATTGAAGAGGAAGAAGCCCAGCGTCACGAACCCCATGTGCGCGATGGACGAATAGGCGATGAGCTTCTTCATGTCCACCTGCACCAGCGCCACCAGGCCGATATAGACCACCGCGATGAGGGAGAGCGTGATCATGAAGCCGGCGAGCGCGTGGGAGGCGTCGGGCGCGATCGGCATGCTGAAGCGCAGGAACCCGTACGCGCCGATCTTCAGGGTGATGGCCGCGAGGATCACCGAGCCGCCCGTGGGCGCCTCCACGTGCGCGTCCGGCAGCCACGTGTGCACCGGCCACATCGGCACCTTCACCGCGAAGGACATGAACATGGCGAGGAACACGAGCACCTGCGCCGTGATCCCGAGCGGCAGCTTGTGGAAATCCAGGATCTCGAAGCTGCCGTTGGTCTGGAGTAGAGGTAGATGAACGCGGCCAGCATGAGGAGCGAGCCCAGCAGCGTGTACAGGAAGAACTTGACCGCGGCGTACACGCGGTTCGGGCCGCCCCACACGCCGATGATGAGGAACATCGGGATGAGCATCGCCTCGAAGAACACGTAGAAGAGGATCGCGTCGAGCGCGGCGAAGGTGCCGTTGACGAGCCCGGACATGACGAGGAAGGCCGCGAGGTACTGGCCCACCCGGTCCGTGATCACCTCCCAGTGCGCGATCACCACCAGCACCGTCATGAAGCTGTTGAGGAGGATGAGCGGCATGGAGATGCCGTCCACCCCCAGGTGGTAGTTCACGTTGAAGAACGGGATCCAGGGCGCAAGCTCCTGGAACTGCATCGCCCCGCCCGCGGCCGGGCTGAAGCCCGTCCACAGGGGCAGGCCGGCGAGGAAGCCGAGCACCGAGCCCGCAAGCGCCGTCCAGCGCGCCACCGCCGGGTTGCGGTCGGAGCCCAGCGCAAGCACCGCAGCGCCGAAGAGGATCGGCAGCCAGGTGACGACGGAGAGGATCGGGAAGCCCTGCGGCATGTCTTCTAGATCCCCGCGTGCATGAGGGTGAGCGTGAGGAGCCGAAGACGCCGATGATCATCGTGAACGCGTAGTGGTAGACGAAGCCGGTCTGCGTGCGCCGGGCGACGCCGGCGAACCAGCCGATGGCCTTGGCCGTGCCGTTCACCATGATCCCGTCGATGATCGTGCGATCGCCCCACAGCCAGAGCCCGTGGCCGAGCTTGCGGGCGCCGCCGGCGAAGAACCAGTCGTTGAACTCGTCGAAGTAGTACTTGCGCTCGAGGAGGGTGGCGAGGAAGCCGGATTTCGCCTTGATCACGGCCGGCAGGTCCGGGCGAACCAGATACAGGTAGCCCGCGAGCGCCGCGCCGCCGAGCGCGAGCCAGGACGCAGGCGTGCCGAAGGCGTGCAGGACCATGCTGCCGGCGCCATGGAAGTGCTTCGCCATCTCCCTCATCGTCTCCGTGGGCGCAATCGACTGGCCGAACCATCCTCCGTAGAGCATCGGCCCGATCGCGACCCAGCCGATGAGGACCGACGGAATCGCGAGCAGGACCAGCGGCACGGTCACCACCCACGGCGTTTCATGGGGCTTGCCGCCATGCCCGTGCGCTTCGCCGTGCGTCTCGAAGCGCTCCTTGCCGTGGAAGGCGAAGAACACCAGCCGGAAGGAGTAGAAGCCGCCGACGAACACGCCGGCCAGCGCGAGCGCGTAGGCGAACCCGGCCCCGGGCGTCTGTGAAAGCTGCAGCGCCTCGATGATCGAATCCTTGGAGAAGAACCCGGCGAACGGGGGCAGGCCCGCGTTCGCCAGCGCACCGATGAGGACCGTGAGGTAGGTGATGGGCATGTACTTGCGCAGCCCGCCCATCCTGCGCATGTCCTGCTCGTGGTGCAGCGCGATGATGACCGAGCCGGCGCCCAGGAACAGCACCGCCTTGAAGAAGGCGTGCGTCATCAGGTGGAAGATCGCCACCGGGTAGGCCGCCGCCCCCAGCGCCATGGTCATGTAGCCCAGCTGCGAGAGGGTGGAATAGGCGACGACCCGCTTGATGTCCACCTGGACGATGGCGATGAGCGCCATGAAGAACGCGGTGATGGCCCCGATCACGATGACGAACGAGAGCGCCGCCTGCGAAAGCTCGAAAAGCGGCGACATGCGCGCCACCATGAAGATGCCGGCCGTCACCATCGTCGCCGCGTGGATGAGCGCGGAGATGGGCGTGGGGCCCTCCATGGAATCGGGCAGCCACACGTGCAGCGGGAACTGGGCGCTCTTGCCCATGGCGCCGATGAAGAGCCCGATGCAGATGATCGTGCCGAGCGCCACGGAACTGCCCGGCACCAGCTCCACCCCGACATAGGCGAGCGAGGGCGCCCTGGCGAACACATCGGCATAGTCGAGCGTGCCGAAGTACGCGAAGACGAAGCCGATGCCCAGCAGGAACCCGAAGTCGCCCACGCGGTTCACGAGGAAGGCCTTCAGGTTCGCGTAGACGGCGGTCGGCCGCTTGAACCAGAAGCCGATGAGCAGGTAGGAGACGAGGCCCACCGCCTCCCAGCCGAAGAAGAGCTGCAGGAAGTTGTCCGCCATCACCAGCATCAGCATCGAGAAGGTGAAGAGCGAGATGTAGGCGAAGAAACGCTGGTAGCCCGGATCGTCGGCCATGTAGCCGATGGTGTAGACGTGCACCATGAGCGACACGAACGTGACCACCACCATCATCACTGCCGTCAGGCGGTCCACGAGGAAGCCCACGTGCATCGACCACCCCGCGCCCGAAAGCCAGGTGTAGAGCACGCCGGAGAAGGAATACCCCGACGCGACCTCCCGCAGCAGCACGGCGGAAGCCGCGAGCGAGATCGCCACGGAAGCGATCGTCACCGTGTGCGCGAACGCGCGCCCCAGCTTCCAGCCGAAGAGGCCCGCGAGCAGCGCACCCGCGAGCGGGGAGAGGGCGGCGATGAGGGCGATCGTCATCAGTTCCATCGGCGCCTCATCCCTTGAGGGAATCCATGTCGTCGACGTCGATCGACTGCAGGTTCCGGAAGAGCGTCACCAGGATCGCCAGGCCGATGGCCGATTCCGCCGCGGCCACCGTGAGGATGAAGAACACGAACACCTGCCCCGCGGGGTCGCCCAGGAAGTGCGAGAAGGCGACGAAGTTCATGTTCACGGCGAGCAGCATCAGCTCGATGGCCATGAGGATCACGATGAGGTTCTTCCGGTTGAGGAATATCCCCACCACCGCGATCGCGAAGAGCAGGGCCCCGAGGACGAGGAAGTGGTTGAGCGGGATCATCGGGCCGCGCCTCCCCCGGTGGCGGACCCGCCCGGCGCCGGCGCGTCCTTCACGATCTTCAGCCGCGTCGCCTTGGAGGCGGCGAGCTGCTCGGCCGGGTCCTGGTAGCGCGTTGCCTTGCGGCGGCGAAGGGTCAGCGCGATGGCCGCGACGATCGCCACCAGAAGCACCACGGCCGCCAGCTCGAACGGGAACACATAGTCCGTGTAGATGAGGCGGCCCAGCGCCTTGGTGTTGGAGTAGCCGGCGGGAGGCGCGCCCGGCGAGGGCGCCGATTCCGCGCCGAACTCGCGCGAGGCGAGCACCAGCGACATCTCGAGCGCCATCAGCAGGCCGATGCCTCCGGCGAGCGGCACGTGCCGCCAGAAGCCCTCGCGCAACTTGTCGAAATTGATGTCGAGCATCATCACCACGAAGAGGAAGAGCACCATCACCGCGCCCACGTAAACGAGGACCAGCGCGACGGCGAGGAACTCGGCGTAGAGAAGCAGCCAGAGGTCCGCCGCCGTGAAGAAGGCGAGCACGAGCCAGAGCGCGGCATGCACGGGGTTGCGGGCCGTGATGACGCGCAGGGCCGCGAACAGCAGGATCGCGGCGCTCACGTAGAAGGCGAGTAGCGGCAGGTTCATCGGAATCTTGCATCCTCGGCGCGGTCCGCCGCTATTTGCGCCTCGTACCGGTCGCCGGTTGCGAGCAGCACGGGCTTGGTGCAGTAGAGGTCGCCCCGGGCCTCGCCGTGGTACTCGAGGATGCGCGTCTCGACGATGGAATCCACCGGGCAGCTCTCCTCGCAGAAGCCGCAGAAGATGCACTTGGTGAGGTCGATGTCGTAGCGGGTGGTGCGGCGCGTGCCGTCCTGGCGCTCCTCGCTCTCGATGGTGATCGCGAGCGCGGGGCAGACGGCCTCGCACAGCTTGCAGGCGATGCAGCGCTCCTCCCCGTTGGGGTAGCGGCGCAGCGCGTGCAGGCCGCGGAAGCGCACGCTCTGCGGCGTCTTCTCCTCGGGGAAGTAGATGGTGACCTTGCGCGCGAAGAGGAAGCGCCCCGTGAGGCCCAGCCCCTTCAGGAACTCCGAGAGCATGAAGCTCGAGGCGATTTCCTTCGCGCGATCCCACATGGCGGTCATTTCCCGAACCAGATGGAGAAGGGCGCGGTGCTGCGCAGGGGCTCGAGCATCATGACGCCGGTGACCACGATCCACACGAGCGTGATGGGGATGAACACCTTCCAGCCCAGGCGCATGATCTGGTCGTAGCGGTAGCGCGGGAAGGAGGCGCGCACCCAGACGAACAGGAACATGAAGAACGCGATCTTCGCGAGCAGCCAGTGGATGCCGGGGGCGGCCAGGAGCCCGAGCACCGGCACCCCGTGCAGGGCGGCGAAATTGAACGGCGAGAGCCAGCCGCCCACGAAGAGCAGGCTCGCGAGGGTGGAGACCAGGATCATGTTCGCGTACTCGGCCAGGAAGAAGACCGCGAAGGTCATCCCCGAGTATTCGACGTGGAACCCGGCCACCAGCTCGCTTTCGCCCTCGGCCACGTCGAAGGGAAGGCGGTTGGTTTCCGCGAGCCCCGCGATGAAATAGACGACGAAGAAGGGCAGGAGCGGCAGCCAGAACCACTCGAGGAAACCCCAGTTGCCGTCCTGGCGCATCACGATCTCGGTGAGGTTCAGGCTTCTCCCGGCCATGAGCGCGCCCACCAGCGCGAAGCCCATCGCGATCTCGTAGGAGACCACCTGCGCGGCCGAGCGCATGGCGCCCAGGAACGCGTACTTCGAGTTCGAGGCCCAGCCGGCGATGATGATCCCGTAAACGCCCATCGAGGTCATCGCCAGCACCACGAGGATCCCCGCGTCCACGTTCGCGATCACCCAGCCCGGCGCGAAGGGCACCACCGCCCACACGGCGAGTGCCGGCGCCACGGACAGGATCGGCGCCAGGACGAACAGCCCCTTGGAGGCGCCCGCGGGAACGATGCGCTCCTTCATGAGGAGCTTGATCGCGTCCGCGATGGGCTGCAGCACACCTTTCCAGCCCACGCGGTTCGGGCCCTTGCGCACCTGGATCCAGCCGATGACCCAGCGCTCGACGAGCTGGTAGTAGAGGACGGTGAGCAGCAGCGGCACGAGCACGGCCACGATGCCCGCGAGCGACTTCGCGAACGTCCACGCGTACGGTCCCCACGCCGGGCCGAACCAGCCCTGGATGGTTTCCTGCACGGTGCCGATGAGCTGCGTCATGCGGCGCTCTCCGCGCGGACCTTGGCGAGGGTGAGGGGGCCCTCGCCCAGTGCGACCGAAGCGGCAATGCCGCGCGCGATGCGAACGCAACCGTCGGCAAGCGCGGGGTCGATCGCCACCGCGAACTCGGCCTCGCCCCCGCCTTGCGACACGCGAACCCGGTCGCCCGGGGCGAGCCCCGCAGCGATCGCCGTCGCCGCGTTCATGCGCGCCTTCGTGGCCGCTTTCGCCTCGGCGGTCCTCTGCAGGCTCGGCGCGCGGCGTACCTGCGGATCGGTGCCGTAGAGGGGCCATTCGGCCACGCGCTCGAGGCCCGTGCCGGGAAGGCCCAGCGAAATCGGGAAGGGCGCGAGGTCGTTCGCGAGCCCCGCATCGGCCCAGGCCTGCAGGTCCGGCGCGATCCCGGCGCGGACGGCCTCGACCGTGTCGGCCGTGAATCCGTCGAGCCCGAGCATCGAGCCCAGCATGCGCAGCACCTTCCAGCCGGGGCGGGTCTCGCCCCGCGGCTTCACGACCGCATGGAACGACTGCACGCGGCCTTCCATGTTCACGAACGTGCCGGCTGTCTCGGCCGACGGCGCGATGGGCAGGATCACGTGGGCGTACTCGGGCGCCCAGCAGCGCCACGCGGAAAGCGCGACGACGAATTCGGACTGCATCAGCGCCGCGATCGCCGCGGGCGCCAAGGCCGCGTCGCGCTCGGGCTCGAAGCCGGCGACCAGCCAGGCCTTGGGCGGATTCGCCACCATGCCACGGGTATCGAGCCCGCCGGGGCCGGGAATGGCGCCGACGAGCTTCGCGCCGACGCTGTTGGCGTTTTGCGCGAGCACGCCGAACTTCGCGCCGGTGAGGCGGGCGATCTCGTGGGCGATGGCGGCGAGCACGGCGAAGTCGGGATGCTGCTGCGCGTAGTGGCCGAGCAGGATGGCGGTGCGCTCGCGCCCGGCCAGGCTCTTCGCGATGGCGCGCGCCTCGTCCGTCACCGCGACGCCGGCGGTTGCCTTCGCGACCTCGCCTTCCAGGGGCTTGCCCGCCGTTTCCGCAACGGCCTTCGCAATCGAGGCGAGCGCCATGGCCAGGCCCGAGGGCCGCGCCACGAGGCGATGGGCCACCGGCATGAGGAGGTCGTCGTCCGCCACATGCACGACGTTGACGGCCAGCCCCTGCTTCGCGCCCTGGCGCAGCCGGTTGGCCAGGAGCGGGTGCTCCTTGCGGATCGTGGAGCCCACGAGGAGGACCGCCTGCTGGCGGCCCAGCTCGGCGATCCTCATGCCGAGCCAGGGGGCGCCGGCGAAGCGGGCACGCGAATCGAGCGACCGGAAGTGGTAGTCGATGTTGCCGGTGCCGAGCCCGCGCGCGAGCTTCGTGGCCAGCGCGAGTTCCTCCAGCGTGAGCGTGGGCGACAGGAGCACGCCCAGCGCGGCCGGGCCGTGTTTCGCGACCGCCTCCTTCAGGCCCTTCGCGACGGCTTCCAGCGCCTCCGGCCAGTCCGTTTCGATCCAGGCGCCGTCCTTGCATACCATCGGGCGGGTGAGGCGGTCCTCGGTGTTGAGGCCCTCGTAGGCGAAGCGGTCGCGGTCCGAGAGCCAGCACTCGTTGATGGCGTCGTTCTCGTACGGAACGACGCGCATCACGCGATCCTGCATCACCTGCATCACGAGGCTGGACCCCAGCCCGTCGTGCGGCGACACCGACTTGCGGCGGGCGAGCTCCCAGGTGCGGGCCGAGAACCGGAACGGCTTCGAGGTGAGAGCGCCCACGGGACACAGGTCGATCATGTTTCCGGAAAGCTCGGAATCGACCGTGCGGCCCACGAAGGAAAGGATCTCGGCGTGCTCGCCCCTGCCGGCCATGCCAAGCTCCATGACCCCCGCGATTTCCTGGCCGAAGCGCACGCAGCGCGTGCAGTGGATGCAGCGCGTCATGTCGGTGGAGATGAGCGGGCCCAGGTTCTTGTTCACCACCACGCGCTTTTCTTCCTCGTAGCGCGAGCACGAGCCGCCGTAGCCCACCGCGAGGTCCTGCAGCTGGCACTCGCCGCCCTGGTCGCAGATGGGGCAGTCGAGCGGATGGTTGATGAGGAGGAACTCCATCACGCCCTTCTGGGCGGCGATGGCGAGGTCGGACTGCGTCCACACCTTCATGCCCTCGGTGGCGGGAGTCGCGCAGGCCGGCAGCGGCTTGGGCGCCTTCTCCACCTGCACGAGGCACATGCGGCAGTTGGCCGCGATGGACAGCTTCTTGTGGTAGCAGAAGTGCGGCACGAAGGTGCCGAGCCGGTTGGCGGCCTCCATCACCGTGGCGCCGTTTTCGACCTGGACGGACTTGCCGTCGATTTCGAGGTTGATCGTCATGTGATCGTCACGGGGACAGGTTGCCCATCAACGAGGACGTCGAGGGCTGTGGCGGTGCCGTGCCCGGAGACGAGTAACCTTCCCCCATCCTGACCAGGCAGCGCTTGTGCTCTATGTGGTGCTCGAACTCGGCGCGGAACTGCTTCACGAACGCGCGCACCGGCATCGCGGCGGCATCGCCGAGCGCGCAGATCGTGCGGCCCTGGATGTTGTCCGCGAGGTTCAGCAGAAGGTCGAGGTCCTCGGGACGGCCGCGGCCGTTCTCGATGCGGTGGATGATCCGGTACAACCAGCCCGTGCCCTCGCGGCAGGGCGTGCACTGCCCGCAGGATTCCTCGAAATAGAAATAGGCGAGCCGCTCGGCCGCCTTCACCATGCAGGTGCTGTCGTCCATCACGATGACCGCGCCGGAGCCCAGGAACGACCCTGCCTTCTGGATGGAGTCGTAGTCCATGTCCAGCGACATCATCACCTCGGCCGGCAGCACCGGCATCGAGGAGCCGCCCGGAATCACGGCCTTGAGGCTCCTGCCGCCGCGCATGCCGCCGGCCATCTCGAGCAGCTTCGCGAAGGGCGTGCCCAGCCGGACTTCGTAGTTGCCGGGGCGGTTCACGTGGCCGGAGACCGAGAAGATCTTGGTGCCGCCGTTGTTGGGCTTGCCCAGCTCGAGGAACCAGTCGCCTCCGTTCACGATGATGGCCGGCACCGCGGCGAACGTCTCGGTGTTGTTGATGGTCGTGGGCTTGCCGTAGAGGCCGTAGCTCGCCGGAAAGGGCGGCTTGAAGCGCGGCTGGCCCTTCTTGCCCTCGAGCGACTCGAGCAGCGCGGTTTCCTCGCCGCAGATGTAGGCGCCGAAGCCGTGGTGGGCGTGCAGCTGGAAGTCGAAGCCGCCGCCCAGGATGTCCGCGCCCAGGTAGCCGGCCGCCCGCGCCTCCTCCAGCGCCTCCTCGAAGCGCAGGTAGTCGGCCCAGATCTCGCCGTGGATGTAGTTGTAGCCGACGGTCGCGCCGATGGCGTAGCCCCCGATGATCATGCCCTCGATGAGGGCGTGCGGGTTGTGGCGGATGATGTCGCGGTCCTTGAACGTGCCGGGCTCGCCTTCGTCCGAATTGCAGACGACGTATTTCTGGCCGGTGAACGCGCGCGGCATGAACGACCACTTGAGGCCCGTGGGGAAGCCCGCGCCGCCGCGGCCGCGAAGCGCCGACTTCTTCACTTCCGCGATCACCGCCTCGGGCGTGATCCTTTCCTCGGCGATCCTGCGCAGCGCCCGGTAGCCGCCTCTCGCCTCGTAGTCCGCGAGGCGCCAGTTGGCGCCGTCCAGGCCCTTCATGATGACGGCGTCGGGGCCGTAGTCCAGGAGGCTCACTTCTTCAGCTCCTCGATCAGCCTGTCGAGCTTCTCGCTCGACATGAAGCTGCACATGCGCTTGTTGTCCACCAGCAGCACGGGCGCATCCCCGCAGGCGCCCAGGCACTCGCCCTCGCGCAGCGTCACGCAGCCGTCGGCCGTGGTCTCGCCGAAGCCCACGCCGAGGCGCGCCTTCAGGTGCTCCGCCGCGGCCTCACCGCCGGAGAGCGCGCAGGGCAGGTTGGTGCAAATCGTGACCTTGTGCCTGCCGGCGGGCTCCAGGTTGTACATGTTGTAGAAGGTCGCCACCTCGTACACCGCGACCGGCGCCATGCCGAGCACCTCGGCCACGGCCTCCATGACCTCGCTGGAGAGCCAGCCGTGCTCGTCCTGCGCGATGGCGAGCGAGGCCATCACCGCCGACTGGCGCTGCTCCGGCGGGTACTTGCGCGACCTCGCGCTCGATGCGCTCCAGGGCGGCGACCGTGAGCAGTCCCATCACTCGCCCTTCCAGTAGTCGACGCCGGCGTCTGCCATCGTCATGTGGCGCAGGCGGCCTTCTCCCGATCCACCGAAGGCGCCGATCTTGCCGGAGTCGGGGTACTCGCACACCTCGGCGGGCATCATGGTGCTCACGGAGATGTAGGCGAGCTCGGTGCCGGAGTCGTTCACGATCTGGTGGGCGGTCTCGGTGCCTCCCACCGGGCAGCAGATGAAGTCGCCGGCGCGCACCTTGCGGCGCTCGCCCCCGTAGCGCAAGGTGCCCTCGCCCTTCACGATGAAGAACATCTCCTCCTCGGCGCGGTGGCTGTGGAACGGGCAGGAGATCTTGCCGGGCTGGACGACGTCGTAGGAATAGCCCAGGTCCTTCGCGCCAACAAGCGGCCCGACACGCACCGCGTCGGACTCGAACCGGCCGCCCGCGGCGGCGAAGTGCTCGAGCCGCAGCTCGTCGACGTTCACCACGCGCTTGCCGATCCCGCTCACCGGTCGATCTCCCCGAACACGATGTCCATCGTGCCGATGATCGCGACCACGTCCGCGATCATGTGGCCGCGGGTGATCTCGTCCATGGCCGCCAGGTGCGGGAAGCCCGGGGCGCGGATCTTCAGGCGCCAGGGCTTGTTCGCCCCGTCGGAAACCAGGTAGATGCCGAACTCGCCCTTCGGGTGCTCGACGGCCGCGTACACCTCGCCGGGAGGCACGTGCATGCCTTCGGTGAAGAGCTTGAAGTGGTGGATCAGCTCCTCCATCGAGCCCTTCATCTGCTCGCGCGAGGGCGGGGCCACCTTGTGGTTGTCCGTGATGACCGGGCCGGGGTTCGCGCGCAGCCACTCACGCATTGCCGGATGATGCGGTTCGATTCGCGCATCTCCTGCACCCGCACCAGGTAGCGGTCGTAGCAGTCGCCGTTGGTGCCGACGGGGATGTCGAAATCCATCCGGTCGTACACCTCGTAGGGCTGCTTCTTCCTCAGGTCCCAGGCGATGCCGGATCCGCGCAGCATGGGGCCGGTGAAGCCCAGGGCCTGCGCGCGCTCCGGCGACACCACGCCGATGCCGACCGTGCGCTGCTTCCAGATGCGGTTCTCGGTGAGGAGCGTCTCGTAATCGTCCACGCAGGCCGGGAAACGGTTCGTGAAGTCCTCGATGAAATCGAGGAGCGAGCCCTGGCGGTTGCCGTTGAGGCGGACGATCTCCGCGGCGCTTCGCTGGTTGGACGCCTGGTACTGCGGCATGCGCTCGGGAAGATCCCGGTACACGCCGCCCGGCCGGTAGTAGGCCGCGTGCATGCGAGCGCCCGAGACGGCCTCGTACATGTCCATGAGGTCCTCGCGTTCCCGGAAGGCGTAGAGGAACACCGTCATCGCGCCCACGTCGAGCGCGTGCGAGCCGATCCACAGCAGGTGATTCAGGATGCGCGTGATCTCGTCGAACATCACGCGGATGTACTGCGCGCGCACCGGGACCTTGACGCCCACGAGCCTCTCGATAGCCATCACGTACGCGTGCTCGTTGGCCATCATCGACACGTAGTCGAGGCGGTCCATGTACGGCACGCTCTGCAGGAAGGTGCGCGTCTCGGCGAGCTTCTCCGTGCCGCGGTGCAGCAGGCCGATGTGCGGGTCCGCGCGCTGGACGACTTCCCCGTCCAGCTCCAGCACCAGGCGCAGCACGCCGTGCGCCGCCGGGTGCTGCGGGCCAAAATTCATCGTGTAGTTCTTGATCTCGGCCACGCTGGCCTCCCAGTGATCGGGGTGACTTGCGCTTGCGCACGCCGTAGGAATGCCGCGCGGAGCCATGACGCGCAGCTTGATCTCGCCAGGCTCGCCCTGATGGTGACCGGCTGGTAAATCACGCGCTTCTGCACGGGGTCGTAGCGCATCTCGACGTGGCCGGAGATGGGAAAGTCCTTGCGGAACGGGTGGCCCATGAAGCCGTAGTCGGTGAGGATTCGGCGCAGGTCCGGGTGCCCTTCGAAGACCACGCCGTACAGGTCGAACGCCTCGCGTTCGTACCAGTTGGCGGACGGCCACACGTCGATGAGCGAATCCACGACGGGGAACCCGTCTTCCGGGCAGTACACCCTCACCCGCAGGCGCCGGTTGTGGCGAAGGGAGAGCAGGTGCAGGACGACGGCGAAGCGCGGGCCATCGCGCGGGACATCGCCGAAACCCTCATAGTCGTTGGCGCACAGGTCGACGAGCGTGGAGAACGCGAGCGAGTCGTGGTCGCGCAGGATGCGCGCGGACTCCACGAGGTTCGCGGCCGCCACCTCCACGGTGAGCTCGCCCCGGTCGACGCTGGCGCGGGCGAGCCTCGCCCCAGCGCGGCGGCGACGGCTTCTTGCAGGGCCCGGAGGGTTTCCGGCATGGCTAGCGGCGGCGGATCGTGTGGGTGCGCTTGATCTTGTTCTGCAACTGCAGCAGGCCGTAGATCAGCGCCTCCGCCGTCGGCGGGCAACCGGGGACGTAGATGTCCACGGGCACGATGCGGTCGCAACCCCGCACGACGGAATAGGAATAGTGGTAATAGCCGCCGCCGTTGGCGCAAGAGCCCATGGAGAGCACCCAGCGCGGCTCGGCCATCTGGTCGTACACGCGGCGCAGCGCCGGCGCCATCTTGTTGCACAGCGTGCCGGCCACGATCATCAGGTCGGACTGGCGCGGGCTGGGGCGGAAGACGATGCCGAAGCGGTCGAGGTCGTAGCGCGAGGCCCCGGCGTGCATCATCTCGACGGCGCAGCAGGCCAGCCCGAAGGTCATCGGCCACAGCGACCCCGTGCGCGCCCAGTTGAGCACGTTGTCCACCTGGGTCACGACGAAGCCCTGGTCGGAGATCCCGCCCTCTTTCAGCGCGCCCATGCCGTCACTCCCATTCGAGCGCCCCCTTCTTCCACTCGTAGACGAAGCCCACGGTGAGGATGGCGAGGAAGATCATCATGGCGATGAAGCCGAACCAGCCGATTTCCTGCAGCACGATGGCCCAGGGAAAGAGGAAGGCGATCTCGAGGTCGAAGAGGATGAAGAGGATGGCCACGAGGTAGTAGCGCACGTCGAACTTCATGCGCGCGTCCTCGAAGGCCTCGAAGCCGCACTCGTACGGGGCCAGCTTCTCCGGGTCGGGGTGGTAGGCGCCCGTCAGGCGGCCGAGCACGCCGCTCACGACGATCGCTCCGATGCCCACGGCGCATCCGATGGCGAGGAACAGCAGGACGGGAAAGTAGTTTTCCAGCATGGCGCCTGAATGGGAACGCGTAACCCGTGCCGGAGGATCACGGAAGCCCGGCGACTTCATTCGAACTGGTGCGGTCGGAGAGACTCGAACTCTCACGCCTTTCGGCACTGCCCCCTCAAGACAGCGTGTCTACCAATTCCACCACGACCGCATTGTGTGCTTCAGGTGCTGCGAGGATTACTTCGGGATCTCCGAGGACTTCGACAGGGGATCCCCCGGCTTCGCCGGCGCCGTGGGCGCGGGCACGGCCGGTTGCGTGGCGGGCGAGCCGGCATCCGTCTTGATCGACTGCGTGACACCGCCGGACTTCGAGGGCGATGCCGACAGGAAGGTGAGGCCCAGGCTGGTCACGAAGAACACCGCGGCCAGCACGCCCGTGGAACGCGACAGGAAGTTGGCGGCGCCCGAGGAGCCGAAGAGGCTGCCCGCCGAGCCGCTGCCGAACGCCGCGCCCATGTCGGCGCCCTTGCCGTGCTGCAGGAGCACCAGGACGACGATGGACACCGCCGCGATCACGTGAAACACGATTACCAGGGTATGCATTTCCTGCCTTTCAGCTTGCGGCGACGGCTGCCCGCCAGATCGCCACGAATTCATCCGCTACCAGCGCCGCCCCGCCGATCAACCCTCCATCGACATCGGGCATCGCAAACAATTCCGCCGCGTTCGCGCCCTTCACGCTGCCGCCGTACAGCATCGGCAGCCGCGCGGCCACGGCCGCATCCTTCAGTGCCACCCGTCCGCGCAGGAACGCATGCGCTTCCTGCGCCTGTGCCGACGTGGCCGTCCTGCCGGTCCCGATGGCCCACACCGGCTCGTATGCCAGCAATCCGCCGTCCAGCGCCGCAGGCCCGGACTTCTCGAGAACCGCGTCGAGCTGCCGGGCGAGCACCGCTTCGGTCACACCGCGCTCGCGCTCCTCCAGTGTCTCGCCCACGCAGAAGATAGGCACGAGGCCGGCCTTCCGGGCGGCGGCGACCTTTTCCGCCACGATCGCGTCCGTATCCCCGAAAACGGTCCGACGCTCGGAGTGCCCGACGATCGCGTAGGTGGCCCCGAATTCCCGCAACATCGCGGCGGAGACATCCCCGGTATAGGCGCCTTTCTCGAACCGGCTCACGTCCTGCCCGCCCCAGGCGACCGGCGTGCCCGCCAGGAGCGCGCTGACCTGCGCCAGGTACGGCGCCGGCACGCACACCGCGAGGTGGCGGCCGGCCTTCGGCGTCACTTCCTTGAGGATCGCCCGCAGCAGCGTTTCGTTGCCGGGAAGGCTTCCATTCAGCTTCCAGTTCCCGACGACGTGTTTCTGCCGCATATGCGCTCCTCAAAACCGAAGGATTTTACAGGTTCGGCGCATACCCGGTCAATTTGAGCCATTCCCGGACCCGTGGAGTGGCTATTGACGGGGTTGACATCGATCGTCGTTTCGATAATTCTGGAACTATGCAGATCAAGGATGCCGTTGCCGCCCTTGCCGCACTGGCAAACGAATCGCGCCTGAAGGGCTTTCGCCAACTGCTCGAATCGGGCACCGAGGGCGATGCCCCGCCGGATGGCCGCGCTGTTGTCCTGCCTCACCCGCAACGGCTGCCAGACCATGCCCGACGAATGCCTCGCCACGGTGGAAACCGCCCTGTCGCGCTGCCCGCCGTCGTCCTCCCCCAAGCCTCAATCCTGAAGGAAAGCCCTTGCCCGGCCGGCCCCTGAACGCCCTCTTTCTCTGCACCGGCAACTCGGCGCGCTCCATCCTCGCCGAATCGATCATGAGCGCCATCGATCCGGCGCGGTTCCGGGGCTTCAGCGCGGGCAGCCACCCCGCAGGCCGCGTGAATCCTTTCGCCCTGCAACTGCTCGCGAAGCACGGGCTTCCGACCGAAGGCCTGCGCAGCAAGAACTGGGACGAATTCGCAGCGCCCGGCGCACCTGCGCTCGACTTCGTCTTCACCGTCTGCGACAACGCGGCGGGTGAAGCATGCCCGGTCTGGCCTGGCCGGCCAGTGACGGCCCATTGGGGCATCGCGGACCCCGCCGCGGTCGAGGGGACGGACGAGGAAAAGCGCAAGGCCTTCCACGAGGCGTTCCTGATCCTCAAGCGCCGCATCGATCTCTTCGCCGGCCTGCCGATGGCGCGGCTGGACAAGCTCGCGCTGCAGTCCCGGCTGCGCGACATCGGGAAGGCCTGATCCGGTGCGCACCTTCGAGCGCTATCTCACCGTGTGGGTGGCGCTGTGCATCGTGGCCGGGATCGCGCTCGGCCGCCTTTTCCCGGCCGCCTTTGCGCAGATCGGACGCCTGGAGGTGGCCCGGGTAAACCTGCCGGTGGGCGCGCTCATCTGGGTGATGATCGTGCCGATGCTCCTCAAGATCGACTTCGGCGCCCTGCACCAGGTGAAGGCGCACTGGAAGGGCATCGGCGTCACGCTCTTCGTGAACTGGGCGGTGAAACCGTTCTCGATGGCGCTGCTCGGCTGGATCTTCATCCGCCACCTGTTCGCCGCGCACCTTCCAGCCGCGCAGATCGACAGCTACATCGCCGGGCTCATCCTGCTGGCCGCCGCGCCCTGCACGGCCATGGTGTTCGTGTGGAGCGAGTTGTGCCGGGGCAACCCGTATTTCACCCTGTCGCAGGTGGCGCTCAACGATTCGCTCATGATCGTGCTCTTCGCGCCAATCGTGGCCCTCCTGCTGGGCCTGTCGAGCATCACCGTTCCGTGGGACACGCTCTTCGCATCGGTGGTCCTCTATGTCGCGATGCCCGTGGCGCTCTCGCAGGTGTGGCGCAAGGTGCTACTGCTGAAAGGGGAGGCGGCCTATCGGGCCACACTCGCGCGAATCGGCCCCTACTCCATCTCGGCCCTACTCGCCACGATCGTGCTGCTGTTCGGCTTCCAGGGCGAGGCGATCCTTCGCCAGCCGCTGGTGATCGCCCTCCTCGCGGTGCCTATCCTGCTGCAGGTGTTCTTCAACTCGGGCCTGGCCTACCTCCTGAACCGCACGCTGGGCGTGGCGCACGAGGTGGCGGGGCCGTCTTGCCTCATCGGCGCGAGCAACTTCTTCGAGCTGGCGGTAGCCGCCGCGATCACGCTCTTCGGGCTCGATTCCGGCGCGGCGCTCGCGACGGTGGTCGGCGTGCTGATCGAGGTGCCGGTCATGCTCGTGGTGGTGAAGGTCGTGAATGCGAGCAAAGGGTGGTATGAAGCCGGAACCCGATGACATGGCGATCCAGGCGGCGACCCCGGAAGGCGGCGCGGCCCTGCAACTGCTGCTGACCCGGTACTCGGTGAGCGGCAGGCATCTGGGGGCACCGGGCCCCTCCGACGACCAGCTCTGGGCCATGGCCTTGGCCGCCATGCGCGCGCCGGACCACGACAAGCTGATGCCGTTCCGCTTCGTGGTCCTGCGCGGCCGCGGGCTGGAGCGCCTGGCGGACCTGTTCGAGGACTATGGACGCCGCAAGGGAAAGAAAGGCGCGCAATTGGTTGCCGAACGCACGCGCGCCCTGCAGGCTCCCGTGGCAGTGGCGGTGGTCGCCCGGATCGACCCGGACCATCCCGATGTGCCTCCACATGAACAGTGGACCTGTGTGGGCGGAGCCATCAGCAATGCGCTGACGGCCCTTCATTTCATGGGATTCGCGGGAAAGATGGTGGCCGGCGCCCGTGCCGCCGATCCGGCGATCGTCTCCGCCTTTTGCGGGGCGGGAGAAACGTTCGTGGGCTGGATCACGGCCGGAACTCCGACGGCTCTCCCAACACCGCGCGGCGAACGGGACCCGGGCTTCATCCTGAGCAGCTTTCCGGATTCGCCCGCCTAGCGCGTGCGGCGCATTCGATCGACTTGGCCATGCAATCCGCCGGAACCACGCTGTCCTGCATCCTCGCCGCCTGGCGAAACCACGAATCGGAACTGCGCCGTTTTCTCGTGCATAGGCTGGCCGATGCGCCGCTTGCCGAAGACCTGCTCCAGGAAGTATTCCTGAAGGCCGTGCGCCAGGGGCTGGGGTTCTGCGACATCGAGGATCCGCGCGCCTGGCTGTTCCGCGTCGCCCGCAACGCCCTCGTGGACCATGCCCGGCTCGCGAAGCCGCTGGTCCCGCTGCCCGACGACCTTCCGCAGGCACCCGAGGAGGAACCGGCGCCGGTGGATCGATTGTCCGAGTGCCTCCGTCGGGTACTGACCGAAATTCCGGCTGAAGACGCGGAAATTCTCCGCAAGTGCGACCTGGAGGGCATGAAGCAGAAGGATTTCGCCGATGCCCATGGTCTCGGCCTTCCGGCTGCCAAGTCGCGCCTGCTGCGGGCCCGTTCGCGTTTGCGCGAGATCATGACGGCGAAGTGCCAGGTGTCGTTCGACGAATCGGGCAAGGTCTGTTGCCACGTCCCGCGGGGACCCGCCTGAGGAGAGTCCCGGCCGGGCTGCATCCTTCTGGCGGCTCGTTCGTCTTCTTGTCATGGCCAGCCTTTCGCTCGAGTTGCCCCGCCGCAGTCCCCGCGCATTCCTCCTCGTCGCGGCCCTCGCCTGGATTGCCCTTTATGGAGCCCTCCTGCCCTTGGCGGACGCGACCGTCGCGATGCTGCCGGTGGACCGCGGGACCCGCCTCGGCGATGCCCTGCACTTCTTCGCCTACGACACGCCCAAGGTGCTGCTGCTCCTGACGGGCATCGTGTTCGTCACGGGAATGGTGAATTCCTATTTCACGCCCGAGCGCACGCGCGCCCTGCTTGCCGGCCGCCGCGAAGGGGTGGCCAACGTGATGGCCGCGAGCCTGGGGATCGTCACGCCCTTCTGCTCCTGCTCGGCGGTGCCCCTCTTCATCGGCTTCGTGCAGGCGGGCGTTCCGCTGGGCGTGACGTTCTCCTTCCTCATCTCGGCGCCGATGGTGAACGAGGTGGCGCTCACGCTCCTCTTCGCGATGTTCGGCTGGAAGGTGGCGATGCTCTATCTCGGGCTCGGGCTCGCGGTGGCCATCGTCGCCGGCAGGACGATCGGGCGGCTCGGGATGGAGGCGCACCTCGAAGACTGGGTTCGCGACATGCCCCGCGTCCAGGCGGGCAGCCCGGAAGACGGGGTCGCGCTCGCCGAACGCATCGAGGCGGGCCTGCGAAGCGTGCGGGAGATCGTCGGAAAGGTCTGGCCCTACGTGGTCGCGGGGATCGCGATCGGCGCGGGCATCCATGGCTACGTGCCGGAAGACTTCATGGCGAGCTTCATGGGGCGCGAGGCGTGGTGGTCCGTGCCGCTGGCCGTGCTGGTCGGGGTACCCATGTACGCCAACGCGGCCGGGATCATCCCCATCGTCCAGGCGCTCCTCGCCAAGGGCGCGGCACTGGGCACAGTGCTCGCCTTCATGATGAGCGTGATCGCGCTCTCGCTTCCCGAAATGGTGATCCTGAGGAAGGTGCTCAAGATGCGGCTCGTCGCCACGTTCGCCGGGGTGGTCGCGACCGGCATCCTCATCGTGGGTTACGTCTTCAACGCAGTCCTCTGACTGCCCCCAAAAAAGGAGCGGAACATGGAAGTGAAAGTCCTCGGAACGGGATGCGCCAACTGCCGGAACACGGTCGCCGCGATCGAGCAGGTCGCCAGGGCGAAGGGCGTGCCGCTGAACCTGGAAAAGGTGGAGGACCTCAAGGACATCGTGGCCTATGGCGTCATGTCCACGCCCGGCGTGGTGATCGACGGCAAGGTCGTGCATGCCGGAGGCGTGCCCACGCGGGAGAAGATCGAGCAGTGGTTCGCCGGTGTCCCGGCGACTGCCGGCGCCTGCTGCGGCGGCGGGCAATCGACCAAGTGCTGCGGCTGACGGGGCGGCCGCGCCGACCGCCGCGGGCAGGCGGCGCGCGGGAATGCCTCAGTTCGCGATGGGGACGGCGCCCGCGACTTTCACGGTAGCCGCGATCGCGTCCGCGAGCGCACGCACGTGCGATCCGTCCTCGCCCTCGACCATCACCCGCAGCACGGGCTCCGTGCCCGAGGGCCTGAGCAGCACGCGCCCGCGGCCGGCCAGGGCGGCTTCCGCTGTCTTCACCGCCTCGCGAACGCGCTCGTCACCCATCGCGTCCACGTCGGCCCGCACGCGCACGTTCACCAGCACCTGCGGCAACAGCGTCAGCTCGCGCGTGAAATCGCCGAGCGTCTGGCCCGCCGCGACGAGAGCCTCCAGCACCTGAAGCGCCGAGATGATCGCATCTCCCGTCGAATGGCAATCGAGGCAGAGGATGTGCCCGGAATTCTCGCCGCCACATTCCCAGCCCTTCTCGTTGAGCATCTCGAGCACGTAGCGGTCACCCACCCTGGCGCGCGCGAAGGCAATGCCCATTTCACCCAGGCGCCGCTCGAGGGCGAAATTGGTCATCAGCGTGCCCGCCACGCCGCCGACCAGACGCCCGATCTCACGGCGGTGCTTCGCGATCGCATAGAGCAGCTGGTCGCCGTCGAAGAGCCGTCCGTCGTGGTCGGCCATGGCCAGGCGGTCGCCGTCACCATCGAAGGCGATGCCGAAATCCGCGTCGTGCTCCACCACCGCCTTCGCCAGCGTGGAGGGGTGCGTGGCGCCATAACCGGCGTTGATGTTCATGCCGTTGGGGTGGGCGCCGATCGCGACCACCTCCGCGCCCAGCTCCTGGAAGACGCGCGGGCCCAGGCGATAGCACGCGCCGTGCGCACAGTCGAGCACGAGCTTCAGCCCCCTCAGCGTGCGGTGCTTGGCGAAGGTGCCCTTGCAGAACTCGATGTATCGCCCTTCCGCGTCGTGTACGCGTTCGGCTTTGCCGAGGTGAATGGAGTCCCGCGCGACGAGCGGCTGGTCCAGCGCCGCCTCGATCTCGCGCTCCACCGAATCGGGGAGCTTCGCGCCCTCGGCGGAGAAGAACTTGATGCCGTTGTCCTCGAACGGGTTGTGCGAGGCCGAGACCATGATGCCCGCCGAGAGCCTGAGCGCGCGCGTGAGGAACGCCACGCCCGGCGTGGGCATGGGACCGACGAGCAGCGTGTCCACGCCCGCCGCCGAAAGCCCCGACTCGAGCGCCGCCTCGAGCATGTAGCCGGAGATGCGCGTGTCCTTGCCGATGAGGACGGCCGGACGGTCGCGGTGCGGGGGCGCCACGTCGGCGCGCGAGAGCACCTGGCCCGCGGCGTAGCCCAGGCGAAGCACGAAATCGGGCGTGATGGGCGCCTCGCCCACGCGACCGCGAATGCCGTCGGTGCCGAAGAATTTTCTGGTCATGGAATTCAGTATCCCTTCACCTCGGTCCGCTCCCGGAGGGAGAGGGAGAATCTTGCTCCGCTCTGCCGGGCGCAGAGCCCTCGTTGCCGACCCCTCTACGTGAGGCAGGGGGTTCGGTGGAGAGGGCTCGCTGCACCTTGAGCGCATCCACCGTTTCCTTGACGTCGTGCACGCGCACGATCCGGGCGCCATTCTGAACCGCGCGCAGGGCCGCGGCAACGCTTCCGGCGACACGATCCTCGACGGGGCGGCCGGTGATCTCGCCGATCATCCGCTTGCGCGAGAGCCCGGCCACGACCGGATAGCCGGCGGCGGCGAGTGCCGGCAGTCCCGCAAGAAGCGCCAGGTTGTGCGGAAAAGTCTTGCCGAAGCCGAAGCCGGGATCGAGGGCAATGCGATCGCGCGACACGCCTGCCGCCTCGAGCGCCTGCGCCCTTCCGAGGAGATAGGCGCGGACCTCGGCCACCACGTCGTCGTAGTGCGGATCGGCCTGCATCGTCGCGGGCGTTCCCGGCATGTGCATCGCGCAAAGGCCCACGCCGGAGGCCGCGACCGCGGCAATCGCGCCCTCCGCCCGGAACGCGTTCACGTCGTTCACCATGGCGCAGCCCGCGTCGATGGCTTCGCGCATCACCTGGGTCTTCATCGTGTCCACCGATACTGCGACACCCTCGCGAACCAGCGCCCGGAGGACCGGCATCACACGGGCGAGCTCCACGTCCAGCGGGACGGGCTCGGCTCCCGGACGGGTCGATTCGCCGCCCACGTCCACGAGGTCGGCGCCTTGGGATGCAAGGCCGAGGCCGTGCTCGATGGCGCGCGCCTCGACCAGGAAGCGCCCGCCGTCCGAAAAGGAGTTCGCGGTGACGTTGAGGATGCCCATCACCCTCGGACGGTCGAGGGTGAGTGCAAACGAGCCGCAGCGAAGTGTGGGAACCATCAAGAAAATGGGGTCAGGTTCGCGAACCTGACCCCATTGTTACACGCGACCTGGCCCCGTTCGTCGGGGGTCAGGCGCTTTCCGCCGGCGAAGGGTTCGTCGGGGGTTCGACGCTCCTGGCACCGCCGTCGCCCGGGGGCGGGCTCGCCTTGGGCGCCACGGGCTTGGGCGGGCGCGGAGGCCTGCCCTCCATGATGTCGTTGATCTGATCGGCGTCGATGGTCTCCCACTCGAGGAGCGTCTTGGCCATGACCTCGACCTTCTCGCGGTTGTCCTCGAGGAGCTTCCTGGCCAGGTTGTACTGCTCGTCGATGATGCGGCGGATCTCCTTGTCGACCTTCTGCATGGTCTCGTTGGAGATCGCCTGGTGCGTCGTCACGGAGCGGCCGAGGAAAACCTCGCCCTCGTTCTCGCTGTAGGTCATGGGCCCGAGCGCATCGGACATGCCCCACTCGGTGACCATGCGGCGCGCCATTTCGGTGGCGCGCTTGAAGTCGTTCGAGGCACCGGTGGTCATCTGGTTCATGAACAGCTCCTCGGCAATGCGCCCGCCGAAAAGCACCGCGATGTTGTTGAGGAGGAAGTCGCGGTTGTAGCTGTAGCGATCCTGCTCCGGGAGCTGCACGGTGACGCCGAGCGCCCGGCCGCGCGGGATGATCGTGACCTTGTGCACCGGGTCCGTGCCCGGCAGGAGCCTGGCGACGATCGCATGCCCCGACTCGTGGTACGCGGTGTTCTTGCGCTCCTCCTCGGGCATCACCATGGACTTTCTCTCGGTGCCCATGATGATCTTGTCCTTGGCGCGCTCGAAGTCCTCCATGTCCACCAGGCGCTTGGCCCCGCGCGCAGCGAAGAGCGCCGCCTCGTTCACGAGGTTGGCGAGGTCAGCGCCGGAAAAACCGGGGCAGCCGCGCGCGATGACGGAAGCATCCACGTCCGGCGCGATCGGGACCTTCCTCATGTGCACGAGGAGGATCTGCTCGCGGCCGCGGATGTCGGGCAGCGGCACGGTCACCTGGCGGTCGAAGCGGCCCGGGCGCATGAGCGCGGGATCCAGCACGTCCGGGCGGTTGGTCGCGGCGATCACGATGACGCCGGAGTTGCCCTCGAAGCCGTCCATCTCCACGAGGAGCTGGTTCAGCGTCTGCTCGCGCTCGTCGTTGCCGCCGCCCAGGCCCGCGCCGCGCTGGCGGCCGACCGCGTCGATCTCGTCGATGAACACGATGCAGGGGGCATTCTTCTTGGCCTGCTCGAACATGTCGCGCACGCGGGCCGCGCCCACGCCCACGAACATCTCGACGAAGTCGGAGCCGGAGATGGAGAAGAAGGGCACCTTCGCCTCGCCCGCGATGGCGCGCGCGAGCAGCGTCTTGCCCGTGCCGGGCGCGCCGACCATCAGCACGCCGCGGGGAATGCGTCCGCCCAGCTTCTGGAACTTGGAGGGGTCGCGCAGGAACTCGACCAGCTCGGCAACTTCTTCCTTGGCTTCATCGACGCCCGCCACGTCAGCGAACGTGACCTGGTTCTGGTTCTCGTCCAGCATCCGGGCCCGCGACTTGCCGAAGGAGAAAGCACCGCCGCGCCCGCCGCCCTGCATCTGGCGCATGAAGAAGATCCAGACCCCGATCAGCAGCAGCATCGGGAACCAGGACACGAAGATGTTCATGAGGAGGGAGGGTTCCTCTTCCGCCTTCGCCTCGACGGTGACGCCGTTCTTGAGGAGGTCCGAGACCATCCACGGGTCCATGATCCCCGGCGTGTACACCGTGTAGTTCTTGCCGTCCTTGGCGGTGGCCTTGAGCGTGCGGTTGCCGTCCATCTTCACCTTGGCGATGCGGCCCTGCCGGGACTCTTCCATGAAGGCCGAGTAGTCGAGCACATTGGCGCTCGCCTGGCGGTTGCCGACCTGCATGAAGACCATGGTCAGCACGATGCCGATGACCAGCCAGACCATGATGGTGCGAACGGTGTTGTTCACGAACGGTTCCTCGGGGGAAAAGTCCCCAGCGAATCAGCGGGATGGGGGAGGACTACTATAGCAAAGTTCGGGCGCCCGGCCCCGTTTCAAGGGGGCCTGAAAAGGGGCCCGGTAAAGGGGTCGGGGTACTTTGCGCATATTTTAGGCAATGTTTGCTTAAAATGTGCGCAAAGCAACCAGATCCCTTTTCACCCTTTCAAGCCCCGGGCGAGCACGTACAGCTCGGCACTTTCCCCCCGGGAGGCGTCCGGCTTCCTGACCACCACCTTCCGGAAGCCGGCCTTGAGCGACCGGAAGAATTCGTCATACCCCGCGCCCTGGAAGACTTTGACCAGGAAGGCGCCCTCGGGTTTCAGGCAGGAGAGCGCGAAATCGCGGGCGATCTCCGCCAGCGCCATGGACCGGGCCTGGTCCGACATGGCGATTCCGGAGATGTTGGGCGACATGTCGGAGAGCACCGCGTCGGCCTTCACCCCGGCGAGCGCAGCCTCGACCTCGGCCAGCCCGCTCGCCTTCGAGAAGTCTCCCCGGATGAAGACCGCCCCGGGAACCGCTTCCATGTCCAGGAGGTCGATCGCGACGACGCGGCCCTTGGGCCCGGCACGCTCCATCGCCACCTGCGTCCAGCCACCGGGGGCCGCGCCCAGGTCCACGACCACGGCGCCGGGGGCGAGGATCCGGTCGCGGTCGTCGATCTCGATGAGCTTGTAGGCCGAGCGCGCCCGGTAGCCCTCGCGCTTCGAGCGCTGGACGTAGGGATCGTTCACGTGGCGGCGCAGCCACTGCTTGCTCGATGCCGAGCGCTTCATCGGAATCCTCCGCCCGCAAATCGCGTCATAATTGCCGCATGCCCGCCCTCACCCCCGCTCGCCGCAGCGAATTGCGCGCCAAGTCCCATGGCCTGGTCCCCGTCGTCATGATCGGCGACAAGGGCCTCACGGAAACCGTCGTCGCCGAAGTGGAACGCGCGCTGAAGGCGCACGAACTCATCAAGGTGAAGGCCTCCACCAACGACCGGGAGGCGCGCGTGGCCTGGATGGGGCAGTTGTGCGAGCGCCTCGACGCCCAGCCCGTGCAGCTCATCGGCAAGATCCTCGTGCTCTGGCGCGAGAACCCGGACAAGGCCCCGAAGCCTGCCGCCAGGGCCGCGCCGAAACCCGTCCCGAAGAAGAAGGCCGTCCCGAAGCGCCGTCAGGCGAAGAAGCACCGCACGGCCGAAGAGCTCATTCGTATCGAACGTCCACGATCTCGAACTCCTTTACGCCCCCCGGCGTCCGGACCTCTGCGACGTCGCCCGCGTACTTCCCGATAAGGGCCTTCGCGATCGGCGAGGAGTAGGAGATCTTGTTCAGCTTCAGGTCGGCCTCGTCTTCCCCGACGATCTGGTAGTTCACGCTCTGCGTGGCGGCCGTTTCCTTGAGCTCCACGGTCGTGCCGAACACCACGCGGCCGTCGTCCTCGAGGAGGGCGGGGTCGATCACCTGGGCGTTGGCGAGTTTCGCCTCGAGCTCCAGGATGCGGCCCTCGATGAATCCCTGCTTTTCGCGCGCCGCGTCGTATTCCGCGTTCTCGGAGAGGTCGCCATGCGCCCTCGCCTCCGCGATGGCGGTGATGACCGTCGGGCGGTCGATGGACTTCAGGCGGTGCAGCTCCGTCTTGAGGAGCTCCACGCCGAATCGGGTGATCGGAAACTTGCCCATGGCCGGGATACCCCTCAGTGGTGGATTGTTGCGTGAAGGCCCTGCAGGTCGTATGGCCGCAGTTCCTCGAGGTGCTGCATGCCCAGGCACGCCGCGCGCGCCCCGGACACCGTCGTGTAGTAGGTGACGCGGCCCTGCAGCGCGGAATTGCGGATCGACCACGAATCGCGCACCGAGCGGCGGTCCTCCTCCACGGTGTTGATGATGAGGCTGATCTCCTTGTTGCGGACCATGTCCACCACGTTGGGACGCCCTTCCATCACCTTGTTCACCCGCTGCACCGTGAGGCCGGCGGCTTCCAGCGCCGCGGCGGTGCCGCGGGTGGCCACCAGCGTGAAGCCCAGGCCCGCCAGCGTGCGGGCCACCTCGACCAGCCTGGGCTTGTCCTCGTCGCGCACGGAGAGGAACGCCTTGCCGGACTTGGGCAGGCGCACGCCTGCGCCGAGCTGGCTCTTCACGAACGCCTCCGCGAAGGTGTGGCCCACGCCCATCACCTCGCCGGTCGATTTCATCTCCGGCCCCAGGATCGTGTCCACGCCGGGGAACTTGATGAAGGGGAACACCGCCTCCTTCACCGAGTAGTAGGGCGGCACGACTTCCTTCGTCACGCCCTGGGACGCGAGCGACTGCCCGGCCATGCAGCGTGCCGCCACCTTGGCGAGCGGCGTGCGTATCGCCTTCGACACGAAGGGCACCGTGCGGGAGGCGCGCGGATTCACCTCCAGGACGAAGACCTTGTCGTTCTGGATGGCGAACTGCACGTTCATGAGGCCGACCACGTTGAGCCCCCGGGCCATCGCCACCGTCTGGCGGCGCAGTTCGTCCTGGAGTTCGTCGGAAAGGCTGAAGGGCGGCAACGAGCAGGCGGAGTCTCCCGAGTGCACGCCCGCCTGCTCGATGTGCTCCATGATGCCCCCGATGACCACGTCGACGCCGTCGCTCACCGCATCGACGTCCACCTCGATCGCGTCATTGAGGAACCGGTCGATCAGCACGGGCGAATCGTTGGAGACCTTCACCGCCTCCTTCATGTAGCGGACGAGGTCGGACTCGGCGTGCACGATCTCCATGGCACGGCCACCCAGCACGTAGGAAGGCCGGACGACGACCGGGTAGCCGATCTGCCTGGCCGCTTCGATCGCCGCCTCCGGCGTGCGCGCGGTGCGGTTGGGCGGCTGCAGGAGCTTCAGCTCGTGAAGCATCTTCTGGAAACGCTCGCGGTCCTCGGCCTTGTCGATCGAGTCGGGCGTGGTGCCGATGATGGGCACGCCGGCCGCCTCCAGGTCGCGCGCGAGCTTGAGCGGCGTCTGCCCCCCGAACTGCACGATCACGCCCTCGGGCTTCTCCCTGTCCACGATCTCGAGGACATCCTCGAGCGTAAGGGGCTCGAAATACAGGCGATCGGACGTGTCGTAGTCGGTCGAGACGGTCTCCGGGTTGCAGTTGACCATGATCGTCTCGTAGCCGTCCTCGCGAAGGGCGAGGGCCGCGTGGACGCAGCAGTAGTCGAACTCGATGCCCTGGCCGATCCGGTTGGGTCCCCCGCCCAGCACCATGATCTTGCGGCGGTCGGTCGGCTCGGCCTCGTCCTCCTCCTCGTAGGTCGAGTAGAGGTAGGCCGTCTGCGTGGCGAATTCCGCGGCGCACGTATCGACGCGCTTGTACACGGGGCGGATGCCCAGGGCATGGCGGCGCGCACGCACCTGCTGCTCGCTCGACTTCCAGAGGTGCGCCAGGCGCCGGTCGGAGAAGCCCTTGCGCTTGAGGTCGCGCAGCTCGTCGGCCGGGAAATCGGCCAGCGGACGTTTCTCGATCGCAAGCTCGGTATCGACGAGGTCCTTGATCTGGGCGAGGAACCACAGGTCGATCTTCGTGAAGCGGTGCACGTCCTCGAGACTCATGCCCACGCCGAAGGCGTCGGCCACGTACCAGAGGCGCTCGGCGCGCGGGTAGGCGAGCTCGTCCTCGATCTTTTCCATGTCCACCGACTTCAGGTTGAAGCCGTCCACGCCCACTTCCAGCCCGCGCAGGGCCTTCTGCAGGGATTCCTGGAAGTTCCGGCCGATGGCCATCACCTCGCCCACGCTCTTCATCTGGGTGGTGAGGCGGTCGTCGGCCTGGGGGAACTTCTCGAAGGCGAAGCGCGGCACCTTCGTCACCACGTAGTCGATCGTGGGCTCGAAGGAAGCCGGGGTGGCCCCTCCGGTGATCTCGTTGGCCAGCTCGTCCAGCGTGTAGCCCACGGACAGCTTGGCCGCGATCTTGGCGATGGGGAAGCCCGTCGCTTTCGAGGCGAGCGCCGAGGAGCGCGACACGCGCGGGTTCATCTCGATGATGACCATGCGGCCGTCGTCGGGATTGATGGCGAACTGCACGTTGGAGCCGCCGGTTTCCACCCCGATCTCGCGCAGGCACCGGATCGAGGCGTCGCGCATGATCTGGTATTCCTTGTCCGTCAGCGTCTGCGCCGGGGCCACGGTGATGGAGTCGCCCGTGTGCACGCCCATGGGATCGAGGTTCTCGATGGAGCAGATGATGATGCAGTTGTCCGCCTTGTCGCGGATGACCTCCATCTCGAACTCCTTCCAGCCGATGACGCTCTCCTCGATGAGGAGTTCCTTGGTCGGGGAGGCCTCCAGCCCGCGCTCGCAGATGGCGACGAACTCGTCCATGTTGTAGGCGATGCCGCCACCGGTGCCGCCTAGCGTGAACGAGGGGCGGATGATCGTGGGGAATCCCACGCTCGCCTGGACCTGCAGCGCTTCCTCCAGCGAGTGGGCCAGCACAGAGTGCGCGCTTTCCAGTCCGATCTTCGCCATCGCGATCTTGAATTTCTCGCGGTCCTCGGCCTTGTCGATGGCTTCCTTCTTGGCGCCGATCATCTCCACGCCGAACTTGTCGAGCACGCCGTGCTTCGCGAGGTCGAGCGCGCAGTTGAGCGCCGTCTGCCCGCCCATCGTGGGCAGGAGGGCGTCGGGACGCTCCTTCTCGATGATCTTCGCGACCATCCGCCAGTTGATGGGCTCGATGTAGGTGACGTCGGCCATCTCCGGGTCGGTCATGATCGTGGCCGGGTTCGAGTTCACCAGGATCACCCGGTAGCCCTCGTCGCGAAGCGCCTTGCACGCCTGCGCGCCGGAGTAGTCGAACTCGCACGCCTGGCCGATCACGATCGGGCCGGCGCCGATGATCAGGATGCTCTTGATGTCGGTGCGCTTAGGCATGCACGAGTACCCCGGGAACACGGATGAACACGGATATCCACGGATGAACGCGGATGAATTCCGGGATTGCCCAGCTTACGTCCTTGCGCCACCGTGGGACGTTCGCGGCCATCGCCATGGAGAGATCGACTCGCCTCGCAGTATCCGTTCTCATCCGTGGATATCCGTGTTCATCCGTGTTCCTGCGCCTTGCCCTTCGCCATCGAAGCGATGAACTTGTCGAAGAGGTACGCCATCTCCCGCGGTCCCGGAGAGGCTTCAGGGTGGCCCTGGAAGCTGAACACCGGGCGGTCGGTGAATTCGATGCCCTGCAGCGATCCGTCGAAGAGCGACTTGTGCGTCGTGCGCACGCTCGCGGGAAGCGTCGCCTCGTCCACCGCGAATCCGTGGTTCTGGCTCGTGATGAACACGCGCTTCGTGTCCAGGTCCTGCACCGGGTGGTTGGCGCCGTGGTGGCCGAACTTCATCTTCACCGTCTTCGCGCCGCATGCGAGTCCGAGCAACTGGTGGCCCAGGCAGATGCCGAAGGTGGGCGTGCCGGAGGCCACGATCTCGCGGATGGCCTCGATTGCGTACGTGCAGGCCTGCGGGTCGCCGGGACCGTTGGAGAGGAACACGCCGTCCGGCTCGAGCGCCAGGGCTTCCCGTGCCGGCACCTGTGCGGGCAGCACCGTGACCCGGCAGCCGCGCTCGGCGAGGTGGCGAAGGATGTTGTGCTTCACGCCGTAGTCGTAGGCGACGACATGAAAGCGGGGCGCAGCCCCCGGGCCGTATCCCGTACCCAGCGACCAGAGCGAGCCGTTCCACTCGTAGCGCTCGCTGCAGGACACGACCTTGGCAAGGTCCAGCCCGGTCATCGAGGGCGCGGCGCGTGCCGCCTCGAGGGCGGCCTTCTCGTCGGCCGTCCCGGTGACGATGCAGCCGTTCTGCGCGCCCTTCGTGCGCAGGATGCGGGTAAGGCGCCGGGTGTCGATGCCGGCAATGGCGACGACGCGGTTGCGCTCGAGGTACGCGGGCAGCGTTTCCGTCATCCGCCAGCTGGAGGCGGCGACCGGCAGGTCGCGGATCACGAGTCCCGCAGCGAAGACACCACGGGACTCCGCATCCTCGGGGTTCGTCCCGGTATTGCCGATGTGGGGGCAGGTCAGGGTGATCACCTGGCCGGCATAGGAGGGATCCGTGAGGATCTCCTGGTAGCCGGTCATGGCGGTATTGAAGACCACCTCTCCGACCGTGCGCCCCGCTACGCCGATCGAGGCGCCGCGAAAGACGGACCCATCGGCCAGGACCAGGAGGGCGGGGGTCTTCTGCGGCAAGGACGGCTCCGGAAAACGTGGGGAAACAACGGGCGCAAAAAAACGGGAGGAGCTTTTGATTGGTACCGGCTCATCCCGCTTTCATTAACTCGCAATCATAGCAAATTCGCGCCTTTCCTTCAACTCGGAGGCGTTGCCGGGAGGATAATTCCCGCACCCATTTTTTCCTGCCGGCTCCTCCATCGACCATGCAAGCCCTCCATGCATTAGCCGGCATCGCCTTCCTCCTCGCCCTTTCCTGGGCCCTGTCGGAAAGCCGGCGGGGCGTGCACTGGAGGGTCGTCGCCTCCGGCATGGCGCTCACCGTAGCCCTGGCGGGGCTGCTCCTCGCGGTGCCGTGGCTGCGAGACGCGGTCTTCTCCCTCAACACCGTCCTGGAGGTCCTCGAGCGATCCACCCAGGCCGGCACCACCTTCGTGTTCGGCTTCCTGGCGGGCGGGCCGGCGCCCTACGCGCTCACCAACCCGTCGGCCTCTTTCGTCCTCGCGTTCCGCGCGCTGCCTCTGTTGCTCGTCGTGAGCGCGCTTTCCGCCCTCCTCTTCCACTGGCGCGTGCTTCCCGTGATCGTGAAGGCGTTCGCCTGGGTCCTCAACAAGTCGATGGGGCTGGGCGGCGCGGTCGGCGTCTCCGCGGCCGTGAACGTGTTCGTGGGGATGGTGGAGGCGCCGCTCGTGATCAAGCCCTATCTCGTGCAGCTCTCCCGCTCCGAGCTCTTCATGGTGATGGTGTGCGGCATGGCAACCATCGCCGGGACGGTGATGGCCCTCTACGGCGCGATCCTGTCCCCCGTGGTGCCCGATGCCATCGGCCATATCATCATCGCTTCCTTCGTCGCCACGCCCGCGGCGATCGTGGTCTCCGCGCTCATGGTGCCCGGCGACATGTCGCGCGAGGATGCGGTCGAGATCCCGCGCCAGGACGCGAGCGCCATGGATGCCATCACCCGCGGCACGGCCGAAGGCGCGCAGTTCCTCATCCAGATCGTGGCCATGCTCATCGTCCTCATTGCCCTCGTGCACCTGGCGAATGCGGCCCTTTCCCTGCTGCCCGGCCTGGACGGCTCGCCGCTCACGCTGCAGCGGATGTTCGGTTGGCTCTTCGCGCCGCTCGCCTGGGCCTCGGGCTTGCCGTGGGAGGAGGCCCGGGCGGGCGGGGCGCTATTGGGAACGAAGACGATCCTCAACGAATTCGTGGCCTACCTCGACCTGGCGAAGTTGCCCGCGCAGGCCCTGAGCCCGCGCTCGCGGCTGCTGATGACCTATGCGCTGTGCGGCTTCGCCAACTTCGGCAGCCTGGGCATCCTCATCGGCGGCATGGGCGCAATGGTGCCGGAGCGGCGCGGCGAGATCGTGACGCTGGGGATGAAGTCGATCGTGGCGGGGACGATCGCCACCTGCCTAACCGCGGCGGTGGTGGGATTATTCGTGTAGGGAAGCGCGGGCGATTGATGCGGGGGTAAACCTTTGGAACACGGATGAACACGGATAAAGGCGGATGAACACGGATAGGTGCTGGAATTTCGTTCTCGGCCGCCAATTTCGAAGCAACTGACTGCAATCTGGAAGCTCATCCGACTTCGGAAAAACCTCCAGCCCTAATCCGTGTTCATCCGCCTTTATCCGTGTTCATCCGTGTTCCAAAGGTTTACCCCAACCGTCAGCCCCCGAGCCCCAGCACGTCGCCCATGTCATAGAGCCCCGGAGCACGCCCGGCAAGCCACTTCGCCGCGCGAATGGCCCCCTGCGAATAGGTCGCTCGACTGGACGATCGGTGCGTGATCTCCAGGCGCTCACCAGTGCCCAGAAAATAGACCGTGTGATCCCCGATGGCGTCACCGCCGCGGGCCACGGAAAATCCGATCGTTCCCGCCTTCCTCTCTCCGGTAACGCCATGGCGGGCGTAAACACCGTCCTGCGCGAGCGTGGTGCCGCGTGCAGCCGCCGCGACCTCGCCCAGCTTGAGCGCCGTCCCGGAAGGGGCGTCCACCTTGCGCTGGTGGTGCAGTTCGAAGACCTCCACGTCATACCCGGTTCCCAGGGATTTCGAGGCCATTTCGACCAGCCTCGTCATCACGAGCATGCCGATGGCGAAGTTGGGGGCGAAAACCACCGGGATCGTGCGCGCGGCCTCGCGGATCACCTCGACTTGCGGCTCCTCGAGGCCGGTCGTGCCGATCACGATCGGCTTTCGCGCCGCCACGCAGGCAGCCAGATGGGCGAGCGTGCCCGCCGGCCGCGTGAAGTCGATCAGGATGTCGGAGGCCGCCATCGCCGCGGCCACGTCCGATCCGACGAGCACCCCCTTCGCGCCCGGGCAAAGCTCGCCGGCATCGCGGCCCACCAGTGAGGAACCGGCAAGGTCGAGCGCCGCAGCGATGGTGGTCCCGGCGTCCGCGGTTCCCGCCTCGAGGAGCGCGCGGCCCATCCGGCCGCTCGCGCCCGCGATGGCAAGGCGGATGGCGCTCACTTGGAAGGCGCGGCGGAAGGTTCCGCAGCAGGCGATGCGGAAGGCGTCGCATCGGGCGGCGCAGTGGGCGACGCCGATGGCACCACGCGGGCAGCGGATGGGGTCGGGCCGCCCTCGACGCGGACCATCTTCTCGTTCTCGAAGTACACCGCGAACTTGTTCTGCTCGACCAGCTTGCCGCGCGACTCGAAGCTGAAGTAGTAGTCCCACCGGTTGCCATGAAAGATGTCGGTGAGCAGCGGCGTGCCCAGCAGGTTTCGCACCTCGGTCTTCGTCATCCCGGTCTTCAGCTTCAGGAAGGTCTCGGGCGCAACCACGTTGCCCTGCTGGATGTCGATGCGATGTATCAGCCGGCCGCAGCCGGCGAGAGCGAGGGTGAGGGCAATGACGGCAACGAGGCGCATGGGAACCAGGGTCGGAAAATGCCGGCCATTATAGCGCGGGGGCACCGATTCTCCCGCTATCCCGGAAGGGGGTGAACGCGGTTATGATTCCGGAGCAATGCACGAGCCCAGCCCCCCATGAGCGACCCCAAGGAACTTCGCAGCACCGGCCTGAAGGTCACCGCGCCGCGGCTTCGCGTCCTGGACCTTTTCCAGACGAGCTCCTCCCGCCACCTCACCGCCGAAGACGTCTTCCGGCGCCTGCTGGAGGAGCACGCCGACATCGGGCTCGCCACCGTCTATCGCGTGCTCACCCAGTTCGAGCAGGCGGGGCTGCTGGTGCGCCACCACTTCGAGGGCGGAAAGGCCGTCTACGAGCTGAACGAAGGCAAGCACCACGACCACCTCGTGTGCCTGCAGTGCGGCAAGGTCGAGGAGTTCTACGATCCCGAGATCGAAAAGCGGCAGGCGAAGATCGCGCGGGAGCGGGGCTTCGCGATCAACGACCACTCGCTCTACCTCTACGCCGACTGCCTGAAGGCGGATTGCCCCGACCGCCCGAAGAACGGATGAAGGCGATGCGCCCGGCCGGCTCGGCGTGCGCGCGGGTTGCCGCATGAAAGCGCGCACGGCGGCGTTCCTCGCGGTCACCGCGATCCTTGCCTTCTTCGCGCCGGCTGCCCTCCCGCAGTTCGTCGCGCCCGCCGCCGCCGAAATCCGCGTCGCCCAGCTTCCGAGGGAGGCACGAGAGACGCTCGCCGTCATCAGGAAAGGCGGCCCTTACTCGTACGCCAAGGATGGCGTGGTCTTCGGCAACCGCGAGGCCCGCCTGCCGAAGCAGAAGCGCGGCTACTATCGCGAATACACGGTAAAGACGCCGGGGGAGCGTACGCGCGGGGCCAGGCGCATCGTCGCCGGCCTCCCCGGCGAATACTGGTACACGGACGATCACTACGCCACTTTCCGGCGGATTCGAGAATGAGGCCCGGCCATGCCGCTTGATGCGCTCAACGACCTGCTCGAGGACGAGACGGGCGGCATCTTCTTCCTGCCGCAGCACGCCACGCCCCACGAAGTGCAGGCTGCCGCCAAGCGCGCCAGGTTCGCGTTCTTCCACATCGAGGGAAAGAACATATCGCGCAAGGAGCAGCTCCTGAACCACGTGGCCACGGCGCTGCGCTTCCCCAACTATTTCGGCGGCAACTGGGATGCGCTCGAGGAGTGCCTCACCGACATGGAATGGGTGGACGCGCCGGGCTACGTGATCTATTACGACCACATCGACGCCCTGCTCGCGGCCCACCCCGACCAGTTCTCCACGTTCGTCGAGATCTGCCGTGACGCCGTCGGCTCGTGGAAGGAGGACGGAACGCCCATGGTGGTGCTCCTGTCCGGCACGAAGGCGCCCAAGGGGGTCGCGAAGCTCAAGGCTTCCGACGCCTAGGGGCAGTTCACCGGCAAAGGGGGGCGAAGCCGCCGGCCCGGGCCGCGGCGGGCCCTACGATGCGGTCTTCGCCGCGGCTTCCTGCTCCGCCATCTCCTTGCGCACCATCTCCATGTCGAGGGACTTCGACTTCTCGACCACCTGCTCGAAGGCGCCCTGCGGCAGCGCGCCGGGCTGCGAGAAGACGATGACCTGCTCGCGAAACACCATGAGCGTGGGGATGGAGCGGATCTGGAAGTGCGCGCCGATTTCCTGTTCCTCGTCCGTGTTCACCTTGGCGAACACCACGTCCGGATGCATTTGCGCGACCTTCTCGAACACGGGCGCGAAGCCGCGGCAAGGGCCGCACCACGGCGCCCAGAAGTCCACGATGACCGTCGCGCTGGAGGTCACCACCTGCTCGAAGTTTTCCTTCGTGAGTTCGACGACGGCCATCTATTTCTCCAGGAGGGCGCGCAGCATCCACGCCGTTTTTTCATGGACCTGCATGCGTTGGGTCAGCAGATCGGCGCTCGCTTCGTCCGCGGCCTTGTCCACGACCGGGAAGGTCTTGCGCGCGGTGCGCACGACCGCCTCCTGCCCTTCCACGAGCAGCCGGATCATGTCGCGAGCCTCGGGGACGCCGTCGGTCTCGGGGATCGAGGCAAGCTTCGCATAGGCCTTGTAGGTGCCCGGCGCGGGGAAACCCAGGGCGCGGATGCGCTCGGCGATGAGGTCCACGGCCAGGGCCAGCTCGTTGTACTGCGCCTCGAACATGAGGTGCAGGGTCTGGAACATCGGGCCCTTCACGTTCCAGTGGAAGTTGTGGGTCTTGAGGTAAAGCGTGTAGGTGTCCGCGAGCAGGTGCGAGAGTCCCTGCGCGATCTTCGCGCGGTCCTTCTCGGCGATGCCGATGTCGATGGAACCCGCCGTCGCCATGTTCTTTGCCACGATGATCTCCTTGATTGCGATGCCTGCGATATTTTCCGACGATTTTGCGCGCGGCGCCAATCGGAATTGCCTATCCGGCTGATAGGCAAAACCAGAAAAGGGGACAGACCCCAATTCCGGAAATGGGGTCTGTCCCCTTTTTCAGTTCAGCTTGCTCGTCGCTTCCGCGACGGCCGCGGCGAGCGCGCGGACGTTCCGCGCCACGCGCTCGTCCGCGATCGCGCCATCGGCCGCGAAGACCTCGTGGGCCTTGGGAACCGCAACCTGCGCTCCCAGGACGATGACACCCAGCGCGGACAGGACCTGGCGCAGGTGCGGCAGCGCCCGGACGCCGCCGAAGCCGCCCGTCGAGGCGGCCATGAGGCCCGCCACCTTTCCCTTCCACGGCGCAAGGCCCGAGGAATCGCCCTTGCCGTCCGCCACGTCGCGCGATAGCCAGTCGATCGTGTTCTTGAGCAACGCCGTGATCGACGAGTTGTTCTCCGGGGACGCGATGATGAGCCCGTCGCAGCCGAGGAACAATTCGCGAAGCTTCACGGCGTTCTCCGGCATTCCCGATGCCGCCTCCAGGTCGCCGTGATAGATCGGGATCGGATAGTCGTCGAGATCGACGAACGTCGCCTCGGCCCCCGCCTCCCGCGCGAAGGCAGCCGCCGCCCGCGCCAGCTTCTTGTTGAGCGAATCGCGCCGGGCGCTGCCGGCAAAGACGAGGATGCGGGCCATGGCGATCTCCTTCGGTGTGCTTCCGGTCTCCGGGTCAGACCACCACGCCCTCCGGGTAGTCGGTGTATCCATGCGCTCCCGGTGTATAGAACGTGGCGGAATCCGGCGCGGCCAGGACGGCGCCGCTGCGCTGCTTCTTCACGAGATCCGGGTTCGAAATGAACGGGCGCCCGAATGCGACAAGGTCGCCGCGCTTCGCCTCCAGGTCGGCATTGGCGCGCTCCACATCGTACCCCCCGGACAGGACATACCTGCCCTTGAACGCGGCGCGGATCTTCGCCTTCAGAACGGGGCTCACTTCCGGCGCCCCCATCGAGCTGTGGTCCACCACGTGAATGTACGCAACGCCGAGCGCGTTCAGCTCGTCGACCAGGCGCAGGTACAACGCATCCATTTGCGCATCCGGCGCCATGCCGTTGAAGGCGCCATAGGGGGAAATGCGCATGCCGATGCGCCCGGCGCCGATCGCGGCCACCGCGGCCTTCGCCACTTCCACCGCGAATCGGATGCGGTTCTCGACGCTGCCGCCCCAGCGGTCGGTGCGCTGATTGGAGGCGGTGTTGAGGAACTGGTCGATCAGGTAGCCGTTCGCGCCATGCAGCTCGACGCCGTCGAAACCGGCATCGATCGCGCGCTTCGACGCGCCGGCATATTCGGCGATCGCCTGCGCGATGTCGGCTTCGCTCATCGCGACCGGCGCTGGATGCGGCTGCTGGCCTCCGGCGTCCGTCCACATCTCGCCCGGCGCGGCGATGGCCGAAGGCGCCACGATCCTTGCGCCGGACGGCAGGTTTGCCGGGTGCCCCACGCGCCCGGTGTGCATCAGTTGCACGAAGATAGTCCCGCCGGCTCCATGAACGGCGTCGGTCACGCGCTTCCAGCCCTTCGCCTGCTCGTCGCTGAAGAGGCCCGGGATGCGCGCATAGCCGAGCCCGTTGGGCGAGGGCGACGTGCCCTCGGTGATGATGAGCCCGGCGCAGGCGCGGTCCCCGTAGTACTTCTCCATGAGCGCGTTCGGCACGTTGCCGATGGCGCGGTTGCGCGTCATGGGCGCCATGACGACGCGGTTCTTCAGTTGCAGGCTGCCGAGCGTGACGGGCGTGAAAAGGGTTGCTGTCATGGTCGTTTCTCTCGTGAGTGATGAATGATTGAATGCGTGGTTAAAAGGGGTCGGATTGCTTTGCACCAACAACGTGCAAGGTAATCCGACCCCTTTTCATCCCAGGGTTCCCATGCGGCCGGTGCGAAACGCGATTTCCGCAGCCCGCACCTGCTCCATGCTGTTCATGACGAAGGGGCCGTGGAACACGAGCGGACCCTCCGCAGGAGCGCCCCCGAGCACCATCAGCTCGAGCGCCTTCGTGCCGGTGTTCGCGACCACGAGCGCGCCTGCCGCGTTCGCGAAGACGACGAGATCGCCGGTAGCCGCCTTCGCTTCGCCGCCGGCACCGAAGCCGCCTTCGCCGTCGATCACGTACGCGGCCGCCTCGTGGCAGGCCGCGATGTCGATATTCACGGTGGCGCCGGCTTCGACCGAAGCGTGCGCGAGGAACACCGGCATCAGAGTGTCCGCCGGGCCCTTCACGCCCGCGATTTCACCTGCTACCACCCGGAGTTCCGCGCCAGGCACTCGCGTTTCCGCAATCGCCGCGGCATCGATGGCCCGATAGCGGGGCGGCATCATCTTGAGCGCCCGCGGCAGCGAGATCCAGAGCTGGATGCCGTGCTGGATCACCTCTCCCGCCCCGTCGGCAAGGGGGCGCTCCGAGTGCACGATGCCGCGCCCCGCCGTCATCCATTGCGCGCCCCCGGCCGTGACGATTCCCTCGTGCCCCGCGGAATCGCGGTGCTCGTTGCGTCCGGTCAGGAGATAGGTGACGGTCTCGATGCCTGCATGGGGATGAGGGCCCACGCCCTCGTCGCCAACGGCTACGCGGAAGGGCCCGAAGTGGTCGAGGAAGACCCACGGCCCCACCGACTGGCGCTCGCGGTCCGGCAGTGCGCGGCGCACGCTGAAGGTGCCGGCGGAAGCGGGCTGGGAATGGATGACGCGCTCGACGGCGCGGGAAGCGGCAGCTTGCATCGCGTGTGCCTAGGCGAGGTCGAACACCAGGATCTCGGCGCCCCGGCCCTTTTCGAGACGGACCTCGCTCTCGCCATTGGCCTTGAGCGCGTCACCGGCACTAAGCGGCTGGCCGTTCACCGTGACTTCCCCGCGCGCGACGTGCACATAGGCCTTGCGTCCCGGAGCGAGCGCATGGACGGCGGTCTCGGCGCCGTCGAGAAGCGCGGCGAAAACGAGCGCGTCCTGGTGGATCGTGACCGAGCCCTCGCGCCCGTCCGGAGAGGCAATGAGGGCGAGCCGACCGCGCTTGGAGGCGGCGTTGAAGTTCCTTTCCTCGTATCCCGGGGCGGCGCCGCGAACGCCCGGCTCGATCCAGATCTGCAGGAAATGCACGCCCTCGCCGGCCGAGGGGTTGAATTCGCTGTGCCGAACGCCCGTCCCGGCGCTCATGCGCTGGACATCGCCGGGGCGGATCACGGAGCCGTTGCCCATGCTGTCCTTGTGCTCGAGCGCGCCTTCGAGGACGTAGCTGATGATTTCCATGTCGCGGTGACCGTGGGTGCCGAAGCCCATCCCGGGCTGAACCCGGTCCTCGTTGATGACGCGCAGGGCACCAAACCCCATGTGGCGAGGGTCGTGGTAGTCGGCGAACGAGAAGGAATGAAACGAATCGAGCCACCCGTGGTTGGCGTGGCCCCGGTCCTGGCTGCGGCGAAGCTCCAACACGGCGACCTCCTTTTTATGCATTGACATAGAATGATGATGTTCATGATAGGGTTGATGTTATTGTCATGAAAGCGAACATTTCTCACCTATTCATTCATATTTTCTGACAATGAAATTGACCTTCGATGCCTTGGAGGTGCTGGACGCGATCGACCGGCGAGGTTCCTTCGCGGCCGCGGCGGACGAACTGCACCGGGTTCCGTCAGCAATCACTTACTCCGTTCAGCAAATGGAGGAAGCCCTCGATGTCCTGCTGTTCGACCGGCGGGGCCACCGCGCCAAGCTGACCGAGGCGGGGCGCGAATTGCTCGAGGAGGGTCGGCACCTGCTTCGGGGGGCCGCCGAACTGGAATGCCGCGTGCGCCAGGTTGCCAAGGGCTGGGAGGCGGAGCTTCGCATCGCCGTCGATACGCTGATCGGCATGGACAAGCTTTTCGGGATCGTGACCGAGTTCTACGCATCCAACACCGGCACGCGGCTCAAGTTCCTGCACGAGGTGCTGGGCGGCACGTGGGATGCGCTCGCCTCCGGCCGAGCTGATCTTGCCATCGGCGCTTCGGGCGACGCGCCGGCCGGCGCCGCCTACACCGCGCGCCCGCTGGGACGCGTGGACATGGTCCTCGTCGCCGCCCCCTTCCACCCCCTGGCGAAGGAACCCCTGCCAATTACGGAAGCAACGCTCCTTCGATACCGGGCGGTGAGTGTTGCGGACAGCTCCCGGCTGTTGCCGCCGCGAACGCTGGGCCTGCTCTCGGGGCAGGACGTGCTCACCGTGGCTTCACTCGATGCCAAAGTCGCGGCCCACGTCGCCGGGCTTGGCGTGGGCTGGCTTCCGCGCTGGATCGCGGAGCGGGAAGCCTGGGCGCAGCGGCTCGTGATCCTGGAGCCGGAAGCGACCCGGCCGGCCTCGGAGATCGTGGTGGCGTGGCGCCCGTCCTCGGCCGGCAAGGCGGCGAAATGGTTCGTGAAGCGACTCGAGGATCCGCTCGTGGCCGCCTCCCTGCTCTCGTGAAGGCCGCCGTGGATTACGTCGGCCGCTTCGCGCCCTCCCCCACCGGGCCGCTGCATTTCGGCTCGCTCGTCGCGGCCGTGGCGAGCTGGCTCGATGCGCGCGCTGCGGGCGGCCGATGGCACCTGCGCATCGAGGATGTGGACGCGCCCCGCACCGTCCCCGGCGCGGAAGACGCGATCCTGCGCACACTGGACGCCCTGGGCCTCGCCTGGGATGGCCCGGTGGTGCGCCAGCGCGATCGAACGGCCCGCTATGAGGAGGCGCTCGACATCCTGCGCGACCGCGGACTCACCTATCGCTGCCGCTGCTCGCGCAGGGAAATCGCCGATTCCGGCGTGCACGGCATCGACGGCGTCGTCTATCCCGGCACCTGCCGGCACGCGGCCATTCCCGCGGGCACGCCGGGCGCGGATCGCTTCGTCGTCGGGGACGATGTCGTCGTGTTCGAGGATCGCGTGCAAGGCCGGTTCGAACAGCGCCTTTGCGCCGACATTGGCGATTTTGTCGTGCATCGCCGCGACGGACTCTTCGCCTACCAGCTCGCCGTGGTGGTCGATGATGCCGATCTGGGCGTGACCGACGTCGTGCGCGGCGCGGACCTCCTCGATTCCACGCCCCGGCAGGCGGCCCTGCAGCGAGCACTGGGGCTTCCCGCTCCCCGTTACCTGCATCTTCCCGTGGCGACCCGCGGCCGCGAGAAACTCTCCAAGCAGACCCTGGCCCCGGCCATCGACCCGGCCTTCGGGGCGGACGCCCTGCTCTGCGCGCTGGCGTTTCTCGGACAGGAGGTCTGCGCTTCGGGGCGCCCCGCCGCGATTCTCGAGGAGGCGGCAAGGCGGTGGGATACCGCCCGGATACCGCGCGGGCGGACACTGGAATTCACCGGGCAGTGATGCCGCCGGTGACTCCCGCGGCGTATAATCCGCGACCTCGCCTCGGTTGAATCCAAACCGGCCGGCCCCGGCATCCAACGGGGCATGACTGCGCCCGACACCCCGGGGCGCGCCAGGACGACCGCCATGTTCTTCCGGAAATCGAACGCTACCGTCATCGACGCCGCCGTGCGAGCGCCCCGCCGGCTGGCCAAACCTCTGATCGCGGTCGCCCTGGTTCTCGTCGCCGGCTCGCTCGTCGCGTTCCGCGTGAGTTCCGCCAGGAAAGACGATCCCGCGAAGGCCCCGGCCCCGGTCCTGGAATTCACGTCCGCCGACATCGCCATTGTCGAGCTGCGCAGCCTTGCGCGCACGATCCCGATTTCGGGTTCGCTTTCGCCCGTGGCGCAATCGACGGTCCGCTCGAAAGTCCCGGGAGAGGTCCGCAAGGTGCTCGTGCGCGAAGGCGAAAAGGTGGCGCAGGGCCAGTTGCTCGCCGAGATCGACCCCGTGGACATCCTGGCCCGCCTCGACGTGCAGGTCGCCGCCCTCGAGGAGTCGAAAGCGCGGCTTTCGATCGCGTCGAAGAACCGCGACAACGCGATAAAGCTGCACAAGCAGGGCTTCATTTCGCAGAACGCCCTGGACACGACGCAGAGCGGCTTCGAGGCCGCTGCCGCCGCCGTGAATTCCGCCGAGGCACAGGTCCGTCTCGCGCGCAACGCGATGCATGATGCCGCCGTGCGCGCCCCCATCGACGGCATTGTGGCGAGAAAGATGGTCAACGCGGGCGAGAAGGTGGGCGTCGACGGTGCCCTGTTCGCGATCGTCGACCTCGCGAAACTGGAGGTCGAGGCGCCCGTCCCTGCCGCGGAAATCCCCGGAATTCGCGCCGGGCAGGTTGCCTCGCTGCGCGTCGACGGGTTCGGCGATCGCGAGTTCGTCGGGCGCCTGGAGCGCATCAATCCGACGGCCGAGCAGTCCTCGCGCGCGATCACGGTATACCTGTCGGTTTCCAACCGCGACGGGGCGCTTCGGGGCGGCATGTTCGCCAAGGGCATCCTCGTCCTCGATCCGGGCGAGCCGATGCCCGTCATCCCGGCAACGGCCGTCCGGGAAGAGGCCGGCCAGGCGTTCGTGTACACGATCGAGCAAGGCAGAATCGGACGTCGCGCCGTGACGATGGGCCAGCGCGAGGACGAGGCCGGGCTCGTGCAGGTGCGCAGCGGCCTCGAGAAAGGCGTGACGGTCGTGAGTTCGCGAGCGACAGGATTGAAGCAGGGAGCGCCGGCGATCCTGAAGGGTTCCCTCGCGCCCGCGCGCAAGGCGAGCTGACCGAACTCGGGGCACGAGCCGGGACACGGACAAGCGAGGCCGCCATGTGGATCACCAAGACCAGCATCAACCAGCCCGTCTTCGCCACGATGGTGATGGTGGCGCTGTGCGTCCTGGGCATCTTTTCGTACAACCGCCTGCGCGTCGAGCGCATGCCCGACATCACGATCCCGTTCGTCTTCATCCAGATCCAGTACCCCGGCGCCGCCCCCGAGGCCGTGGAGAACGACATCACCAAGGCGGTCGAGGAGGTGGTGAACACCGTCAACGGCGTGAAGGTTCTGCGCTCCAACTCCTTCGAGGGCCGCAGCGAGACCTACATCGAGTTCCGCCTCGACACCAACATGGACCGCGCGGTGCAGGATGTGCGCGACAAGATCGCGATGGTCCGCCCGGGGTTGCCGCGCGAGGCGCGCGATCCCCTGGTGCTTCGCGGGGATTTCGACAACGCGCAGCCGGTGGTATCGCTCGCGGTAACCTCGCCCACGCGCACCCTGCGCGAGCTCACGACGCTCACCGACCAGGTCATCGTGAAGCGCCTCCAGAATGTCCCCGGCGTGGGACAGGTGCAGGTTTCCGGGGGCGTCGCCCGCCAGGTCCTGGTGAACCTGCGGCCCGCACAGATGCTCTCGCAAGCGGTCGGCGTGGACGAGGTCATCGCCGCCATCCGCGCCTCCAACATGGACGTGCCCGCCGGCAAGATCTCGCACGGCCCCACCGAACAGCTCGTGCGCATCGAGGGCCGGATCAAGGACCCGGCCGGGTTCGCCAGGATCATCGTGGCGCGCCGCGCCAACGGGCCCGTGTACCTCGGGCAGGTCGCCGACATCGTGGACGGCGAGCGCGAAGCCGATTCGCTCTCGCGCATCAACGGCCAGCCCGGCCTCACGATCTCCGTGCTCAAGGTGCAGGACGCCAACATCGTCGAGGTGGGAAACGGCACGAAGGCCGCCGCGGCGGCGCTCGCCGGGTCGCTGCCGCCCGACGTGGAGCTGAAGATCGTCTATGCCGACGTGGACTTCATCGAGAAGGCGCTCAACGGCGTGAAGGTGACGATCGTCGAGGGGGCGCTCCTCACCATCTTCATCGTCTTCCTGTTCCTGCACTCGTGGCGCAGCACGATCATCACCGGGCTTACGCTGCCCATTTCCGTGATCGCGACCTTCGTCGCCGTGTACATCTTTGGCTTCACGCTCAACTTCCTCACCCTGATGGCGCTGTCGTTGTGCATCGGCCTGCTGATCGACGACGCGATCGTGGTGCGCGAGAACATCGTGCGCCACCTGGGGATGGGCAAGGACCACTATCGCGCCGCGCGCGAGGGCACCGAGGAGATCGGCCTGGCGGTGATGGCCACCACCTTCGCGATCGTCGCGGTGTTCGTCCCGGTCGCCTTCATGGCGGGGATCATCGGCCGGTTCTTCTTCCAGTTCGGCATCACGGTGGCGGTGGCGGTCCTCGTCTCGCTCTTCGTGAGCTTCACGCTCGACCCCATGCTCTCGTCCATCTGGCACGACCCGCCCGAGGGGCGCTTCGCCAAGGTGCCCTGGCTCGGCCGGCTGATGAACCGCGTCGAGAGCGGGGTGGAATGGGCCCATCACCGCTACGGGGTGCTCCTCGAGTGGGCGCTCGGCAACCGCAAGAAGGTGCTCGCGATCGCGACGACGGTGTTCGTCGCGAGCTTCTTCGTGCTCCCCCTGGTCGGCACCGAGTTCGTTCCCGAATCCGACGAAGGGCGCACTTCCTTCAGGCTCACCACGCCGGTCGGCTCGAGCCTCGAGTACACCGACGCCAAGACCCGCCAGGTCGAGGCGATTCTGCGCGGCTTTCCCGAGGTGCGCGTGATAGCCGCGAACGTGGGCACCGGCGAAGGGCGCAACGTCGCCCGCGTCGAGGTCAAGCTCACGGACCGCCGCGAGCGGCCGCATCTCGGCCAGAAGGATTTCGAGGCGAAGGTTCGCGAAAGGATCCGCGCCATTCCGGGCATCGAGCTTTCAGTGGGCTACAACCGGCCGATCTGGATCAACCTGCTCGGCCCATCCAACGAGGAGCTCGAAAAGTTGACGGCCGACGTGATGGAGAAGATCGCCGGAATCAAGGGCATCACCGACCTCGAGAGCAGCCTGAAGGCGAACAATCCGGCGATCACGATCAAGGTCAAGGACGAGCTCGCGAGCGACCTGGGGCTCACGCTGTCCCAGATCGGCTCCACGGTGCGCCCGCTCGTCGCCGGGGACGTGATCGGTCACTGGCTCGCCCCCGACGGGCAGAACTACGAGGTGAACGTGCAGCTGCCGAGGTCGGATCGGCGCATCACCTCCGACCTGGGCGAGCTGTACGTCGTGAGCAGCAAGACCGGCGCCGGCGGCGCGCCCGTCCTCGTGCCGCTGCGCCAGGTCGTCGAGTTCAAGGAGTCGACCAGCCCGCAGATCATCAAGCGCCAGGAACTGCAGCGGCGCGTGGGCATCTACGCCAACGTCGAGGGCCGCCCCTCGGGCGATGTGGGCAAGGAGGTGCAGGAACTCCTCAAGACCATCTCGCTCCCGCCGGGCTACCGCTTCGACGTCGCCGGCCAGACGCAGGACATGCAGGAGTCGTTCACGGCGGCGGTTGCGGCCCTGGGCATGGCGGTGATCTTCATCTACATCATCCTCGCCTCGCAGTTCGGCAGCTTCCTGCAGCCGCTGGCGATCATGGCGTCACTGCCCTTCACGCTGATCGGCGTGTTCCTGGCGCTCCTCATCACCGGCAGCACGCTGAACATCTTCTCCATCATCGGCGTCATCTTGCTGATGGGGCTGGTGACGAAGAACGCGATCTTGCTGGTGGACTTCACCAACCAGGGGCTGCGCGACGGAAAGTCGCGGCACGACGCAATCCTCGCCGCCGGCCAGGTGCGGCTGCGCCCGATCCTGATGACGACGATGGCGATGATCTTCGGGATGCTGCCGATGGCGATCGGCTCGGCCGACGGCGGGGAGCAGAATGCGCCGATGGGGCGCGCGGTGATCGGCGGCATCATCACCTCGACGCTGCTCACGCTGGTCGTGGTGCCCGTGCTCTACACCTACCTCGACGCCTGGGGCCGCAAGGTCTCCGCCTGGTTCGCGAGGGGCAAGCCGGCCGTACCGTCCGGCGGCGCCATCGCCGACCCCGTCCCCTCCAAACCCGCCGACGACTGAAAAAGGGGACAGACCCCTTTTCCGGAAAAGGGGCCTGTCCCCTTTTTCAGAAGCCGACGGCGTGGCCGTCCTTGCGGTGGTCCGAGCCGGCGCAGTAGCCGTCGTCCAGGCGCCAGATAAGCTGGGCTCCGCCGAAACCGAACATCGCGGCTTCGGGGTCCACGACCCGGTGACCGCGCGCCTTGAGTTCGTCGAGCACGCCGGGCGCGAAGCGCGGTGCCTCGAAGCTCACGCTGAAGTCGTTGTTCACGATCCAGCGCGGCCCGTCGCTCGCGACCTGCGGGTTCTGGTGATAATCCACGATGCGCGTGACCATCTGCGTGTGGCCCTGCGGCTGCATCTGCCCGCCCATCACGCCGAAGCTCATCACGGGCTTGCCGTCCTTCGTGAGGAAGCCGGGGATGATCGTCTGAAAGGGGCGCTTGCCGGAGCCGACAAGGTTGGGGTGCCCGGGCTTGAGCGAGAAGCCCGCCCCGCGGTTCTGCATCGAGATGCCGGTGCCAGGCACCACGACACCGGAGCCGAAACCCATGTAGTTCGACTGGATGTAGGAAACCATCATGCCGCTCGCATCCGCCGTCGTGAGGTAGATCGTGCCGCCCGCGCGCGGCTCGCCCGGCGGCGGGTTCTGCGCGCGCTTCATGTCGATCGCCTTGGCGCGCTCGGCCAGGTAGCCGTCCTCAAGCAGCAACGCCGCGTCGAATTCCATGGTCGCCGGGTCCGACACGTAACGGTAGGCATCCGCGAACGCGAGTTTCATCGCCTCGATCTGCAGGTGCAGGCTGTCGGCGCCGTCCACCGGGAGCGCCGCGAGGTCGAATTGCCTCAGGATGCCCAGCGCCATGAGCGCGACGATGCCCTGCCCGTTCGGCGGGATCTCGTGCAGCCGGTAGCCTCGGTACTCGACCGAGAGCGGCTCGACCCAATCGCAGCGGTGGGCGGAGAAATCGGCGAGCGTGTGCGCACCCTCGTCCGCCTTTGAGGCCATGGCGATGCGCTCGGCGAGCATGCCGCGGTAGAAGCTCTCGCCCTTCGTGGCCGCGATCTCCTCGAGCGTCTCGGCCTGCTGCGGGCAATAGAAGCGCTCGCCGGGGCGCGGCGCGCGGTCCTTGGGGAGGAACGTCCACGCGAATTCCGAGAAACTCTTGAAGTTGGGCGCCTGACGCGCCCAGTTCATGGCCGTGATCGGGGAAACCATGAAGCCATCGCGCGCGTAGCGGATCGCCGCCTGGAAAAGGTCCGGGAAGGGCAGCTTTCCGTAGCGCTGCGACAGCGTGGCCCAGGCCGAAACACAGCCGGGCACGGTGACGGCGTCCCACCCGTGAACGGGCATCGCGGTGCGGCCCTTGAAGCGCTCCGGCGTCCATCCCGCCGGTGCACGGCCGGAGGCGTTGAGGCCCACCAGCTTCTCGCCGTCCCAGAGGATTGCGAAGGCGTCCGACCCGATCCCGTTGGAGGTCGGTTCGACGACGGTGAGCGTGATTGCCGCGGCGAGCGCGGCGTCGACCGCATTGCCACCCTTCGCAAGCGCCTGCAGCCCCGCCTGCGCGGCGAGCGGCTGCGAGGTGGCGACGACGTTCTTCGCGAGCAGCGGCATGCGCTGCGACGGGTACGGGAAATCCCACGTGAACATGATGTCGACTCCGGGAGTGCGCCTAGTTGGCCTGGACGCCGGCTTCGCGGATCACCTTCGACCACTTTTCCGCGTCGCGCTGGATGGTGGAGGCGAATTCGGCCGGGGTGCCACCGGCGGGCTCGAACCCCATCTGCGCGAACCTCGCCTGGATGTCCGGCAGCGCCAGCGCCTTGTTGATCTCGATGTTGACGCGGTCGACCACCGCCCTGGGTGTATTGGCGGGCCCCAGCAGGCCGAACCAGGTGACGCTCTGGAAACCCGGGAGCCCGGATTCCGCGACCGTCGGGATGTCGGGCACCAGCGGGGAACGCTTCGGGGAGGAGATCGCGAGCGCCTTCACCTTGCCCGCCTTGATGTGCGGCTGCGCCGTCATGATGTTGTCGAAGAGGATCGACACCTGCCCGGAGATGAGGTCGGGGATCGACTGCTGCACGCCCTTGTAGGGCACGTGCGTGAGCTTGATGCCGGCCATCGAGGCGAAAAGCTCCGTGGTGAGGTGCACCACGGTGCCCACGCCGCTCGTGGCGTAATTGAGCTTGCCCGGCTCGCTCTTCGCCAGGTCGATCAGCTCCTTCACCGAGGAGACCCCGAGCTGGTTGTTCACCACGAGGACGTTGGTGGCGTTGCCGACCCACACGATCGGCGTGAAGTCCTTCACCGGGTCGTACGGAAGCTTCGCGAGGTACGGCCCGATCGAGTGGGTGCTGGTCGTGGCCATGACGAGCGTGTAGCCGTCGGCCGCGCTCTTGGCGACGAAGTCCGCGCCGATCGCACCGCCCGCGCCGGGCTTGTTTTCCACCACCACGGGGTGGCCGAGCTGGGCGCCGAGCTTGTCCGCGATCGACCGGGTGAGGACGTCGGTGGGGCCGCCCGCGGGGAACGGCACCACGATCCTCACCGGCTTCGCGGGCCACGTCTGGGCCAACGAGGGAAACGCCGCAACGAGCAAGGCGGCGGCGACGACGAGCGGGCGGGGGAACATGGCGGCGCGGGAGGAGTCCGGGGATTGGGGAATGGTAGCACCGGCGTGGCGCCCGCATCCGTCCCGCCCCCTAACCGGGAAGGAAAGCGGCTTTGCCTTCAGGGGCAGGTATCGGGGGTATGCTCGGCACCGGGAGGGAAGCCATGAAAACCGAACCGCAGGCGCTGGTCTTCGATGCATACGGCACGCTATTCGACGTCCATTCCGTGACGCGCCTGGCCGATTCGCTCTTTCCCGGGCGCGGGGCCGCCCTGTCGCAGGCGTGGCGCGCGAAGCAGCTCGAATACACCTGGCTGCGCAGCCTCATGGGCCGCTACGACGACTTCAATGCGGTCACCGCACAGGCGCTCGACTGGGCGATCGAGTCGCTCGGCCTCGCCGCGAAACCGGACGGCCGCAAGGCGCTCATGCATGCCTACCGGACGCTGGGCCTGTTTCCCGAGGTGCGCGCCTCGCTCGAGCGGCTGGGCGAGCGCCGCCCGCTCGCCATCCTTTCCAACGGCCATCCCGACATGCTCGATGCCGTGGTCGATCACAACGAATTGCGCGTCCTGTTCGGCGAACGGGTCTTCAGCGTTCACGAGGCCGGCGTCTTCAAGCCCGACCCGCGCGTTTACGCGATTGCGGCCGCGCAGATGGAGCTGGCGCCAGCGGCCATCGGATTCGTCTCGTCGAACGGGTGGGACGCGGCGGGCGCGAAGTCCTTCGGATTCCGCGCGTTCTGGGTGAACCGCGGGAAGGCGCCCGTCGAGCGGCTGGGCTCGCCGCCCGATGCCATCGTCGATGACCTCGCCGGGCTGGTCACGCAGTTGGCGTGACCGGCCCGCCGGATACTCATTCCTCGACGAAGGCTTCCTCGCGCTTCTTGCGAATCGAAGGCGCCATCACGAGCACCAGCAGGAAGACCGACATCGCGAGCAGCGTGGCGCTGATCGGGCGGGTGACGAACACCGCCGGGTCACCCCGCGAAAGCAGCAGGGCGCGGCGCAGGTTTTCCTCCATCATCGGCCCCAGCACGAATCCCAGCAGCAGGGGTGCGGCCTCGCAATCGAGCTTGGCGAACAGGTAGCCGGTGAAGCCGAAGAGCGCGGCCAGCAGGACGTCCATCCAGGCGTTGCTGATGGAGTACACGCCGATGCAGCAGAAGATGAGGATCGCGGGATAGAGCAGGCGATACGGGATCGTGAGCAGCTTCACCCAGATGCCGATCATCGGCAGGTTCAGCACGACGAGCAGGAAGTTGCCCACCCACATGCTGGCGATCATCCCCCAGAAGAGCTGGGGATTGGCGGTCATGATCTGCGGGCCCGGCTGGATGCCGTGGATGATCATCGCGCCGATCATGAGTGCCATCACCGGGTTGGACGGGATGCCCAGCGTGAGCAGCGGAATGAAGGAGGTCTGCGCGGCGGCGTTGTTGGCGGCCTCCGGCGCAGCCACGCCCTCGATGGCGCCCTTGCCGAACCTCTCGGGGGTCTTGGACAACTTCTTCTCGAGCGTGTAGGCGGAGAAGGAACCGAGCACGGGGCCGCCTCCGGGCAGGATGCCCAGGAACGAACCCAGCGCCGTTCCGCGGCAGATCGCCGGGAACGAATCCTTCAAGTCCTGCCAAGTGGGCATGAGGCCCGTCACCTTCTTCGTGAAGACCTCTCGATGCTCGCCTCCCCCGTCGAGGTTGCGGATGATCTCGCCGAAGCCGAAGACGCCCATGGCAATCGGCCCGATGCCAACGCCATCGATGAGTTCCGCCAAGCCGAAGCTGTAGCGCGCGACGCCGGAGTTCACGTCCGTGCCCATCAGGCCGATGAGCAGGCCCAGCACGATCATGCCGATCGCCTTGATGAGCGAGCCGTGCGCCAGCACCACCGCGGCGAGCAGGCCCAGCACCATCAGCGAGAAGTAGTCGGCCGGGCCGAACTTGAGGGCCATCTCCGCCAGCGGCGGCGCGAACGCGGCAATGAGGAAGGTGGCGACGGACCCCGCGAAGAACGAGCCGAGCGCCGCGATGGCGAGCGCCTTTCCGGCGTGCCCGTTGCGCGCCATCTGGTAGCCGTCCAGGCAGGTCACCACCGATGACACCTCGCCCGGCAGGTTCACCAGGATGGCCGTGGTGGAGCCGCCGTACTGCGCGCCGTAGTAGATGCCGGCGAGCATGATGAGCGCGGAGACGGGGGGCAGCGCGAAGGTCGCGGGCAGGAGCATCGCGATGGTGGCCACCGGGCCGATGCCGGGCAGGACGCCGATGAGCGTGCCCAGGATCACGCCGACGAGGCAGTAGAGAATGTTGGAGCCGGCGAGCGCCACGCCGAAGCCGAGCTGAAGATTCGCGAATAGTTCCATGGTTATCTCAGACGCGGCAAAGGGAGAACTGCTCGAAGAACTCGAATCCCGGGCACATGGGGATCGGGAGCTTGAGGCCTCCCACGAAGATGACCGCGCAGAAGATCGACAGGCCGATCGCGAGCCAGACAACCTCCCGCATCTTGAACTCGCCGCTGCCCAGGCTCGCGCCGAACACGAGCGCCACACCCCCGACGAGCGCGCCCGTGAGCTTGAGCAACACGCCGAAGACGCAGATGGAACTCAGCACCCAGAAGAGCGGGCCCCAGTGAAACTTGTCCACCTTGTGTCCCTCGGCCCCCCTGAGCGACGCAAGCAGGATCAATACCCCGACGAACACGAGCATCAGGCCGAGGTAGAACGGGAAGAATCCCGGCCCCATGCGGGCGGCGGTGCCCAGCTTGTAGGTGTACCCGATGCCGGCGAAAAGGCTGCCAACGCCCGCGAACATGACCCCGGACCAGAAATCGCGGGGGCGCTTAATGAGATGCTTCATGCGCTATGTCTTCACCAGCCGTCGGGCCGGCGCCTCCTGGAAGTTTCTCGGTGAAATTCGTTCTTGCGACGATTCCGGAACGGGGGAAAGTATATTCCTACGCGCGGCACGCGGATGGCGCACCGCGGAATGCCCTTCCCCGCGAATTTGCGGCGCCTATTTCGCGAGCCCCATCAGCTTCGCCGCATCCAGATAGACCTTGGTGCGCTCCGCGATGAACGCCGCCACCTTGTCGTAGGTGATGTCGACAAGCTCGAACCCTCCCTCGGCCATCTTCTGGCGGAACTCCGCGTCCCTGTTGATCGCCGAAAACATGGCGGAAATGCGCTTGCGGAGGTCTTCCGGCGTCGACTTGGGCACACCCACGCCGCGGTAGGCGCCGTCGACCCAGTCGCCGCCCAGTTCCTTGAAGGTCGGCACGTCCGGGAACGCCGCCAGACGCTTGTCGGAGGCCACCGCCAGCATGCGCATCTTGTTCTTCTGCGTGAGCGCCAGCGTGTTGTAGGACATCGCGGCCGAGACGTGGCCGCCCAGCACCGAGGCCACGAGGTCGCCCGTGCCCTTGAAGGGCACGTAGGTCGTCTTCGTCCCCATGAGCTTGTCGAGGCGCGAGTGCGCCAAGTGGTTGGCTGAATTCGTCCCCGAGCCGGCGAAGGTGACCTTGTCCCCTCCCTCCTTGCAGGCCTTCAGGAGTTCCTGGTAGGACCTGAAGGGGCTTTCGTTCCTCACGATGATCGCGTCGGGCGTGTACTGGTAGAAGTGGACGTTGACGATGTCGTCGGTCTTGTACTGGACGTTGCCCTCGAGCGGCTGGAGCACGATGTGCGGCAGGTTGGTGCCCATGACCGTGTAGCCGTCGCCGGGGAAGGTGTTGAGCTGGCTCCAGGCCAGGGCGCCGCCCGCGCCGGCCTTCGACTCGATCACCATTTCCTGCCCATACAGCTTCCGGAAGACGCCCTGCTGCAGGCGCGCGCCGATGTCGGATTCGCCGCCCGGCGCGAACGCGATGATCATGCGCACGGGCTTTTCCGGGTAGGCCGCGCGGGCCGGCAAAGCGATCGAAGCGGCCATCGCACCGCCCACCACCAGGAATTCACGTCTTTTCAATCGAGTCTCCTCCGTTTGCCGGTCCCGTCATCGGGATCTCGGAGCCGAGTGTATACCGCCTTCCGGTCCGCTTTTCCATGACCCCCGCCTAGAGCGCCCCGGCGATCGCCCTGCCCACTTCCACCGTGTTCGCCGTGCCGCCCATGTCACGGGTGCGCGGGCCGTCCGAGAGCACACGCTCGATCGCCTTCACGATCGCCTCGGCCGCGTCCGTCTCGCCCAGGTGCGCGAGCATCATCGCGCCCGACCAGATCTGGCCGATGGGGTTCGCGATGCCCTTGCCCGCGATGTCCGGCGCGCTGCCGTGCACCGGCTCGAACATCGACGGGAATTCGCGCTCCGGGTTGATGTTGCCGCCCGGGGCAATGCCGATGGTGCCCGTGCAGGCGGGCCCCAGGTCCGAGAGGATGTCGCCGAAGAGGTTGGAGCCCACCACCACGTCGAACCAGTCCGGGTGCTGGACGAAGTGCGCCGTGAGGATGTCGATGTGGAACTGGGAGGTCTGCACGTCCGGGTACTCGGCCGAGATCGCCTGGAAGCGCTCGTCCCAGTAGGGCATCGTGATCGCGATGCCGTTGGACTTGGTGGCGGAGGTGACATGCTTCCTTTGCCGCGTCTTCGCCAGCTCGAAGGCGTAGCGCATGATGCGGTCCGTGCCGCGCTTCGAGAACACCGAGAGCTGCGTCACGAACTCCTGCTCCGTGCCGCCGTACATGCGCCCGCCCATCGACGAGTACTCGCCTTCGTTGTTCTCGCGCACCACCCAGAAGTCGATGTCGCCGGGATTGCGCCCGACCAGCGGGCACTTCACGCCGGGCATGAGGCGTACCGGGCGCAGGTTCACGTACTGCTGGAACTCGCGGCGGATGGGCACCAGCAGGCCCCAGAGCGACACGTGGTCGGGCACGCCGGGGAAACCCACGGCGCCCAGATAGATCGCGTCGTGGTTGCGGATCTGGGCCAGGCCGTCCTGCGGCATCATGTGGCCGTGCTTCGCGTAGTACGCGCAACTCCACGGCTTCTCGTCCCAGGTGAATGCGATGCCGAACTTGCGCCCGGCCGCCTCGAGGACGCGGATGCCCTCGGGCACGACTTCGGTGCCGATCCCGTCGCCGGGGATGGTCGCGATGCGGTAGGTCTTCATGGTCTGTCTAGCCTCCAAAGAACTTCTCGAATTCCTGCGCCACGAGATCGGGGACCTCCTCGGGCAGGTAGTGGCCCGCGGGCAGCGCGCTGCCGCGGACGTCCGTCGCCACGCGCCCCCAGTCGTCCAGCGGCTCGAAGCAGCGTTCGACGACGCCGTGGGCACCCCACAGCGCCAGCAGCGGGCATTCGATGCGATGACCCGCCTCGCGGTCCGCGCGGTCGTGCTCGAGGTCGATGCCCGCCGCGGCGCGGTAATCCTCGCAGCTTGCATGGATCGCTTCCGGGTTGAAGCAGCGCGTGTACTCGACCCATGCCGCGCCTGCAAAGGGCGCCATGCCGGCCGAGCCGCTGCCCATCTTCTTCTTCAGGTAGAAGCCCGGATCGGCGCCGATCATCGTCTCCGGGAAAGGCGCCGGCTGGATGAGGAAGAACCAGTGCCAGTAGGCGCGCGCAAAGGCCATGTCCGTCTGCTCGTACATGGCGAGCGTGGGGGAGATATCGAGTACCGCGAGCTTCGCGACGGCCGCCGGATGGTCCATCGCGAGCCGGTGGGCGACCCGCCCGCCGCGATCGTGTCCCGCAAGAAAGAACCGGTCGAACCCCAGCGCGCGCATGGCCGCGACGGGGTCCTTCGCCATTTCGCGCTTGGAATACGGGCCATGCCCGGCATCGGTGGCGGGCTTGCCCGAATCGCCATACCCCCGCAGGTCAGCGGCCACGACAGTGAAGCGATTCGCAAGGCGCGGGGCGACCTTGTGCCAGATCGCGTGCGTCTGCGGATAGCCATGCAGAAGCAGGAGCGCCGGGCCGCTTCCCCCGACGACCGCATGCACCTCCACACCCCCGGCATCGAGGCGAGCGACGCGAAAACCGGGGAAAAGCGCCTCTTGTTGGACCATGGTGCCATTATGCCGCCCTGCATCCCCCCCCGACGCTTGATGCCAATCAACGGGGATGTGCGTCAATGGCCTACAAAGGACGGATCGAAATCATGAAGCACGCACCGGCCCCCATGGATACCTCCCCCGCAGCGCTCGACGTCCTCGTCATCGGCGCCGGCATTTCCGGCCTTGCCACGGCCTTCGGCCTTTCGCGGCGCGGGCTCAGCGTGCAGGTCCTCGACGCGGCAGCCAAGCCCGGCGGCGTCATCGGTTCGATCAGGCGCGAGGGCGTCCTGTACGAGACCGGCCCCAACAGCGCGCTCGACACGACGCCCCTCATCGGCGAACTCATCGAGGCGGCCGGCGTCGCGTCCGAGCGGGTGCCGGCCAGCGAGATTTCCAATACGCGCTTCGTGGTCAAGAACGGCCGGCCGGTCGCGCTTCCGATGTCGCCGGGCTCCTTCCTCGCGACGCCGCTCTTCTCCACAATGGCGAAGATGCGACTCGTGCTCGAGCCCTTCATCTCCCGGCAGCCCGCCGACCAGGAGGAGGTCATCGCGCACTTCGTCCGCCGGCGCCTCGGTCGCGAGTTCCTCGATTACGCCATCGAGCCCTTCGTGGCGGGCATCTACGCGGGCGATCCGGAGCGGCTGTCGGTACCGGCGGCGTTCCCGAAGCTGCACGCCCTCGAGCAGCGCTACGGCAGCCTGATCCTCGGGGCCATCCTCGGCGCGCGCGAGCGCCGCAAGCGCGCGGAGACCGCGAAGAACACAGCCAAGAGCTTCTCGTTCCGCAACGGCATGCAGACGCTCACGGACGCGCTGGCCCGCGATGTCGGCCGCGTGACGCTGGGCGCGAAGGTGGTGGCGCTCTCGCACCTGCCCGACGGCTCCTTCGTGGTGGTGTTCGACAAGGACGGCGAGACGCTGCAGCGCCATGCCCGCGCCGTGGTGCTGGCGGTGCCGGCGGGAGAGGCCGCGCGCCTGGCCTATCCCCTGGCGCCCGACGCTACCCGCGCGCTGCAGGAGATCGAGTACCCGCCCGTGACCGTGGTCGCATCCGCCTATCGCCGCGATGACATCACGCATTCGCTGGGCGGGTTCGGGTTCCTGGTGCCGCGCGTGGAAAAGCGCAACGTCCTGGGCACGCTCTTCTCCAGCTCGATGTTCGACGGCCGTGCGCCCGAGGGCACGGTGATACTCACCAACTTCGTCGGAGGCCGGCGCAATCCCGAACTGGCCGCGGCCGACGAGGAGATGCTCGTGGAGAAGGTCGCCAGCGAGCACCGCACCCTCCTGGGCGCCCGCGCGCCCGCCCTGTGGAATGCCGTCACGCGCTGGCCGCGCGCCATTCCCCAGTACGAGCTGGGCCATCTCGGCCGCATCGCCAAGGTCGCGCAAGCCGAGAAGGCGGTGCCCGGTCTTCGCTTCTGCGCCAACTACCGCGGCGGGGTTTCCGTCGGAGACTGCATTGCGAACGCGCACGCCACCGCCGAGTCGCTGGGCGCCTGGTTGAGCGCGGTGGCGACCGCCAAGGCGGCCTAGCTTTCCGCCACCCGGAGGGCCGCGCCTCAAGAGAGGCATTTGCCAACTATGGACGAGCGGGGTCAATCGAAAGCTGCTGGTGGCTAACACCTCGAAGTGACTCTCCGCGCCACCGGGTCGCTCCGCTTGACGGCTATCGACCGGCGGGCATAGTGTCTCCTTCTGCCATTCATTGACCGCGCCGACCCAGAAAGCGCGGCATTACCCGCTGCCCCTGGGGGGGCTGGGAAGATCGCATGAAGGCGCGCAAGGACCGGCTGTTCGCCGGGCTATTCCGTTCCGCGGCGGCAGTCCTTGCCATCCTTGCCTGTGCCCTGGGGGGCGTCGAGCCCGCCGCCGCCCAACCGAAAGCATCGGACAACCTGGTCTCGAACCCGGGCTTCGAGAGCGGGACGGCGGCGTGGGTGGAGGCCTCCACTACCGGCTACTCGATCATCTACAGCAATGCCTCCGCGGCCCACGCCGGCAGCGGATACGCATGGCTTGGGGGGTACAACAGCGGGACGGATTCGCTGTCCCAGGACATCGCGATCCCGTCCAATGCCCAGCAGGCCTACGTCCAGTTCTGGTACCGCATCGAGACGAACGAGCCCTCGGGAAGCGCTGCCTACGACACGATGCAGGTATTCGTCGCCGACGTGTCCGGCGGCAGTTCCTCCACGCTCGCCTCCTTCTCCAACCGCGACGCGACGAGCGGTTGGGCGCAAAGCCGGCAATACGACGTCTCGGCCTTCCGGGGGCGAACCGTCCGGCTGCGGTTCGTCGCAACGAGCGACGTCTCCAACATCACTTCGTTCTACATCGACGACATTTCGCTCACGGCCACGGGCGGATCCCCGACGAACCCGACGTCGGCGAACCGCTCCGACATCTGGTGGAACCCCGCCGAATCGGGATGGGGCATCACGATCGCGGACCACGAGACGAACATTTTCGCAGTCTGGTACACCTACCAGGCGAACGGCCGGCCGATGTGGTTCGTCGTGCCCGGCGGCACCTTCACCGAGAACCGCCGTTTCTTCACGGGGGACCTGTACCAGACCACCGGCCCCGCCTACGCCGCAACGTTCAACCCGAACCTCGTCACGGTCACGCGCGTGGGCAGCGCGACATTCGACTTCTCGCCTTCCGGCGTCGCGTCGGGCAACTCGCTTTTTTCCTACACGGTCGGCGGCGTCTCGCAGACTAAAGTGATCCAGCGCCAGCCTTTCGGCAACTCGACGCCCGATTGGGGCCGCGACTTCACGGACATCTGGTGGAACTCCGCCGAATCGGGATGGGGCCTTACGCTGGCACAGCACGGCAACAACGTGTTCGGCGTGCTGTTCACGTACGACTCGGACGGTCAGCCGCTCTTCGTGGTCCTGCCCGGCGTCACCTTCAACGCCGACGGCAGCTTCTCGGGAACGCTCTATACGACGACCGGACCCTACTACGGGAACGCGACGTTCGATCCTTCGCAGGTGCGAGTCACGTCGGTGGGCACCGCCACGATCGCCTTTTCCGGACGCTCGGGCAGCTTCAGCTACACGATCAACGGGGTCTCGAGGACGAAGCAGATCACGCAGCAACCGTTCGGCAACTCGGCGCCGGGGAGCTCGGTCCAGCCGCTTGCGATCACGCCGGTCGATGTCGGAACCCTGACGGCGGGAACCTACTATTCCAGGCTCGCGGCGACCGCCTCCGGAGGATCGCCTCCCTACCACTTCCAGTCCGACACCTTCGCCAACGGCACGCCCCCGCCCGGAATGATCTTCACGCTGGACGGGATGCTGCAGGGCACGCCCTCGAGCACCATCACGACCACGCGAACCTACACGTTCGGCATCTGCGTGACGGATATCGCCGCCAGCTCGAGGTGCACCCAGACTTCCGTGACCGTGGGCGCGGTGACGCCCGACGGGACGATCAAGTGGACGGTCGGCAACCAGTGCAACAACGGCTCGCAGGTTGACTACAAGTTCTACGATTCCATCAACCAGTGGGTGTGGCCGAACGCGACCTCGCACTACTACAACACCTACGGCCAGTCGATCGCGCACACGCTCAACTGCGCCTCGGGATCCCAGGTCTGCATCGGGGGGCAATCGGGGTCGTACACCTGGGGCGTGGGACTCGGCGGTACTTCGTCGTGCTCGAACTGCTGCGGCACGTGCGACGGGCGCACCTACTCCTACTCGTTCGGGTGCCCCTCGTCCCCCGGCACGTTCTACTACGCGAACTGGACTTGCGGCACGAGCAGCGGGTGCGCCGCGGCAATGGGCGGATCGGCCGGATCGAAAGGTCCCTTCTGCTCCCTCTCGGGCTGCCAGGCGTGGGGGAACCTGTACATTCCCGCCGGCTACTCCTGCTCGACGCAACCCACCTACACCCCGTCGCCGGGCGGCTCGCAGTGCTACCCGTAGGCGGCGTGGCGCCGGTCCGGCCGGGTCACTCCCGCGCCGCTTCGCGCGCCAGGCGCTCGCGCAGTTCGGTCTTGAGCACCTTGCCGTAGTTGTTCTTCGGCAATTCGCTCACGAACCGGTACTCCTTCGGCCGCTTGAAGCGCGCGATCGCCGCAAGGCAATGCGCGTCGAGATCCGCAGTTGAGGTCGCTGTCCCGCGCACCACCACGAAAGCCACGACGGCCTCTCCCCAATCGGCATCGGGGCGTCCCACCACGGACACTTCCGCAACGCCCGGATGGGTGAGCAGCGCCTCCTCCACCTCCCGCGGATAGATGTTCGAGCCCCCGCTGATGATGAGGTCCTTGCTGCGGTCCTTGAGGACGAGGAATCCTTCCTCGTCGAACGCGCCGAGATCTCCCGTCCACAGCCACCCGTCGCGAATCGACTTTGCGGTGGCCTCCGGATCCTTCCAGTAACCCGACATCACGGCGGCACCGCGCACGCACACCTCCCCCACCTCGCCCGGCGGCAGGTCGCGGCCGTCCTCGTCCCGCACCGCCACCTCCACCGCGCTTTGCGGCAGGCCGACCGAAGCGATGCGCGCAAGGTGGCGGGGATGGCCGCGGTCGTTCACGAAACGCCTGGCGAGCGCCGTGATCGTCATCGGGCTCTCGCCCTGCCCGTAGATCTGCGCGAAGCGCGGTCCCATCACGTCCAGCGCGCGAAGCAGGTCCGCCACGTACATCGGGCCGCCTCCGTACACCACCGTGCGCAGCCCATCGAGGCAAGGCGCGTGCACTGCCGCGTGCTCGACCATGCGGCGCACGATCGTGGGCGCGGCGAACATCCCCGCTCCCCGGTGCGCCGCCACGAGGTCGAAGAGCTCGCCGGGATCGAATCCTCCCGACTCCGGAATGACCTGCGCCGCACCCGCAAGCAGGTACGGGACGAGGTAGAGCCCGGACCCGTGCGACATCGGCGCGGCGTGCAGCAGGCAGTCGCCGGCACCGACGACATCGACGTCGGTGAGATATCCCTGCGCCATCGCCCTCAGGTTCGCGTGCGTCAGCATCGCGCCCTTGGGGCGACCGGTCGTGCCGCTGGTGTAGAAGATCCAGGCGAGCGAGCCGTCCGGCACGGCGGCGACCGGCAGGGGTTCACCGAAAAGCGCGTGGTATCCCACGCTCCCCGCCTCGATCACGTCCGGAGACCTGCCGAGCTGCGTCGATGCCTCGGCGAGCCCCGCGATCCAGTCGGGCGTCGCGAAGACCGCAGTCGCCCCGGAATTCCCGAGAATGAACGCCACTTCGCGCGGATGCAGCTTCGCGTTCACCGGCACCGCCGCGAGCCCCGCCCACCAGATGCCGAGGAGGATCTCCGGGTATTGCGGCGCATTGGTCATGACGAGCGCCACGCGCTCGCCCGCGCGAAGACCGAGCTTTTCGCGCAAGCCGCGCGCGAGCGCCGCCGCATCGGCCGCGAGCCGCGCGTACGACTTCCACGGCGATGCGCCGACGAACACGGCCGTCCGCGACGGATCCGTCCGGGCGTGTCTATCGAGCCAGAGGGCCAGGTTCATGGGAGGAGGAATTGGAGAAAACGGGGTCAGGGAAAAATCGGAGTCAGGTTACTTTACAGTGTCATGGAGCCCCAACTGCGCGGGGCGATGAGTAAAGTAACCTGACCCCGATTTCCCCAATTCCTCCTCCCATGCACTCCCCCCCTCCCGCCTGGCTGCGCTGGGCGCCCGCTCTTTTCGTCTTCCTGTGGAGCACCGGCTTCATCGGCAGCCGCCTGGGCGCGCCCTTCGCCGAACCCCTCACGTTCCTTTCGTGGCGCTACCTCGTCGTGGTCGCACTCCTGCTCGCGGCAACGCTCGTCACGCGCGCGGCCTGGCCGTCGTCCCCCGCGGCGGTGGGGCACGCAGCCATCGCGGGCCTCCTGGTGCACGGCGCCTACCTCGGGGGCGTGTTCTGCGGCGTGGCGCGCGGCATGCCGCTCGCGACGGTGTCCCTCATCGTGGGCATGCAGCCCATTCTCACCGCGCTGGCCGCAGGGCCACTGCTGGGCGAGCGGCTCACGGGGCGGCAGTGGCTTGGCATCGCGCTGGGCTTCGGCGGGCTTGTGCTCGTCGTCGCGGGCAAGTGGAGCGGAATCTCCACGGATGCCACCGCGTACGCGTCGATTCTCTTCGCGCTGGGCGGAATCACCGCCGGCACGCTCTATCAGAAGCGCTTCTGCGGCGCCGTGCCGATGCTCACCGGGGGCGTGATCCAGTACTCGTCCGCCGGTGCCGTCACCTTCATCGCCGCTCTCGCGACCGAGACGGGCCTGGTGCAGTGGACGCCGCAATTCGTGTTCGCGCTCGGCTGGCTCGTCCTCGTACTTTCGACGGGCGCCATCGGGATCCTCTTCATGATGATCCGCCACGGTGAAGCTTCGCGCGTCTCGAGCTACTTCTTCCTCACCCCGCCCGTGACTGCCGTGATGGCCTTCCTGCTCTTCGGAGAGCGCCTGCCCGGAATCGCGCTCGCTGGACTCGCCGTCTCGGCAGCCGGCGTCGCCCTCGTCACGCGCGGGACTAGAATAGGCAAACCATGACCACCATCGTCGCTGTCCGCAAGGGCAGGCAGGCCGCCCTCGCCGCCGATTCCCTCACCACCTTCGGGACCACGCGGCTCGCCCCCGCCTACGACCGCAACCCCCACAAGATCATCACCTATGCCGACTCCTTCATCGGCGTGGCCGGCAGCGCGGCGCACCAGCTCGTGCTGGAGAACCTCCTCGGGCGCAATCCCGATCTCGCGCTGCATGGCAAGGAGGCGATCTACGAATCCTTCCGGCGCCTGCACCCGCTGCTCAAGGACGAGGCATTCCTCAACCCCAAGGAGGAGGAGGACGATCCGTACGAGTCCTCGCAGATGACGGTGATGATCGCCAACCCCTCGGGCATCTTCGCGGTGTATTCGATGCGCGAAGTGTTCGAGTTCGACCGCTACTGGGCCATCGGATCGGGTCGTGATTTCGCGCTGGGCGCCATGTATGTCTCCTACCCACGGGCGCGCAACCCCGAGTCCGTGGCGAGGATCGGCGTGGAAGCCGGCGCCGAATACGATACGGGGTCGTCGCTGCCGATGTCCCTGCACACGGTGACGCTCCTCGAATGAGCGGGAGCGCCGGATCCCTCCGGCTGGACAAGTTCCTCTGGGCCGCTCGCTTCTTCAAGACGCGCGCCCTGGCGGTCCAGGCGATCGACGCCGGCCGCATCAGCGTGAACGGCGACCGGGCCAGACCCTCTAAGACGGTGAAGCCGGGCGACACGCTGGCGATCCGGCGGCCGCCCTTCGAGCACCTGGTGACGGTGATGGCGATTTCGGACCGGCGCGGACCGGCATCCGAAGCGCACAAGCTGTACGAGGAAACGGCGCAGAGCCGCGCCCGGCGCGAGGCCGTGGCGGCCGAGCTCAAGGCCATGCCGCCTCCGGTCTTCAAGGGCCGGCCCACCAAGAAGGACCGCCGCACTCTCGTGCACTTCTTCCAGCGCCAGGACGAGGACTGAGCCGGTGAATACGGCCAACCCCCTCGACGCGGTGCCGTTCGTGATCCTGCTGCGCGAGTCCGCGTGGGCGCAGCCCGCGCTCGAGATCGCGCACACCCTGGGCTTCGTCGTGCTCGTCGGCAGCGTCTTCGCCTTCGACCTGCGCGTGCTCGGACTCTCGAAGCACCTGTCGGTGCGCGCGCTGTCGGGTCATCTGCTGCCATGGAGCGCCGCGGCGCTTGCGCTCATCGTGCCCACCGGCGGGCTGCTTTTCCTTGCCAACGCCGACGACCTCATCGACAGCCGCCTGTTCGTGCTCAAGATGGGGCTGCTGCTCGCCGCGGGCATCAACGCGATGATCTTCCGCACCGGGCCGTACCAGGGCGTGAATGCATGGGATACGGGCGTGCGTGCCCCGGTCGCGGCGCGAATCTCGGTCGCCCTCTCGCTGGCGATCTGGGCCGCGGTGATTGCCTGCGGGCGGCTGCTCGCCTATACCTGACGGGCGTTCACGGGATCCGGACCAGCCCCACCACCTTCAGGCCGCAGCAGCCGTCGGGCCGCACGACCACGACTTCTCCCGTGCCGACCGCGAGTTTCGTGAGCGCCAGGATGTTCACGTGGTGCGTGACCATGACGACCGTGCCCTTCGGTCGGCGCGTGGAATAGCCCCCGATGCGCTGCTTCACGCGTTCCGTGAGGCCGGGGCCGCGTTGCGGATCGTCGAAGAAGCTCGAAAGCGCCTGCCATTCCTCGGCCGTGCCGAACGCCTGCTTCGCGGTGTCCCTGCAGCGGCACCAGGGGCTCGAGTAGACCCTGTCCACGGCAATGCCTTCACGCCGGAATCTCTCGCCCATAAGGCGCGATTCCTCGAGCCCCTGCACGGAAAGGTTGCGCTGCGTGGCGCAGTCGTCGAGCCGGTAGCCCTTCGGATCGCCCAGGCCGGGTTCGGTGGACGCATGCCGGACGAGAGCGACGTGGCCGCCGCTGCGCAGCGCGGCCCAGGCGGCCGCCTCGTCGGCGATCGCGGGCGCGGCGGCCAGGACCAGCGCCAGGGCGAGTAACGCGCGCCGGGTGCGGATCCCCCGGGCTGCCGGCCCGATCTCCGGCGATATCGACCACCCCCGGGCCACGGTCAGCCGATGCGATCCTTGAACGAGTTCAGCAATTGCCCCAGTGCGCCGGCATCGGGAACCTGGCCGTTGGGCGTGAGCTTGTCCACGATGCCGGGCAGCAGTTCCGCGAGCTTCGAGGACAGGTCCCCATGCGACATCCCGAGTCCCTGCGCGAGGGAGCCGAGCTGGTCCGGGCCCAGTGCGCCAGTGATCTGGTCCGCCGAGACCGGGAGGTTCTTGCCGGTGGATACCCAACTGTCCGCGAGATGGCCGAGGCCGCCCTGCTGCAATTTCGCGAGCAGGCCCTCGAGACCGCCGGTCTGCGGGTTGTTGACCATCGCGAGAACGGAATCGAGCAACGGATTGCCGGTGCCGCGTTGGTTGAGGGCACCGAGTACGGAATCGAGCAGTCCCATGGGTTCTCCTGAGCTCAGGGATTGAGGGGGGCCGGCTTCACCGGCCGATTGGCGAAAGAGTAACCCAGCTTCGCGATCTCGTCGCGCACCTGCGCCATGGCGACCGGGACGCGCCCGGAATCCCCGCGCACGGAAAGTTCGATGAGCCGGGCCCCGCCGCCGGAAAACGTCGGCAGGCTCGAGAGCTTGAGCTCGGGATAGTCGCGCACCACCGCGTTCATGATCTCGAGCAGGTCGGACTCGCCCGCGCCGCTCACGATGATTGCCTCCTCGAAGGGGAGGTGGTCGCGGAAGATCGCGCGATGCTTCGTGTCGAGCGCCCACTCCATCATCGCCCAGGCCATCTCGGGAAAGCCGGGCAGGAAGTAGTGCGTGCCTACGCTGAAGCCGGCGATGCGGTTCACGGGGTTGGGAACGACATCGGCACCCTCGGGAAACTCCGCCATCAGCACGCGCTTCGGATACGCGCCTTCGCCGAAGCGCGCCTCGATCTCCCTCACCGCGTCCGGATGGCGCGCGAGAAGCCGGCCCAGCGCCGCCGCCGCGCATTGCCGCGTGTGGTCGTCGGGCGTTGCGCCGATTCCGCCGAACGAGAACACGATGTCGCCCGTCGCGAACGTCCGGCGCAGGGTGGTGGTGATGCGCGCCGGATCGTCGCCGAGGTACTCCGCCCAGTCGAGCTCGAGCCCGCGCCTGCCAAGGATCTCGACCGCCTTGGCGAAGTGCTTGTCCTGCCGCTTGCCGGACAGGATCTCGTCGCCGATGACCAGGATGCCGACGGGCACTAGAGCCTGACGGCCGGGTTGAGCGTGTAGCGGCCGGTGATCGAGGCCTGCCCGAGCACGTGACCCCTCATCGCCTCGCGAGCCTGGGCGCCCATGAAGGGACCGTTCACCGCGAGCCTCGCGACGTCGAGCGCGAAGACCGTGAACACGTAGTGGTGCGCAATCTCGTCGTTCCACGGGGGGCACGGACCGTCGTAGCCGTAGTAGTCGCCGGCCATGTCCTTGTCTGACGCGAACCACCCCGTGTAGTCGTTGGTGCCCTGACGCGCGCCATGAGCCGCCGCCGGGCCGGGCTTGCCCCGGGGAGTAACGCCCGAGGCGAATTCGCCCGCCGCAACGGAAGTCACCGAGGCCGGCAGGTCCACCAGTACCCAGTGGAAGAAATCGACGCGCGCCAGCGAAGCCGGCACCGTGCGCCCCTCCTGGTTCACGTCGTCTCCCCGGCTGGGCACGTCGGGATCGTGGCAGACGATCGCGAAGGACTTCGTGCCCGCAGGAACGCCCGTCCAGGCAAGCTGCGGATTGCGGTTCTGCGAAAGCGTGGCGTGCGTCTTCGAGTCCATCGCGCAGAAGGCGAATTCGGCGGGAATCGGCGCACCGTCCCGGAAGCTGGCGCTGGTGACTTGCATTCGGATGCCCCTCCCTGTTTCAGTTGATCACGGTGATGAGCTCGACTTCGAACAGCAGCGTCGCGTTGGGCGGGATGACGCCGCCGGCCCCCTTGTCGCCGTAACCCATGGCGGGCGGAATGATGAGCGTTCGCTTGCCGCCTTCCTTCATCCCGGGAACGCCTTCGTCCCAGCCCTTGATGACGCGCCCCCTGCCGATCAAGAAGCTGAACGGAGTGGCCCTTCCCACGGAAGTGTCGAACTGGGCGCCCTTGTGGTCGGGGGCCTTCGGATCGTAGATCCAGCCGGTGTAGTGCACGAGGACGGCCTTTTCCTTCTCGGCAAGCTTGCCTTCACCGACCTTGGTGTCCTTCTTGACCAGCTCCGTGACGGCCGGGGCCGGCGTCGCGGCAGCCGCAGGCGCCATGCCGATTTGTGCAAGGGCGGCAATCGGCGCGATGGCAAGGGCGGTTGCGATGACGATCTTCTTCAAGGTGTTTCCTTTCTCTGCGTTTCGGATTGTCGGAAAAGCCGGAAATGAGGTCTAGCGGCCGCGAGCCACGCCTTCGCGACGCGGGTCGGCACCGGCTTCCCAGCCCGTCGGCGTTCGGCGGATGCCGGCCAGTCCGCTGGTCATGTCGATGGCGCGAACCTCGTGGCCCATCGCCTTCAGAGCGGCGGACACGCCCTCGAGTTCCGTGCCCGCCTCGATTTCGGTGGGCCCCCCGCGGCTGCCGAAGTTGGGAAGCGCGAGGGCCGACTGCATGTCCATCTTCCAGTCCAGCGTCGCGAGGAGCGCCTTGGCGACGTAGTTGATGATGAGGCTGCCGCCGGGGCTGCCGATCACCTCCTCCAGGCGGCCCGTCTTCGCGTCCAGCACGACAAAGGGGGCCATGGAGCTGCGCGGCCGCTTGCCGGGCGCCACGGCATTGGCGACCGTGTGCCCCTGCTCGACCGGCTGGAAGTTGAAATCGGTGAGCTCGTTGTTGAGGAGGAACCCGTGCACCATCTGCTTCGAGCCGAAGTAGCCCTCGATGGTCGTCGTCATGGAGACGGCGTTTCCCTGCCCGTCCACGACCGCGATGTGGCTGGTGCCCGCGACCTCGTCCACCGGGTCGTCGGCAAACGCCACCCTGAGGCCCGGCGGATGACCCGGCTGCGCGCGGCCCATCGCCTTGTCGGTGGCGATCAGCTTTGCGCGGTCCGCGAGGTAGCCCGCGTCCACGAGCCCTTTCACCGGCACGTCGACGAAGCGATCGTCGCCCACGTAGCGGTTGCGGTCGGCGAAGGCGAGGCGGCCGCCTTCCGAGACGAGGTGCACGGCGTGCGCAGAGCCCGGCCGCAGGTTCGCCATGTCGCGTCCCTGGAGCACGCCCAGGATCTGCAGCACGGCGATGCCCCCGGACGACGACGGCGGCATGCCGCACAGCGTCCATTCGCGGTAGCCGCCGCAGAGCGGTTCCACATCGCGAACGCGATAGCCGGACAGGTCCTCGAGCGTCATGGAGCCGGGATTCCGGTGAGCGCGCACGGCCGCCACGATATCGGCCGCGATCTCGCCGCCGTAGAAGGCGTCCGCGCCCTTCGCGACGATGGCCCGGAGCGTGCGCGCGTACTCGGGATTCTTCAGCAGCGTGCCGACGGGTTTCGGCTTCCCGTCGGGACCGAGGAAGTAGTCCCTCGCCGCCGGCTGCTCCGCGAGGCTCGCATCCTTGCTCACCAGAGTGAAGAGCCGGTGCGACATCGGAAAGCCTTTCTCGGCGATGTCGATGGCGGGCTGGAAGATCGTCGCCCAAGGGAGCTTTCCGTGCCTCGCGTACGCTACCTCCAGCAGGCGTGGCGTGCCTGGCACGCCCACGGAGCGCCCGCCGACCACGGCGGCCTGGAAGGGCATGGGCTTGCCGTCGGCGCCGATGAAAAGTTGCGGCAGGGCCCCGGAGGGAGCCGTCTCGCGCCCGTCATAGGCAAAGGTGCGCTTGCCCTTCGCCTCGTGGACGATGAGGAATGCGCCGCCTCCGAGCCCGGAGGCTTGCGGCTCGACCAGGCCCAGGACGAGCTGCGTGGCGATGGCGGCATCCACCGCGCTCCCACCCTTGTCCAGCATCGCGAGGCCGGCGTCGGCGGCAAGGGGGTGGGCCGCGACGACGGCGTACTTCTTCGCGGTGACCAGCGCCTTCGTCGTCCAGCCGCTGGGCGGCTCCGGCTGCGAGGGCCTGAGTTGCGCTGTCGCGGCGAATGAGGTGGCGACAAGGAGTGAGGCCAGCCAAAGACGGGGACACGGATGAACACGGATGAACACGGATATTTCCTTCAGGATTCGATATCAAGGCGATGGTGATGCCGATGGGCCATCATTCGGGAAGGCGTCACATGATCAAGATAAACACTCGAATTATCCGTGTTCATCCGTGTTCATCCGTGTCCCCGTTTTTGTCCCGCATCACTCGCTACCGTCACTGGATTCCACCAAGGCACACGTACTTGATCTCGAGGAAATCCTCGACGCCGTACCTGGAACCCTCGCGTCCGAGCCCCGACTGCTTCACGCCGCCGAAGGGAGCCACTTCGTTGGCGATGATGCCGACGTTCACGCCGACCATCCCCGTCTCCATGCCCTCCGCCACGCGGAAGACGCGCCCCACGTCGCGGGCGTAGAAGTACCCGGCCAGGCCGAACTCCGTCGCGTTGGCGAGCTCCAGTGCCTCGGCCTCGTCCTTGAACCGGAAGAGCGGCGCCACGGGGCCGAAAGTTTCCTCGCGCGACACCTTCATCCCGGACGTGACGCCGGTGAGGAGCGTGGGCTCGTAGAACCGCCCGCCCAGCGCGGACCGCTTGCCGCCCACCACCACCGTCGCGCCCTTGGCCACCGCGTCCGCCACGTGCTCCTCGACCTTCGCCAGGCCCTGCGCGTCGATCAGCGGCCCGAGGTTCACGCCCGCCTGCGTTCCCATGCCCACCTTGAGGCTCTTCATGCGCTCGGCGAGCTTCGCGGCGAAGGCGTCGTAAACGCTGTCCTGCACGTACATGCGGTTGGCGCACACGCAGGTCTGCCCCGCGTTGCGGTACTTGGAGGCCATGGCGCCATCGGCGGCCGCGTCGAGGTCGGCGTCGTCGAAGACGATGAAGGGCGCGTTTCCGCCCAGCTCCAGCGAGAGCTTCTTCACGGTGTCGGCGCTCTGGCGCATGAGGATGCGGCCCACTTCCGTGGACCCGGTGAAGGTCACCTTCTTCACGATCGGGTTCGCGCACAGCTCCTTGCCGATGGCGGGCGCATCGCCGGTGACGATGTTGATGACGCCCTTCGGGAAGCCGGCGCGCTCGGCGAGCTCCGCCAGCGCCAGCGCCGAGAACGGCGTCTGTTCCGCGGGCTTCAGGACGAAGGTGCAGCCCACCGCGAGACCCGGTGCCATCTTGCGCGTGATCATCGCGTTGGGAAAATTCCACGGCGTGATCGCGGCGCACACCCCGATGGGCTGCTTCAGCACGATGAGGCGCCGGTCGACGGTGGGGCTGGGGATCGTGTCGCCGTAGATGCGCTTGGCTTCCTCCGCGAACCACTCGACGAAGGAGGCGCCGTACAGGATTTCGCCCTTCGCCTCGGCCAGGGGCTTGCCCTGCTCCGTGGTGAGGATGAGCGCCAGGTCGTCCGCGTTGGCCATGATGAGCTCGTACCACTTGCGCACGATCTTCGAGCGCTCCTTGGCCGGGGCCGCGCGCCACGCGGGCAAGGCCCGTTCGGCCGCCTCGATGGCGCGCCGCGTTTCCGCCGCGCCCATGTCGGGCACGGAGCCGACGATCGTGCCGTCCCCGGGATTGTCCACGTCGAAGCGTCGCCCCGAATCGGCGTCCGCCCAGGCGCCGTCGAGATAGCACCGGTCGCGCAGAAGCGAAGGATCCTTGAGGACGGGCGGGCAAGGCTTGCGGTCAACGGCGGCATTCATGGCGTTTCCTCCTCGGTGAACCTGAAAGTATAGCGCCGCGCCCTTCGCGTATCATGGGCCGCTTCCGACCGGAGGAGAATCCCATGCGCCGAATCCTGACCGTCGCCGTCTCGATCGCCATCCTGGCTTGCGCCTCGCTTGCCGGCGCGAAAACCCTTCGCTGGTCCAGCCAGGGCGACTACCTCACCGCCGATCCCATGGCGCAGAACGAGCTGCTCACCAACTCGATCAACGGCCACGTCTACGAGCCGCTCGTCACGCGCGGCAAGAAGCTCGAGATCCTTCCCGCGCTCGCCGCGAGCTGGAAGCAGACGAGCCCCACGGTCTGGGTGTTCAACCTGAGGAAGGGCGTGAAGTGGACCGATGGCTCGGACTTCACGGCCGACGACGTCGTCTTCTCGATCAGGCGCCTGCAGGGCCCGACCTCCAACTTCCGCGTGTACGGCAACGCGGTGGGCGAGCCGCGCAAAATCGACGACTACACGGTCGAGCTCACCACGCCGGTGCCGAACCCCGTGATGCTCGAGATGCTCGCCAACAGCCTCTTCATGATGAGCAAGAGCTGGTGCGAGAAGAACAACGCCGTGAAGGCGCAGGACTTCACGAACGAGAAGGAGGCCTACACGGCCCGCAACGCCATGGGCACCGGGCCCTACGTTCTCGTGTCGCGCGAGCCGGACGTGAAGAGCGTGTTCAGGAAGAACGCGAACTGGTGGGGCCTGAAGGTGCCGGGCTACTTCGACGGCAACGTGGACGACATCGTCTACACGCCCGTGAAGTCGGAGGGCACGCGCATGGCCGCCCTCCTTTCGGGCGACCTCGACTTCGTCCTCGACCCGCCGGTGCAGGACATCGGCAAGCTCAAGCAGGACAGGAACGTGAAGGTCTACGAGGGGCGCGAGAACCGCATCATCTTCCTGGGCATGGACCAGGCGCGCGACGAGCTGCTCTACTCCAACGTGAAAGGCAAGAACCCCTTCAAGGACCGGCGCGTGCGCGAGGCCATGTACCGGCTGATCGACGTGAACGCCATCAACAAGGCGGTGATGCGCGGGCTTTCCGTGCCCACGGCGATCAACCTGCCCAACCCGACGCGCGCGGGCATCCCGCCGGAGATGGACAAGCGCTACCCTTACGACGTGGCGGCGGCGAAGAAGCTGCTGGCGCAGGCGGGCTATCCCGACGGCTTCGAGGTCACGCTCGACTGCCCCAACAACCGCTACATCAACGACGAGAAGATCTGCGTGGCGGTCGCAGGCATGGTGGCCCGTGGCGGCATCACGATGAAGGTGAACGCGTTGCCGCGCGCGCAGTACTTCCCGAAGGCGCAGCGCCTGGACGTCTCCATGTACATGCTCGGCTGGGGAGGCGCCACCACGGACGCGATCTTCACGCTGCAGCCCGTCCTGCACAGCCGCAATGACAAGGGCGACGGCGACTACAACTGGGGCAACTACAAGGTGCCCGAGTTCGATGCGCTCATCGACTCCGCCAAGGGCGACACCGATCCCGCGCACCGGCAGGAAACGATCAACAAGGCGATGCAGATGCACCACGACCAGGTGCTGCACATCCCGCTGCACCTGCAGGTGATCCCGTGGGCCTCGCGCGCCAACGTGGAGGTGATCCACCGCGCCGACAACTGGCTGCAGGCCACCTGGGTCAAGATCAAGTAGGCCCCTTCGGGGGCGTGTTCGCGAACACGTCCCCGGATCGCCTTCCCCGATGCGAGCTCTGGTCGCCCTGCTGATCGCGACCTGGCTCCTTCCGGGGCTGGCCGCCACATTCCGCTGGTCCTCGCAGGGCGATTTCCTCACCGCCGACCCCCACGCGCAGAACGAGGGGATCAACACCCTCCTTTCCTATCATTTCTTCGAGCGCCTCACGGCCCGCGATAGAAACCTGAGGCTGGTACCCGCGCTCGCCACCTCCTGGGAGCAGGTGAACGCCACCACCTGGCGCTTCAACCTGAGGAAGGGCGTGAAGTTCCACGACGGCACCCCCTTCACCGCCGACGACGTGGTGTTCTCGATCGAGCGCGCGCAACTGCCCAGCTCCAACTTCAAGACCTTCGCCAACGCCATCGGCAAGCCCCGCCGCGTGGATGATCACACGGTGGAGATCGCCACCCCCGGCCCGGCGCCGATCCTGCTCGAGTACGTGAACACGATCATGATCATGAGCCGCGCGTGGGCGCTGAAGAACGGCGCGACGAAGCCGCAGGACTTCAAAAGCGCCGAGGATACCTACGCCTCGCGTAACGCCAACGGCACCGGCCCCTTCCGCTTCGTCTCGTGGGAGCCGGAGGTGAAGACCGTCCTGAAGAAGAACCCGGACTGGTGGGGCATCGCGGCGGGCCGCTTCGAGGGCAATGTCGACGAGATCGTCTATCGCCCCATCAAGTCCGATGCGACGCGCATGGCGGCACTCGTCTCCGGCGAGATCGACTTCGTCCTCGATCCTCCCCTGCAGGACATCGCCCGGCTCAAGTTCAACCCGCAGGTGACCATCGTCGAGGGCCCGGAGAACCGCGTCATCTTCCTCGTGATGGAGCAGATGCGCGGCGAGCTCAAGTACTCGAACGTGAAGGGGCGCAACCCCTTCACCGACAAGCGCGTCAGGCAGGCTCTCTACGCGGCGATCGACGTCGAGGCCATCCGCTCGCAGGTGATGCGCGGGCAATCGGTGCCCACGGGCGCGATGGTGCCCGCCCGGGGCTCGAGCTACGCCTCGCTCGAGCCGCGATTGCTCCCCTACGGCCCGGAGCGCGCGAAGAAGCTTCTGGCGGAGGCCGGATTCCCGCAGGGGTTCGAGACGCAGCTCCTGTGCCCCAACAATCGCTACGTGAACGACGAGCGCATCTGCACGGCGCTCGCCGCCATGCTGGCGCGCATCGGGGTGAAGGCTTCCCTCGTGCTGCTGCCGCGCGCCCAGTTCTTCCAGAAAGTGGACCAGACCGACTTCGCGATCCACCTCTACGGCTGGGGCGGTGCGGCCACGGACCCCGGCCTTACGCTCGGACCGGTGCTGCACTCCTTCGACGGCAAGGGCAAGGGCGACTTCAATTCCGGCAAGTTCAGGGACTCGGAACTCGACCGGCTGATCGAGCGCAGCGACGTCGAAATGGATCCGGCGAAGCGCTCGGCGCTGATGGAGGAAGCCCTGCAGCGCGTGCGCATGAACGCCTACACGATCCCGTTGCACCGCCAGATGATTCCCTGGGCGGTGAGGAAGGGCGTCACCGTGTTCCACCGGCCGGACAACTACATCGAGATGACCTGGGTGAAGATCGACTGACGCGCGGGGCCCCCTTGAAATCGCGGGTCCCGGCTATACTCTCCACCGTGCCTGCCCAGCAATACCGCAGCGCCCCTCATCCACGACCGGCAATCCTGCCGGCTGAGCACCGGGAAGAACCTCATGAAACTATCACTTTTGCTGACTGCTGCGCTCCTGAGCCTCACTTTCGCCGCGGGCGACTCGGATGCCGCCAGGCGCTTCGGCGGCGGAAGCAATCTCGGCAAGCAGAGGAGCGCCACCAGCGCCCCGGCAGCGCCGGCCGCCACGCCCGCCCCGGCAAAGCCTGCGCAGGCCGCACCCGTCCCGACCACCCCGCCGCCCAAGCCGAGCTTCATGAGCCGGTGGGGCGGCCTGATCGCGGGGCTCGGCATGGGCGCGCTGATCGGCTCGCTCTTCAGCGGTGGCCTGGGCGGGATGGGGGGCATCCTCACGCTGCTGCTCATCGCCGGAGTGGCCTTCATGGCCTGGCGCGCGTTCGCGTCGCGCAGGACTTCCACCGCGAATGCGCCGGTCGAATTCGCCGGTGTCGGCAATGTGGAACCCACGATGCGCCCTGCCCTGAATATCGGCGGCGGCGCTGGCGCTCCGGTCGAGGCTCCCGCGGGAAGCGCTTCCACGCCGATCCCGGGCTTCGAGACCGAGCCGTTCCTGCGCGTGGCCAGGACTTCCTTCATCCGCCTGCAGGCGGCCAACGACGCGAAGGACCTGGACGACATCCGCGACTACACGACGCCGGAGATGTTCGCGGAAATCTCGATGCAGGTGGGCGAGCGCGGCGACGCGCCCCAGAAGACGGAAGTCGTCAGCATCGACGCGAAGCTCGTCGAGGCCGTGGTCGAGGGCGACTACGCGATCGCGAGCGTGCGCTACACCGGTCTCATCCGGGAATCGGCCGGCGCGAATCCCGAACCCGTCGACGAGATCTGGCACGTTCGAAAAAGCATGACCGATCGCAAGGCGACCTGGCTCATCGCCGGGATCCAGCAGGTCGCCTGAGCCGGAGCCCCGCATGGGGCCGCGGCGGTTCCGGCCCGTCACGCGCCTTCAGTTCGGGGCCGGGCCGTTGTAGGGAATCACCACGCGATCGTCGCCCCCGCCGGCCACGCTCGTCATTGCCGCCATCTGGCGTCGCGCGGACGCAAGTCCGCGAACCTCCGCATCGAGGAACATGAGCGACCAGGTGAAGATGTCGCCGGTCGATGCAACATTGAATTCGTGCTTCACGCCGACCAGCGAGACGAGTTCGCGCGTCCCGGCAAGGCGACCCATGCCCTGCTGCGTCATGGCGATGGGTGCCGTCGTGTCCGCCGTCCCGCTGATGGCGAGATAGGGCAGCTTCACGTCGTCGAGTCCATGCTGGTCGCGACCGAATGCCGGCAGGAACGGCTGACCGAAATAGGGCACGTAGCCCACCGCCGCCTTGAGTCGCGGGTCGGTCGTTACCTGGGTCCATGACTGCCCGAACGCCGTGGTCAATCCCGCGCCCCCCATCAGCATGAGAGTCTCGCCGCCCATGCTCGCCCCGAAGCCCCCGATCTGGTTCGCATCGACGTGGTCGCGCCATTGCGGATGCGAAAGCACGAGGTCGAACGCGGCCGACATCGAAAGCGGACGCAGGGCCTGCATCGCATTGGCGTCGCTCATGTGCGCCAGGAACCTCACGGCGTCGCCGAGGTCGTCGACGCCGAGGTCGGCAAATCGGGGATCGCCGTGAAACGGCGCCACCACGACGTAGCCGTAGCTCGCGAACAGGGACAGCACCGCCAGGTAGTCGCTCGAAAGGGGGCTGCCGCGGTAGCCGTGCGAGAACGCAAGCACCGGATATCGCACCGCGGCGTCGGCGAACAGCGGCGGACTCGCGCCCGTTTGCATGTGCGGAACGACCTTGCCCGTCGGCAGAGGATAGTCGGCACGGGGATTGTCCGCGGCGGTCGGGTAGCAGGCGAGCACCACGAACCCAACCGGCCTTCCGGCAAACGACCCGTAGAGGCCACTCTCGTTCGGTGCCGTCACGGTGACGGAGAGCGCATTCGCCGGGTCGGCCAGCAGGTCAATCGCATATCTCGGCGCGCCGCCGGCCGAGGGCAAGCCCTCCCAGTAGCCCGTCACGTCCTCGCCGGCAGCCAGCCGGCTGAAGTCCTGCGCGACGTTGCTGCACGCCACCGCATACGGCCCCGGAACCGGCAGGGGTTGCACGATGGCCAGCATGTGCAAGGGGCCGGGCGCATCGCTGCCGCCTCCGCCGCCACATCCGCCGATCGCGAGCGCGATCCCCGACAACGCTGCCGCCAGCGTTACTCTCGATCGATCCAAGGCACCCCCTCTTCGTCCATGGCGACAAGGTTGCGGAAAGGCGCCGATTTCGTCCGTGCGATAGCGCACCCAACAACAGGGATGCCGCAGCGTCTCCCCAATGTTGCCGAGCGCACCGACGCCCCTCCCGCTCCGATCTACCATCCTCTCAACCACACGGTTCAACTTTCGTGTGACCCGGAGCGCGAACCGATTCCGGTTCGTTCAGGAGATTTTCCAACCGATCATAGAGGAGTTCACCATGAACAAGGATCAAGTCAAGGGCGCGGCAAGGGATATCGGCGGCAAGATCCAGGAGGAAGCCGGCAAGCTGGTCGGCAGCAAGGAACAGCAAATCATGGGTCTGAAGAACCAGGCCGAAGGCAAGGTTCAGAAGGCCGTCGGCGACCTGAAGCAAGCCGTCAACGACGCCAAGGCCTGACGCAGGGAATTGGCAGCAGCAAGCAGAAAAGGGAAGCCCGCGGAGCGCCATCAAGGCGTTCCGCGGGCCTTCTTCATCTGAACGTCTAGCGCTGCCAGTTCGGCTTCTGGCTGTACGGGTATTCGTCCGAAATGCGGCGGCCAGACGAGATCCTCTCGTCAAGACCCGACGGCAGGCTGGCGTAGTCCCCGGGGCCGAACGTGCGGCATTCGCCGCCGAAGTTGGCGTCACTGCAGAAGACCCAGTAGCCGCTTTCGACGCGCAACGACGACGCCCGGTCGTTGAATCCGGTGCCGTCGAGATTCGAGATCATGCCGCTCTTGAGCGCGAACGAACGTCCCGAGAGATTCTGGCCCTCGAACAGCATGGCGCGCGCCCTGCGGTCGCCACCATGCCTCTGGCCTTCGTGCCCGCGCTGCGACATGGAGTCCGAAACCGGCCGCACGGAACTGATGCGCTTCGCCATCCCGCCGAGATCCGGATATCGCCCGGGCCCGATCACCTGGCACTCGCCGTTGAACCCGGCGTCGACGCACACTTCCCATTGGCCGCTGTTGACGACCGCCGAGCGGGCGCGATCATTGAACCCCATGTTGTCGAAATTGGCCGCGGACTGGTTTAGGGTGATCTCCCGTCCCGAAAAATTCTCGCGTTCGTAGAACGTGACGTTGGCAAAGGCACTGCCGGCCATGGCGAGGCCGATGGCCAGGGGGATGTAACGAAGCCTGCTTTTCATGATGCGTTTCTCCGGTTGAGAGCTGCATGTCGCTGCGAACTTGAGGGGCCGTGATGCGCCGTTGCCGGCGTGGCGAGGCTGCCGCATTGCGGAGTTCCTCTCTGAAGTGCGTCCAGCTTGCCGCGCGATGGCCGTGCCGGTCTGTACGGTGCGCAACACAGGCGCCGGCTCCAGGCGGAGCGCCTGCCCGCTTTCGATTCGCGACGATGCGATCCGTGCGCGGGCGCACAGATGAAGCAAGTCCGGACTCCTAGACTAGCCTTGGGTCGGTGGAGTCACCGCGCCCCGACCGGAATGTGCCCATGACCCATGCCCACGACCTCCAAGCGTGAATCGATCCCCGCCCAGCTCCAGTCTGTCGGCGCGCCGGCCCAGCCTCAACCGCCGTTCGGGTACGAGCGACGGCATTCCGATTGCCCTTCGCTTGGCCGAAGTGCCTGGGGCACCGCATCCTGAACCGTGACATCGCTCTCGAGGAGAAGACATGGACGCACTTAAAGCCATCGCAATCGCACTGATCGTCGCCGGCGCTCTCGGCCTGGCCTATGGCAGCTTCAGCTACACCAAGGAAACCCACGAGATGAAGCTGGGCCCCATCGAGTTGTCGGTCAAGGACAAGGAAACCGTCAACATCCCGGTCTGGGCGGGTGTCGGAGCGATCGTGGTCGGTGGATTGCTCCTGGTCTTCGGCGGCAAGAAGGGATAGCGACACCCGCCGTGCGAACCCGGCCGCCTAGGAAAGCGGCCGGAATTGCCGCAGGCTGCCAACCCGCAGCGCGTACTGGCGCGTGAACTCCGCGCCGAAGAAGAAGATCTGCGCCGAGTAGTAGACCCACAGCAGGAGCGCGATGACCGAGCCCGCCGCGCCGAAGCTCGAGGCGATCCCGCTGCCGCCGATATACAGGCCGATCGCATACTTGCCGAGGCTGAACAGCGCGGAAGTGAACGCCGCCCCGCTCCAGACGTCTCGCCACGAGAGCGGCGCATCCGGCAGCATCTTGTAGATCACGGCGAAGAGGCACGCGACGACGCCCAGCGAGATGATCGACGATGCCGCCTGCAGGGCCACGGCGGAACCGCCCCAGAGGACTGCCGCGCGGCTTTCGACCACGGACAGCCCGGCGCTCACGACCAGCGAAATCAGCAGGAGGAAGGCGAGGACGAGCACCAGCCCGAAGGCCAGCAGCCGGGTCTGCAGGATGAGGCCGAACGCCGAGCGGGCCTGCACCGGCTTGGCGCGCGGATCGATTCCCCACAACTCGTCGAGACTGCTTTTCAGCTCCACGAAGACGGTGGTCGCGGCCACCAGGAACACCACGCTCGCCACCATCGTTGCCAGCAGCCCGGACGCGGGGTTGCGCGCGGCGACCAGCAGGGCCTGGATCGCCTGGGCCCCGTTGGGTCCCACGAGGCTCGATACCTGGGCAATGATCTCGCCCTGCGCGGCCTCTGCGCCGAAGAAATACCCGGCAACCGCAATCGCCATTACCAGGATCGGCGTCATCGAAAACAGCGTGTAGAAGGCCAGCGCCGCACCCTTGCTGTCGGCGCGGTGGTTGACCCAGGCCCTCACCGACGCCGCGAGAACGTCCCGGTGGCGGGCCAGCCAGGCGGGCGTTCGCCTCGCCAGTCGATGTGCAAATCCGGAAAACATAGGTCCTGTGGCCGGCCTCACGCACGCCGCTCGGGTTGCCTGGTCGGACTGTCGACTTGCATGCCCCTACCGGAGGTGAAATCCACCCGCGCCGAAGAGCCCGAGCACGCCGATGACGATCAAGTAGATGGCGACGATGTAATTCAGAAGCCGCGGCACGGCCAGGATGAGGATGCCTGCGATCAAGGAAACCAAGGGGCCGATGGCGAGTGTCATGTTCATGCGATTCTCCGAAGGGATCCGGGCAACCGGAGTGCATACCTATAGCGCGATTGCAGGAAGCAGTCTGTGCGCCAGCGAACTTCGCTTCCGCCAGCGCCCGTCGAGGACGCGATCCAGCGGGGCCACAGCGGCGCCAAGGCAAGGTGCGACCGCGGATGGAAATGTTCGCCAGCGCACGGACAGCGCCGGCCAACGGCGATCAAATGTCCATTGCCTCATCCGGTGGAGAGCGAACAATTGCCGACCTTCGCCATCCACGACACCGCCATGGCGCCATCGCAAATACGGCAAGGGATTTCCCGCGCAGGTGACTTGGCCAACATGGAGATTGTCAATGCACCTTAAGAATCTGCTCGTCATGGCGGGCACAGGCTTCGCCACGCTTCTTCTGGTTTCCACCTCGACATTCGCCCAGCAATACCTGGGCGCGAGCCTGGTTCCCTTCGCGGTCCTGGCCGGCCCGACGGTGACCTGCGTCGGCGCGTCCTCCCTCACGGGAGATGTGGGCACCAGCCCAGGGGCGGCGATCGTTGGCATCCCCGTTCCGTGCGCAATCGCTGGAGTGATGCATGCAGCCGATGCGACGTCGCTTGCCGCGCAGAATGACCTCACGACCGCGTTCAATACCTTGACTGGCCTTGCGTGCACAGCTGACTTGACCGGCATCGATCTGGGTGGACTCACGCTCGTTCCCGGCGTCTATTGCTTTGCGACGTCAGCTCAATTGACGGGAAACCTCACTCTCGACGCCCAGGGCAACCCCAATGCGGTCTGGACCTTCAAGACAGGAAGCACGCTCACGACCGCGGGCAACGTCAACTTCATCAATGGCGGTAACGCTTGCGGCGCGCAATGGCGAATCGGCACCTCCGCAACGATTGGTGTAGGCAGTCAGATGAAAGGAAACATCCTTGCGCAATCGGCCATCACCATGGCCAACGGCTCCAACCTGGTCGGGCGAGCCTTGGCGCGAACTGCCGCGGTGACGCTGGATAACAACAACGTGTCCTTTGCCGCGTGCGGCGCTGGCGGCGGCATGGGCGGTGTGCCGCCACCTTTCGTCCCCGCTGGCGGCGGTCCGGCGGGCGGGGCCTCGGGCGTTCCCACGCTGTCGGAGTGGGCGATGATCGCGCTGGCGATGCTGCTCGCGGCCGCCGGTTTCGCGGCGATTCGCAGGCGTAACACCTAGGGTCGCCGGTTCTCCAACGCGGCACGCACAAGGGGCGCGAAAGCGCCCCTTGTCACATGCGAGGCGTCGAATCGCCGGGCTATGGCGTACCCGTGCCAAGGCTTTTCGCTCGAGAGCCCAGCACGTTCTCCAGGAACGGCCTGTTGAACGCCACCCATAGCACGACCGGAATCAGGGTCGGGAAAATGAGCCCGCCGAGCTGGTAGCCCAGCGCGATCGCCTCGCGCTTCCAGCCGATCAATCCCGCCTGCCCGGCGACATCCGGGCCGGCCTTCACGCCGATCTGCACCAGGACATCGAAGGCGACCCCCCAGGCCTGGAATGGCAGGAGGGCCACCGCGCCGACGAGAAGCATCCAGGCCTTTGCGCGCGCAGCCAGCATCAGGGCAGCGAAGAGGGCAAGCCCGTAGGTGTACAGGAGCGAATCGACCTCGGGCACGAGGAACCCGATCTCTCCATTGCTGGCCGTCACCGTGATGCGGGTCACGAAAGCCAGGTTCCTTCCCGTCTGCTCCAGAACGGTCACCAGGCCGGACTGGAATCCGTCGACGAACGCCCGCGCCAGGGGGCCGACGAAGAAGGCGAGGAGCGGTGCGCTCCAGTACCACGCCGCAAAGCAGACCGGCAGCCAGAGCACCGACCTGAGGACAAATCCGCCGAGCGCGTCGTCAGGCCGCATGTACCGGCGACCCCGCTCTTTCCGGCACCGTCCGGATCCAGATCAGCCAGACGACCAGCACGTCGAGCATGATGAGCGCCTGCCACAGGTACAGGTGCGCCCATTCGAAGGCGCTCATGCTCCACTGGCCCAGGTAGAAGAGGCTCACGACACGCACGACGTTGAGCGCCTGGATGGCGACGAGGCCGACGGCTATCCCGATCAGCCGGTGCTTCCACGGCGCGGGGAAGGCGAGCATGGCCGCGATCAGGATGAGCGCCGCCTCGATCCCGTTGCATCCCGCCTCGATGGAGACCGCGAAGCCGTTCCTGGTGCTTTGCAGGATCTTGCCGTAGGCGACGACCTGCGGGTCGATGAGCGTGGCCAGCCCCGCGCTCAGGCGCGCGAGTCCTTCGGTCCAGGGAATCACCAGGGCGCTCTGGGCGGGAACGGTCAGCTCCGCGGCGAAGAGCGCGGTCACGATGACGAAGAAGAGAATGGCGAAACGGGTCACCGGATCACACTACACGCGAACTCGAGGCGAGCGCAATCCGGCATCGAATGCCCGCACATCGCTCGGCTCAAGGCGGTGATTCGCGGTCAAGTTCCACTTCGACTGAATGTTCCTGGCGGTCGTCGACGAGCGCAATCACCGGGTCGGGTTGTTCCACGCCGTCCACCGTCACTCGCGTGCCTGCGCTTGCGCCGCGCGCGTTCAGCACGGCGATACGGTAGACGGTCTCGCCGTACCGGTAGCGCAGATTGAATCCTTCCCATTCCGCCGGCAGGCACGGCAAGAGGCGCAGCTTGTTTCCTTCGCGCCTCAATCCCAGAAGCGATTCCGCAATCAGCCTGTACATCCAGCCGGCTGAGCCCGTGTACCAGGTCCATCCGCCGCGCCCGATGTGGGGAGTGACGGCGTAGACGTCGGCCGCGACCACGTACGGCTCCACCTTGTAGGTAGCGACGGTCCCGGCGGTCAGGGCATGGTTCACGGGATTGATCATGCTGAATAATTCCCACGCGCGGCGGCTGTCGCCCAGTTCGGCGAACGCCATGGCCGCCCAGATCGCCGCGTGGGTGTACTGGCCGCCGTTCTCCCTCACTCCCGGGACGTAGCCCTTGATGTATCCGGGATTCGATCCCGGCTTGTCGAACGGCGGATCCAGCAACTGCACCAGGCCGTGCTCCCGGCGGACGAGGCGCCGGTCCACGGCCAGCATCGCCTTGAGCGAACGCTCCTCATCGCCGGCACCGGAAAGCACCGACCAGCTCTGCGCGATCGAATCGATCTGGCATTCCGCGCCGGCCGCCGATCCGAGGGGCGAGCCGTCATCAAAGTAGGCGCGGCGGTACCACTCGCCGTCCCAGCCGTGCTTCTCGATGTTGGCACGGACGAGCGCCGCCTCCTTCTCGCACACCTGCGCGAAGTTCGGGTCTGAATGGTCGCGCGCAACCTTTGCGAACTGCACCAGCACCTGGTAGAGGAAGAAGCCCAGCCAGATGCTTTCGCCCTTGCCGGCCGCGCCCACGGTGTTCATGCCATCGTTCCAGTCGCCGGAGCCGATCAGCGGCAGGCCGTGCGCGCCGAAGCGGAAACCCCGCTCGATGGCTCGCACGCAATGCTGGTAGAGGCTGGCCGACTCGCCGGACTGGCCGGGCAGGTCGTAGTAGGAGTCCGCTTCGGGAGGGACCGGCCGGCCCTTGAGGAAGTGGGCCGGTTCATCGAGCACCGCGCTATCCCCGGTGACCCGCACGTAGCGGCATGTCGCCCAGGCTAGCCAGAGGTAGTCGTCCGAGCAATGCGTGCGCACGCCCCGTCCCGACGGCGGATGCCACCAATGCTGGACGTCGCCCTGGCTGAACTGGTGCGCCGCGCAGCGCAACAGATGCTCGCGCGCGAGGCGAGGCTCGGCATGCATGAGCGCCATCACGTCCTGGAGCTGGTCGCGAAAGCCGAAGGCGCCTCCCGACTGGTAGTAGCCGCTGCGGGCCCACACCCGGCACGCGAGGGTCTGGTACAGGAGCCAGCCGTTCGCCAGAACGTCCAGCGACGGATCGGGCGTTTCCACCTGAACCGCGCCGAGCGTGCGCTTCCAGTACTGCCGCACCTTCTCCAATGCGCCTCGCGCCACGGCCGATCCCCGCAAGCGGCGCGCCACGCTGCCTGCATCATTCGCGCCCCGTCTTTCCGCCACGCCCAGCCGGAAGACGATCTCGCGTTCCTGCCCGTCGGCAAGCTCGAACGACACCTGGATCGCGCCGCAGGGATCCAGGGCCGCGCCCACCTTGTTCGACAGCTGCGAGCGGGACAGGGCGGCGGGATCGCCAAGGGTCCCGTTACGACCCAGGAACTCGGTGCGATCGCCCGTGAAGCGGCGGGTCGTGTCGTCGACATCGAAATATGCGGTCTTCCCGGCCAGCTCGGTGTTGTAGGCGTTGTGCGCGCACAGAGCGCCGCTCGCCGAGTCGATTTCGGTGATCACGTGCATGGCCGTTTTCGCCCGCAGGTCTCCCAGCACCCATTCGACGTAACCCGTCGCGGAGAGCCGGCGCGGGCGGCCCGAGCGGTTCGATACCGTGAGCGCCGAAAACTTGACCGCCGTCTCCAGGTCCACGTAGACCCGCAGCTCCGAGTGGATTCCGCCCTCGGCGTGCTCGAAAATGCTGTAACCGAAGCCGTGCCGGGTGACGTAAGGCGCCTCTCCCGGGCAGGGCAGCGCCGTCGGGGACCAGAACTCCCCGCTTTCTTCGTCGCGAATGTAGAAGGCTTCGCCGCTCGAATCCGTGACCGGGTCGTTGTTCCAGGGCGTGAGCCGGAACTCGTGGGCATTCTCGCTCCACGTGTAGGCAAGCCCGCTTTCGGAAATGACCGTACCGAAGTGCGGATTGGCCAGCACGTTTACCCACGGCGCCGGCGTCACCCGTCCGGGCGAAGTCGTGATGACGTATTCGGTGCCGTCCGGAGAAAAGCCGCCGACGGGGTTGGACAGGATCAGCTCGCGCGGTGCAGGCTCCGCGTCTTCCGCACGCTCCGCACGGGCGACTCGCGCGGGCGTGAAGCGCGGCAGGTTCAGGTGCGGTGCGCGCGCCTCGGCCAGGCCGCGCGTGATCTGCTCGGCCAGCGTTCCCCGCCTGTCGCTCAGCACGGCGCGAGCGACCGACTGGAACAGGATGCGGTCTTCGTCCGCGATCTGCTCCGCGCGCCTCACGAAGATGCCGCCCGGCCGCTCCCCCACGTGGGCCTCGATCCCCGCCGCGATCAGTCCCACGATCTGTTCCTGGAGCGCCTGGCGGTATCCGGCGTGGTCTTCGTTCCAGATCACCAGGTCCACGGCCAGCCCCTTCAGGCGCCAGTAGGCGTGGGCCTGCACCAGCTGGCGCACCAGCTCGATGTTTTCCGCGTCCGCGATCTGCAGCAGCACGATCGGCAGGTCGCCGGATATGGCATAGCCCCAGAGCCCGGACTGGCCGCGGCGGTTGCGCTGAAGCACGCCGGGCTCGCCGCGAAGCGACGAATTGGCGTAGAGGACGGAACTCGCCAACCGGCCGTAGAGCTGCGCGTCGGACTCGCTCGCATTGATCTGCCTGAGCGTCACCCAGTTGTGCGTCCACGCCAGGTCGAAGACGCGATCGGCAAGGTTGCGGTCGTGGTACTTGCCGACGAGGGTCAGGCACGCGTCGCGCGACTCGCCGACGCCGCTGACCATGTCGACCGTCGCCGACTGTCCCGGATCGAGCGTTATGCCCTGGCGGATCGCCACGATCGGATCCAGCACAGAACCCTGGCTTCCGGAGAGCGCTTCGGGCCCCGTCATGGCTTGAGGGGACGCTACCGTGCGCGCGCGGCCAATGAATCGCGCCCGGTCGGTCTCGTACGAAATTCTGCCGGCGTCCGCCCCGTGCACGGCCATCAGGTGAAACATCCAGGGGGCCTCTTCCGTCGCCGAACGCGGCCGGCGGGTGCAGAGGATCGCCTGGCGATCGCCGAGGATCTCGGTCTGCACGAAGAGGTTGCTGAACCCCGGATGCAGCGCGTCGGCGGCAGGCGAGGCGAGGACCACTTCGGCATAGCTCGTGACCTCAATCGTCCTTCGCGTGCGAGCCCGGTTGGTGATGCGCAGCCGGCGCAGCTCGATGTCGTCCTCGGGTGACACCACGATTTCGGTGTGCGTCTCGTAATCGTGATCGCTGCGGCGAAACTCGGCGCGCGCCTCCGAGAAGATCGCTTCGTAGCTGTCCGGGCGCTTGAGGGTCGGCTGGTGCGCGCTCGACCAGAACTCGCCGCTCGCCACGTCGCGCAGGTAGCAGAAGGCGCCCCAGTTGTCGCAGGTGCTGTCCTCGCGCCAGCGCGTGACCGCCATGTCCTTCCACCGGCTGTAACCGCCGCCCGCGTTCGTCACCATGACGTGGTACCTGCCGTTCGACAGCAGCTGGACCTCGGGAATCGGGGTGTCGGCGCTCGCGAGCACGCGTACGGGAAGTTCCGGGCCGCTGGAGCGCGCGAGCATGTCGAACTGCCCGGCGGTGCTCGAATGGAACGCCGTGGGCTTCGGAATCCGCTCCTGCAGCAGCAGCATCGTCGCCTGGAACAGCGGCTCCGAGGCGAAGCGCTTCTGCATCGGCCGGTCCAGGACCAGGCCGTCGAGCGACAGGAGAATCATGCCCTGGTGATGCGCCATGTACGAATGCACCACCGCGCTCGACTGGCCTCGCGGCAGGCGCGATGGCGTGTAGTCGATCGCTTCATAGAAGCCGAATGTTCCTTCGAGCCCCGCGCCTGCCAGCCGCTGCAGGTTTGCGCAGGCCTGCGCGGGCGCCACCATGAGCGCGAGCGCCGAGGCGTAAGGGGCGACGACGAGATCCTCGGTCAATCCGCGCTTGAGCCCGAGGCCGGGCACGCCGAACGCCCGGTACTGGTAATTGAAGCTGCTGTCGACCGCGTTGTAGCCCGATTCGGACATGCCCCACGGCACGCCGCGCTGGTTTCCGTACGCGATCTGCCGCTGGACCGCCGCGCGGCAGGTCTGATCGAGCAGCGTGTCCTCGTACGCCGGCATCACCAGCAGCGGCATCAGGTACTCGAACATCGAGCCGCTCCAAGACAGGAGCGCGGACTCCCCGCTCGCGCTGGTGAGCACGCGTCCGAGAGCGAACCAGTTTTCCTGGGGCAGCATGCCCTGGGCGATCGCCACGAAGCTGGCGGCGCGTGCTTCGGAAGCCAGGAGATCGTAGAAGCTCGAGTCGCGCCGGTCCTCGGCCACGTTGTATCCGATGGACAACAGCTTGCGATCGGAGTCGAACAGGAAGTCGTATTCCATGGCGGCAAGCTCGCCCGCCTGGCATCCCAGCCGCTCGATCTCACCGATCCGCATCCTCGCGCGCTGGCCGGTTTCGCCGTCGAGTGCGGCAAGTTCACGCAGCGTCGGGATGGCGCCTGCCCGCGGAAATTCGCTCGAGGCGTCCGGGAAGAGGAATGCGAGTTCACCGAGCACGTCGCCGCACTGCCGGGCGAGGGCCTGCGACCACTCCTGCATATCGCTCCCGGCGATGGCATCGGCGCCTGCTGCGATTTCCGCCGCGCGCGCGGCAAGCTTCTCGACCACGGCCCGGGCCGTGCGCAGGGTCGTTGGCGGAGTTCGCCGAGCGGTCTCCAGCTCCTGCACGGACCGATTGTCGCCCAGCAGGCCCAGCGTGTCGCAAAAGCCCTCCAGCCATCGCGCCCCCAGGATCGTCGCGTCGCAAAGCGCAGCGAGGCCCGGGCGCAGCGTGAGCAGATGGCAGGCGAGATTCCCGCTGTCGACCGACGAAATGTAGAGGGGCGGCAGCGGCTTCAGGGAGAGGGTGTCGTACCAGTTGTAGAAGTGGCCCTGGTACCTCTCCAGCGCCTGCATCGTGGCCAGCGTTTTCGCCGTGCGCTCGACCAGCCGTCCGCCCGTGATGTAGCCGAAGTCGTACGCGGACAGGTTCGCGAGCAACGCGAAGCCCATGTTGGTCGGGGAGGTGCGATGCGCGAGCACCGCGGCGGGCTGCTCCTGGTAGTTGTCGGGCGGCAGCCAATGATCGCCGGGGCCGACGAAGCGGTCGAAGAACGCCCATGTCTTGCGGGCGAATCTGCGCAGGAACGCAGTCTCGTCCGCCGTGAGCGCGGAATCGCGGCGGGCCCGCGGCCGTCCGAGCCACCAGGCGATGGCGGGAGAGGCGAGCCAGAGCAGGAGAATCGGCGCGGCCACGGCCAGGGCAGCGGGCCTGAAGGCCGCGAGAGGGATTGCCGTGGCGCAGGCGATCACCGGACCGATCCACATCAGGCGAAGCGTGGCCGCGAACTCGCCGTGGCCGCCCTGCGTGCCGCTTTGATCCGACTCGCTCGAGGCGGTCCATTCAAGGAGGCGGGTCCGGGTCACCAGCATGCGCACCGCGGTGCGCGCGATCGCGTGCAAACTGAAGAACGCCTCGTGGGGCAGGCAGGCCAGCGCAAACGTCGCCAGGGCGAAGTTGCGTCCCGCCGATCGCATTGCCGCGGCGAGGTGCAGGCCCAGCGGTGCATCGGCCGGCTTGTAGAGCAGTTCGACGATCGACGCCAGCGCGGGGGGCGCCAGCATGATTCCAAGCACGGACACGGTCCAGAACCAGGCCGGCGACAGGATCGTCCAGCCGGCGAGCAGCATGAGCGTCAGCGCCGCCGGCACGACGCTGCGCCGCAGGTTGTCGAATATCTTCCACTGCGAAAGTCCGGAGAGCGGATTGGCGCGCCCTCGCGATCCGCGATCGCCGCTCCCGGGCACGCGCGAGAGCAGCCACTGCGCGATCTGCCAGTCCCCCCGGATCCAGCGATGGCGGCGCTTCACGTCCGCGCTGTACCGGTCGGGATACTCCTCGTACAGCTGCACGTCGCTCAGCAGGCCGGAGCGTACATAGCACCCTTCGAGCAGGTCGTGGCTGAGGATCTGGTTCTCGGGAAACCGTCCCTTGAGAGAGCGCTCGAAGGCCTCGACGTCGTAGATCCCCTTGCCGATGAACGAGCCTTCGCCGAACAGGTCCTGGTAGACATCGGACACGGTGCGGGTATACGGGTCGATGCCGGGCTCGCTCCCGCAGAGGCGCGAATAGCGCGACCGGCTGGTTCCGGGAAGGCTCACCGCCATGCGCGGCTGGAGGATGCCGTACCCCTCGGCCACGTACTGCCTGGCTTCGTCGTAGCGCGGCCGATTCAGCGGGTGCGCCATTGTCGCCACGAGCTGCTGCGCCGCGCCGCGGGGAAGCTGGGTGTCGGTGTCGAGGGTGATCACATATTTCACGTTCGCCAGGAGGCGGGTGTCGCCCACGACGAGCGCGAAGAGGCCTTTCGAGCCGCCGCGCAGCAACGCATTCAGTTCCGCGAGCTTGCCGCGCTTTCGCTCGTAGCCCATCCAGCAGCGTTCCTGGGGGTTCCAGCGTCGCGCGCGATGGAAGAGGAAGAAGCTGCCCTTCCCGTACTTCCGGTTCAACGCCTCGATTCGAGTGCGGGCGAGCTGCGCGAGCGGCGCGTCTTCCGGCAGCGTTTCCTCGCCGGCGTCCTTGTGGTCCGTGAGCAGGGCGAAGTACAGGTTGTCGTCCCGGTTCGCGAGGAAGCGCACTTCCAGCGCCTCGACCAGGTCCTCGATGGCCATGGCGCCGGTCAGCATGGCCGGGACCACGACCAGGGTCCGGCAATGCGGCGGAATGCCTGCGGAAAAATCCAGCCGCGGCAGCGGATGCGGAGCGATGAACGACGTGGCCAGCCGGTTTACCAGGGCCACCGCCAGGTGGCTGGTGGCGAGGAGCGACAGGATGCCGATCATCGCCAGCAAGGCATCGGGCGCCGCCTCGTCGTACGCCATGGCCATGAGGCCTGCCGCAAGGATGCCGGTGAACAGCGCGATCGCGCCCAGATAGAGCAGCAGGGAATGCCGGCGGCCCATCCTGCGCAGGCCCTCGGCGGCGGACACCTTCACCTGCGCCGCGTGTTCGAGCCGGAGCGATCCCTTGTCGATCAGGTAGAACCCGACATGCGACGCGCGGGCGTCGACCTCGCCGTGCGATGGCAGGCCGGTCGACGCCTCGCGCACCAGACGCATCGCCTGCCCCGCCACCTCGCCCTCGGAGAGGGGGCTCGCTTTCGCCACCTTTTCCACCACGTGGCGGTAGCGGTCGCGGGTGGCGAAATCCATCGCGACGTAGACGGGGTCCTCCCGGAGCTGCCTTTCGACGATGCTCATCGACTCGACGAACTCGCGCCAGTCCACCGCGCCCAGGAAGCGCAGGCTGCCGATGCTGTTGCTCATCGACACCTGGTCCGCGGCCTGCTCCTGGGTCTCGGACTGGACCAGCTGCTCGATGGTCAGGCTGGACTCGGACAGCCGCTGTTCGATCCACGTGAGCGGCAACGCCAGCGCACGGCTTTGTCCCTGCAGCCGGCGGGCGAGCTCCGCGACGAACGAACTCACCATCGGCGGATTGGAACGCGCCATGTCCGCGGTCACGAGAATGAGGCTCTTCGGATCCTGCTCGGCGACCTCCATCATCTGGTCCGCCCAGACGTCGGCGCGGTTTCGCTCGGTGGTGCCGGCCGCGATCCGGGCCGAGACGCGCCGCAGGTTCTCGATCAGCGCCAGGCGAAGCATGATCGGGATCGCCCACAATTCGCCCAGCTTCAGGGCCGTCACCGTCTGGTAGGCCGCCACGAAGCGCCGCAGGCTTTCCGGGTCCACGCGTCCGTCGCCGTGGGAAATGGCCGCCAGCGCGATGTCGTACGCGCGGGGCAGCCCGCTGGACGGGCCGCTCAGCAGGCGCGGCAGCTCCCGACTGTAGGCCTTCGGCAGGTGCCGCCTGGCGGTGCGGACCTGCTCCTCGATCAGGTAGAAGTTGTCGAGCAGCCATTCGCCGGCCGGCGCGATGCGCTGGTTCGTCTCGAGCGCCGACTTCAGCAGGTTGCCGGCGCCGACCAGGACGGCTTCGTTGTCGGCCAACCGCGCCAGGAGACGGTTGCGGGTACGTCGCGGGCTCAGCTTGTGCGCCGCCGCCAACGTTCGACCGTGCTCTTCCATCTGGTCGGCGCTGAACAGCTCCGCACGAAGCGGCGCCTCGCCAGCGGACTTCGCCAGGCCGGTGCCGCGCCAGAACTCCCCCCAGCGGACACGCTTCGATTGCATCAACGGCATGGCGAGTCGGGCTCTCCTCCGGGTGGCAACAGCAGAACCTCCGGAATGCGAGACGTTGCGTTTCGGCGGCTTGCGCCCTTACACATCAACCGAGGCCGGCTCCGACGCCAAGGCGGCCTCGCAAAGACAATCCCGCGCCACCTGGCGTTGCAGCGTCAAGGCGCGGGGCGCTGCTACACGCCGCGGCCGCTGATGAGCCGCAGCAGGATCATCACGATCGCGATCACCAGAAGGATGTGGACGAAGCCTCCGATGGTGGTCGAGGTGACCAGCCCGAGGACCCACAGGATCAACAGCACTACGGCAATGGTGTAAAGCATGACGATCTCCCTCTAGCGTCGTTTCAGCAACCAGCTCAGCAGGAATCCGGCGGTGACGGCGATTCCCAGCGAAGCGAGCGGATTTTCCCGGACGTAGCCGCGGCAGCTCTCGGTGAACTGCGCTTGCGCGCCCCGCAACTGCCCGCCCCTGCGGTCGAGCGTATCGACGGCCTGGGTCGCCGCACCGGCGAGCCTGTCCACCGTCCCGTGGGCACCCGCGGCGATGTGCTCCACCGCGGGATGCGCCGCATCCGATGCCCTGTCGATCGCCTTGTGCGCGCTACCCGAGGCGCGATCCACCGTGCGCGCTATCGCGCCACCCACGTCACCCGCCCCCATCACCGGCTTTTCCATCGCTTCCATGATTTTCGTCTCCGTCGTTCAGGACTGCCCGTAGCGAACCTTGGCGTCCTTGATGCAGTTGGCCTTGGCGTCGCCGGCATACGCGTCGCATTTCTGCTTCGCCACTGCATAGGCGGCCTCGGCCTTCTCGGCCGTCGCATCCCTCACCGCGTCATTGGTCTTGGCCCGGGCCGTCGCCTTGGCATCATTCGTCTTCTCGGCCGCGGAGGCATTGGCATCGGCGGTCTTTTCGGCGAGCTTCGCGTTCGCCTTGGCGGCAACGTGCGCGCTCTTCGCTTCCTTGCGGCAGACGTCCTTCGCGTTTCCGGCGAAGTCATCGCACTTTTCCTTGGCTACCCCATACGCGGCATCGGCCTTCGCCACTCGCACATCGTAGCTGTGCTTGTCGGAGGGGCTGAAGCTCGCCTCGAGTTCTGCCTTGGAGATCTTGGCGCGCCCCTTGGCTTCCTCGATGCAGATGTCCTTCGTGTTGCCGCTCATCGCCTTGCAGGCCTCCGCCTCGGACTTGTAGCGGGATTCGACGTCTTCCTTGGCGGACTTGTGCTCCGCCTTCGACAGGGTGGCACCGATCGCGCCGGTGCTCATGGCGAGGCAGAAAGCGGCCGCTAGTGCGGTGAAATTGAACTTGTTCATGATTGATCCTTTGCACAGCGTTTGCGATTCCGCGGACCGCCCGCCCCCGACCTTCGCAACGGCGTATCGACGTCGGCGGGGATCGGGCGGGCCCGGCAGCCGGACATATCCGCCGTGTCCACGGCAGACATGGCTTGCGTCATTACTTCAGCTTCATGTCGTTGGAGACGGACTTCACGCCACCGACGGCTTGCGCCACGGCCACGGCCTTGTCGATGTCGGCACGCGAGTTGACGAAACCGCTGAGCTGCACCTTGCCCTTGAAGGTCTCGACGTTGATCTCGGCCGACTTGAGGGTCGGTTCGTTGAGCACCGCGGCCTTGACCTTGGTGGTGATGACGGTGTCATCGACGTATTCGCCCGTGCCTTCGGTGCGCGAAGTCGAGGCGCAGCCGGCCATGGCCGCAAAGCCGATGACGAGAGCGGCCGCGGCGGTGCGGCGGAAGAATTGGATGTTCATGGTTTGTTCCTCTCAGGTTTCGGCGGCCGGTCCGGCGATCCGGTATGGTCGTCGAAGCTGCTCAGCCGTCGTGTCCGACACGGAATGCTCTGCGGACACAGGCTCAGGATGGAGGAGCGAACGGCACCTGTCGGTGCGCTGGAACACACACGATTCCGGTTCCATTCCGCGAGCGCGTGACCGACGCGTTCCGGGACCGCGTGTTCGGCAGCGACGGCGAGCCGCAGCGCAGGTAAACTTTCGGCAACGGGATTGCGCGGCCGAGCCTCGGATCGGCCCGAAGGGACAAGGGCCCATGAAGTCGTCGCGCCGGCATGCCGAACGTCACCGCACCGATCGCATCGGCTGGCTGCGCGCCACCGTGCTCGGCGCCAACGACGGAATCGTCTCGACGGCCAGTCTCGTGGTCGGCGTCGCGGCGGCCGGCTCGAGCCAGGGGAGCATCCTCGTGGTCGGCGTCGCGGGGCTGGTGGCCGGAGCGATGTCGATGGCCGCGGGCGAGTATGTCTCCGTCCATTCGCAGGCTGATACGGAGAAGGCCGACCTGGCGCGAGAGCGCATCGAGATCGAGACCGACCCCGCGGCGGAGCATCGCGAGTTGGCGGCCATCTATGTCGCCCGGGGGCTGGAGCCGGATCTGGCGAACCAGGTTTCCGGGCAATTGATGGCGCACGACGCGCTCGGGGCCCACGCGCGCGATGAGCTCGGCATCTCCGAGGCCCTGAGCGCGAAGCCTCTCCAGGCCGCCCTGGCCTCGGCCGCGAGCTTCGCAGTGGGCGCCGTGCTGCCGCTGGCCGTGACGGCCCTGGCGCCGGCGCAGGGCCTGATTGCCTGGGTTTCCGGAACCTCGCTCGCCTTCCTGGCCTTGCTGGGCGCCATTGCGGCACGCGTCGGCGGCGCGGACGTTCTCACGGGCGCGTGGCGGGTCACTTTCTGGGGTGCCCTCGCGATGGCGATCACCGCCGGCGTGGGCGCGATGTTCGGGGCCCCCGCCTGAGGCAGCGACGCAGCCCGGTCGATTCAGCGAACCGGGAATCGTCACCACACGAGGGCCCGCCCCGCCGCTACCGCATCGAGATGTCTTCGCCCTGCGGGGCGAACACGATCTCCACCCGGCGGTTCATCTGCCGTCCTGCCGCGGTCGCGTTGCTGGCTGCCGGGTTGTCCGAGCCATGGGCCTGCATGCTCAGGCGATCCGCCGGCACGCCAAGGTTCACCAGCTCCGCCATTACCGCATTGGCGCGGCGCCCCGACAGGTCGTAGTTGGCGCTCGCGGCGCCGGTGCTGTCGGTGTATCCCTCGATCGAGGCCTTGCGGTGCGAATCGCGCTTGAAGACTTCCGCCAGCTTGACCATGTTGCGCGCGCCTTCGGGCAGGAGTCGCGCCTGGCCGCTGTCGAACAGCACGTCGCCCAGGGTCACCACCATGCCGCGCTCGGTCTTCCTCGCATTGAGGTCCTTGAGCTGCATCTCGAGGTCGCTCACTCGCGCGTCGCGGCGTTCGATCCTGGCCTGCCCGCGCAAGGCGGCGGCATCGGCCTCGGCCAGTGCCGCGGACTTCTGCGCATTGCTCTGCCGGGACAGCGCGAGCTGCTGTTGCGCCACGTCCGCCTCGTTGGTGCGCGCGGCGAGCCGCATCCTGTCGCGCTCGGCTGCCGCATCGGCCTCGGCCAGCGCAGTGATCGTGCGCGCGTTGTTTTCCTGGGACACGACGAGCTGCCGCTTGGCCGAATCGGCCTCGTAGGTGCGAACGGCGAGCCGCATGTTGTCGCGATCGGCGGCGGCGCCTGCGGTGACGGCCTGCGAGGCCCGGCTCGAAGCGGTCTCCTGCGCAATCGTCACGCGCTGGCTGGTCATGTAGGCAAGGTGATTCACGGTGGCCGTCGTGCCATCGTCGGCCCAGGCCTTCTCGGCCACGCGAAGCGATTCGCCGGCACGCCTCAACTCATCGGGCGCCAGCGTGGTGACCTGCGGGTCGCCCTGGGCCGAATGGTAGCGGCCGCGGGCCTGGTCGAGAGCCGTGTTGCGCTCCGGGATGGAACTGCAGGCCGCGACGGCGGCAGTGAGCGTGGCGAGGACGAAAATCCGGGTCTTCATGCTTTGGGCTCCTTTATCCGCTCAACGAACGGAATTGCGATTGATTTCCTCGCGCAGGGCGCGCGCGGCTTCCTGGGATTCGTGCGCGGCCTTGCGCGAGCGCTCCGATTGCGCGTGCAGCTCGGCAACCTGCGCATCGACCTCGGCCTGCTCGGCGAGCTGGCTGGCGCGCTCATAGTCCTTGTTGGCCACCGCCTGCCGGGCGCTGGCCAGCTTGTCCGTCGCGACCTGAAGCTCGGCGGCGGCGTCTTTGCTCGTGCTGCTGGTGTTGGCGTGCTGGACGGCGGCTTCCGCCACCGCCATCTGTTCGCGAGGCGCTGGCGCGCTTGCGCAGCCTCCCGCCACGACGGCGAACGACGTGGCGAGCGCCAAGGCCAGCATGGCGGCCCGGTTGGAGTTCGACGGCATGGTATTCATGGGCATTCCTCAGGTGGAGTGTTCGGGCCCCGGCGTGCGGGGGCGGCGCGGCCTCGATGTCGAGGCAAGTGCAGTCTGCGCACGCGATCGGCTTGCGTCTGTCTGCCAACGCACACGCGGCGGGTACCCGTCGCCACGGAACGCGGCAATGTGGGCCGCCACACAGACCGCCTCCGGCGCGGGGATTATCATCAGCCGCGTGGCCGTCCCAATGCGGTGGTCATCGAACCAGAAGGAGGACGGAAATGCGCTACTTGATCATCGCGTTGTCGCTGCTCGTCGCCCAGGCCATGCCGGCCCGCGCCGAAGTCAGTTTCGGCTTCCAGGGTCCCGGCATCAGCATCGGCATCAACATCCCGACGTATCCGCAGCTCGTCCGGATTCCGGGCTATCCGGTCTATTACGCTCCCCAGGCGAGCTCGAACTATTTCTTCTACGACGGCCTGTACTGGGTCTTCCGCACCGACAACTGGTATTCAAGCAGCTGGTACAACGGTCCGTGGTACCGGGTGGGCCCCGAGTACGTGCCGCTCTACGTGCTGCGCGTCCCGGTGCGCTACTACCGGCAGCCGCCTGCGTATTTCCGCGGCTGGCGTGCCGACGCGCCGCCGCGCTGGGGCGATCATTGGGGCCGCGACTGGGAAGCGCGCCGAAGCGGGTGGGATCGATGGGACCACCGCTCCTCCCCGTCCGCCGCTCCGCTTCCGTCGTACCAGAGGCAGTATTCGGGCGAACGCTATCCGCGCGCGGCGGAGCAGCAGCAATCGATACGATCCGGGAACTACCGGTACCAGCCGCGCGAGTCCGTGGCGCAGCAGCATTACCATCAGCAGGGTGGCCCGGGCGGATCGCGCGCCCAGCCGCAGCAGCACGCGCCGGCCCCGCAACAGACGCCAACCTACCAGCAGCACTCCCAGCCGGGCCAGCAGCGGCAGCAGCAGCCGCATCAAATGCAGCCTCCCCAGTCCAACTCGCAGGGCAAGGGCCACGACAACAAAAGCGAAGAACACGGCCAGGATCGCAAGTGACTTCGCGCGGGAGATTCCTTCTCTCCGGTAACGCAGCCGCCTAGGTCGCGGTCGAATCCGGAAGCAGGCGCTCGTATTCCTTCCTGACCACGGCATAGCACTCGCAGGTGCGCCGCTCGAGCCCGGCGCGGTCGAGCACCGTGATGTGGCCGCGGCGGTACTTGATCAGCCCGGCCGACTGCAGGTGGCCGGCCGCCTCGGTCACGCCCTCGCGGCGCACGCCCAGCATGTTGGCGATGAGGTCCTGCGTCATCACCAGTTCGTTGGACTTCAGGCGGTCCAGGCTCAACAGGAGCCAGCGGCACAGCTGCTGGTCCAGCGAATGGTGGCGATTGCACACCGCCGTCTGCGCCATCTGGGTGATGAGGGCCTGCGTATAGCGCAGCAGCAGGTGCAGCACCGGGCCGGCCCGGTTGAACTCCTGCATCAGCAGGCTGGCCTTGAGGCGAAGCCCCTGCCCCGCGCTTTGCACCACCGCGCGGCTGAGCGTCGACTCTCCCCCCATGAAGAGCGAGATCCCGACGATTCCCTCGTTCCCGACAACCGCGATCTCGGCCGACGCGCCGTCTTCCATGACGTACAGCAGCGAGACGATCGACGTCGTCGGAAAATACACATGGGTCAGGGTGTGGCCGGACTCGTTGAGCACCTTGCCGAGCGGCATGTCCACGAGGTCCAGGTGCGGAAGCCAGCGCGCCAACTCGACCTCGGGAATGGACGCAAGCAATTGATTACGCTGAATATTGGCGGCAGCCACCATGCATTTCCCAATGCAGTCCCAAGCTTGATTTTACACGGCGGCAAACACGGGGGCATCGATGAGTGCGTGAGCGTACAGGCCCGCGTTCCGCATCGCGCACACCCTGCTTGCAGGAGAACGCCCATGGATGCAGTTCTGTTTTTCGTCGTGGCCGCGGTCACGGTTACCGGTTCGCTGCTCGCGATACGACCGGCATGAAGGGCGACGCCTTCGCGGTCGTGGCGCACCCCTTCAGCGTCGTCGGCCAGGCGCTGCAGGGAACCACCCACTGGTGCGAAATCCTCATCATGCATCTCAACGTCAAGAGCTGCCGCGCGCGCCGTGCCGGCGCCGGAAGCATCCTGAACGTTGTCGTCGGCCGCATGTTCGACCGAGCCCCTCGGAGCCGCCTTTTCGTACGGCGTCGTGGCGCGGATCGCCATGCGCACCTATCTCGCCACACTCGGCCGCGACAAGGTCGGCTTCAGCATCGTCGAGCGCAAGCCCGACGGCACCCCGGTCTACCTGGGCGACATCCGCGGCGTGGTCGAGAGGAACACGATGCGCTACTACCTCGCGATCGAGGCCTACCTCGGCGCGTATTCGCTGCCCGCGGCCGACCAGCCCGAGAGGCGCCTGCGCGACTGGTTCGCGGCGGCGGAGCGCTACCCGCTGCAGTTGCACGACATGGAGCAGGGCCAGTACCTGTCGATGAAGCGCGGGCAGATGGCGAAGCAGAAAGACTCCTGCCTCGCGACGACCTGAGCGGGACCGGCGCCGGGCCGTCCGTACGCTGCCAGACAGACGATTCGCGCCCCGCTCCCTACTCTTCCTCCCTAGACGCTTCGCTCCGGGCGCTTTCCCGGACTGACATCCCATGAAGGTACCAGCGCCATGACCCAGACCCGCCCCATGCCCCACAGGTTCGTCCCGTGAGCCGCGCACCGCGCACCGCAATCGCGGCCGCGATCGCCGCGGTTTTCGTCTCGTTCGGGGCAAACGCCGTCACCGTCGCTCCGTTGCCGGTGGCGCCGGCCTACGGACAGGAGGTTCGGCTCTACCTCGGCACCACCGAGGTGCCGCAATACCTGCCCGCGAACCGCTTCGTGCGCTCGGGCAAGAACATCGTGGTCGATTTCGACTACGTGACCGAAAACTTCGGCCCGATGGACCCCACGTTCGGCTACATGGGCGTGCCCATCGGTCAACTCGTGCCGGGCAGCTATACGGTCCAGGCACGGCTCTTCGACATCGACCTGCCGGGCACTGCACCGCAGATAGTGCGGACAACATTCGCCGTGACGCCGCCCCCGGCGTGGGGTGTGTTTCTCGTGCCCTTCGCCCCGGGGGCGTGGGAGGCCGCAAGCGTGCTCGTGCACAGCCCGGCCAATTTCGATTCGGCCACGCTGCGCGCCGCGGTCACCGGCAACGTGATCCGCGTTGACTTCGACTACGCATCGGCCGCCACGGCCAGCCCCGTTTCGTATGCCGGGGTGGGCATCGAGGGGCTGGCGCCCGGCGCCTACCGCGTGGAGGCCTATGGACGCCCGCTCTCCGGCGGCGCGCCGACGCAAGCCTTCGCGCTCGACTTCACCATCGGAACCCAGACGCCGATGATCGAGTACTACCAGGACCAGCTCGGCCATTACTTCATGGCCGGCGATCCCGACTCCGTGAAGCAGCTCGATGCGGGCGGACAGGGCGGCTGGCAGCGTACCGGTCAGAAGTTCAAGGCGTGGATGAGGCAGGCCGACGCGCCCGCGAGCGCCCATCCCGTCTGCCGCTTCTATGCCTACGGGCCGAATTCGCACTTCTACACGGGCAACGAGGGCGAATGCCAATACCTGAAGGACGTCGAGCAATCACAGCGCGCCGACGCTGCAGCCGCCGGCAAATCTTTCCTCGGATGGGGGTTCGAAGGCATCTTCTTCTGGGCACTCATGCCGCAGAACGGGGCGTGTACCGCCGATGCGGTCCCGGTGTTCCGCGTCTACAACGATCGCGCGGCCCAGGGCGACTCGAACCATCGGTTCATGCTCAATTCCGCGCTGCGCCCGACGATGTCGGACTGGATCGACGAGGGCGTACAGTTCTGTTCGCCGCGATGAGCGCCTGAACGAGAGGGCAATGCCCCGGACACATGGAAAAGCGGCCCCGAAGGGCCGCTTTTCATTTCCTGCCAGGAAGACCCTACTGCCGCGGTTCGCCGTTCCGGTTCACCGCGATGGTGCGGCCCGGAGCAGCGCTCATTTGCACCCGGTGCTGGACGCCCTTGAAATCGTAGGTGACGTCCCAGTATGCCGGCGCGTCGCTCGCCACGTTCTCGCAGCGCTGCACGTCGTGTTCCGTCGTGCCGCCGCTGCTGCGCCCCACATTGGCACCGACCACCCCACCGGCGACCGCGCCGCCCGCGGTCGCGAGGGTGTTCCCGCGTCCGCTGCCGACCTGGTGGCCGAGAACGCCGCCGAGGATCGCGCCCACGATCGCGCCGCCCACGTTCGGATCCCCGCGGCCCGGTTCGCTGACCTGCTGGCGCTCGACCCAGCAACGCTGCTCGGGCGGCCCCATCACGGCGCGGACCGAAGTGACGGGAACGTCGTACACCTTCTCGCTCGGGCGGCGCCGGTACTCATAGTTGGGCGCGGTCAGGGGCGCGGGCACCTCGTTCTCATAGCGCCTGCGGTCGTCCGCCGGCCGCACCGACGAGATCCGGTCGTTCATTCCCAGCTGGCTCAGCGAATCGTAGCTGCCCTTGCGCAGGATGACGCAACGGCCCGCGAACTTCGCGTCCTGGCAAACTTCCCAGCTGCCGCGCTCCACGACCACCGACGAAGCGCGGTCGTTGAACCCGATCTTGTCGAGATTCGGAACCTTCTTGTTCGTGGCGAACACGCGCCCGCGGAAACCTTCGCCCTCGTAGAACGTGATCTGGGCCACCGCCTGCGTGGCCATGAAGAGCGTGGATATGGCCAATGCGACTTTAAGTTTTGCGTTCATTCGTGCCTCCGTGTGAAATCGCCGCCGGTTCCGGATGCGCGCCATGCGCTCGCCTTCTGGAATCGGATCCCGGCAGCGGACCCTGGCCCCATGCTGCGCCGCCCCGAGGGACCCGTCTGTTTGATTGCGCACATTAGGTAAGTACGCCAGCGCACCGAGCGCGGGCCCCTCGCTGCGTATCCTGCGCAGATTGACGACGCACACCGGGCGGGAATGATGAAAGGCGATACGGTTGAAGCAGTCACGGTCGCCGCCGCTGGCGCTCCGGCGCAATCGACGGGAACGGCCGTGGGCATCCTGGCAGTCATCGCCCTCGTGGCCACGCTCTATCTTGCGCGCACCTTCTTCGTCCCGTTGCTGATCGGCATCCTGGCCAGCTACGCCCTGCGCCCGGTGATCGATCAGTTGCAGGCGCTGCACGTTCCGCGCGCCATCGGCGCGGCCATCGTCCTGGCCGCGCTGGTCGGCGGAGTGTCGTGGGTCGTGGTCTCCGTGAGCGACGACGTGACCGCGATGATCGAGAAGCTTCCCGAAGCCGCCCGCAAGGTGCGTCACAGCCTGAGCGCGGCGCGCACCAGCGGACCGACCGCACTGCAGAACATGCAGGAGGTGGCCAACGAGCTCCAGGGCGTCGCCGCCGATGCTGGCGCCAAGCCGGGGGCGCGCGTGATCACCGCGAGGGCGACCGAGCCCACCGCCTGGCTGCGCGACTACGCCGTCGCTCAGTCTGCGCTGCTGTTCGCGGTCGCGGGCCAGACGCCGATCGTGCTCCTGCTTGCCTATTTCCTGCTCGCCTCGGGCGAGCACTTCCGGCGCAAGCTCGTCCAGTTCGTCGGCCCCTCCCCCGCCCGCAAGAAGGACACGGTGCGGATTCTCGAGGAGATCGACAGCCAGGTGCAGCGCTACCTGCTTTCGATCCTCGTCTCGAACGCCCTGATCGGCATCGCGACCTGGCTCGCGTTCCGGGCGATGGGCATGGAGAACGCGGGCGTATGGGGTGTTGCTGCCGGCGTGCTGCATTTCGTCCCCTACCTGGGCCCGGTGCTGCTGGCGCTTGCCGCTGGCATCGCAGGCTTCCTGCAGTTCGGAAACCTGCTGCATGCCGTGGCCGTGGCGGGCGCCGCCATGCTGATCGCCGGCCTCATCGGCCTGGTGTTCCAGACCTGGCTGCAGGGCCGCTTCGCGCGCGTCAACTCCGCGGTGCTGTTCATTGCGCTGCTGTTCTTTGGATGGCTGTGGGGTATGGCGGGCCTCCTTCTCGGCGGGCCGCTAATCGCCATCGCCAAGGTGATCTGCGACCGGGTCGAATCGCTCAAGCCCGCGGGAGAGCTGCTTGGACGGTAGCTCGCAGCGCCTGGGCCTTATGTGTCCTGGCGCACCGACCTCCGCCGGGGAGTACGCTATGGTCGCGCTGACCCGGGGAAACTCGAGTCCCTGCCTGTCGCTGGAGGCTGCCCTGAGCTTGGCTTCCCGCCCGGCACGCATGACCCGTGCGCAGGTCATCGCACGCATTCAACCGGCCAAGACCATGCCCGCACCCGTAGACGATCTTATCCCGGCAGGCGATGCCTGGAAGTCGGAAAGCAATACCGACGTGCGGCGCCAGAACGCGCTGCTCAAGGCGGGGGCACTGCAGAACGCGATTCTCACCAGCGCCAATTTCTCGATCATCGCCACCGACGAGAAGGGCATCATCCAGCTGTTCAATGTCGGCGCCGAGCGCATGCTCGGCTACAGCGCCGCCGAGGTCGTCAACCGGATAAGCCCGAGCGATATCCACGACCCCCGGGAAGTGAAGGCGCGTGCCGAGGCCTTGAGCGTCGAGCTCGCGACTCCCATTGCGGCGGGCTTCGAGGCGCTTGCTTTCAAGGCGTCGCGCGGGATCGAGGACATCTATGAATTGACCTATATCCGCAAGGATGGCGGCCGCTTCCCGGCCATCGTGTCGATCACGGCGTTGCGGGACGACTTCGGCGACATCATCGGATACCTCCTGATCGGCACGGACAATTCGGTGCGCAAGCGCGTCGAGTCCGAGCTTAACGAGGCCATGGCCGCCGCGGAAAAGGCCAACCTCGCGAAATCCGACTTCCTCTCCGGCATGAGCCATGAATTGCGCACGCCGCTCAATGCGATCCTGGGCTTCGCCCAGCTCCTCGAATCCGGCTCTCCGGCGCCGACGCCGACGCAGAAGCGCAACATCGACCAGATTCTCAAGGCCGGGTGGTACCTGCTCGAGCTGATCAACGAAATCCTCGACCTCGCGCTGATCGAGTCGGGCAAGTTGACGCTGTCCCCCGAACCGGTATCGCTGGTCGAAGTCATGCTCGAGTGCCGCGCGATGATCGAGCCGCAGGCGCGCAAGCGCGGCATCGGCATGACGTTCCCGAGGTTCGAGACCCCCTACTTCGTCAATGCCGACCGGACCCGGGTCAAGCAGGTCCTGATCAACCTCCTCTTCAATGCCATCAAGTACAACACGCCGGGCGGCGCGGTTTCCGTGGAATGCGTCCTGAAGCCCCCGGGCTCGATTCGCATCAGCGTGCGCGACACCGGCGCAGGACTGGCCCCGGAACAGCTCGCGCAGCTCTTCCAGCCCTTCAATCGCCTCGGCAAGGAGGCCAGCGCGGAGGAAGGCACGGGCATCGGCCTGGTGATGACCAAGCGGCTGATCGAGCTGATGGACGGCGACATCGGCGCGGACAGCACGGTCGGCGTGGGGAGCGTGTTCTGGATCGAATTGCCCCTGACGACCGCTCCGCACCTGACCACCCTGGGAGCCGAGCGCACTTCGCTGGCACAACCGCCTGTGCCCGAAAGCATGCCCCTTCGCACCGTGCTCTACGTGGAAGACAATCCGGCCAACCTCGAGCTGGTCGAGCAGCTCGTCGCCCGCCGCCCCGAGCTGCGCTTGCTGGGCGCCGCGGACGGCAGCCTCGGCATCGAGTTCGCGCGCGCCTACCAGCCGGAGGTGATCCTCATGGACATCAACCTGCCCGGCATCAGCGGGATCGAGGCCATGAAGATCCTGCGCGCGGATCCCTCGACGGCGCACATCCCGATCATCGCCCTGAGCGCCAACGCGGTACCCCGCGACATCGAGCGCGGCCTGGCGGCCGGCTTCTTCAGCTATCTCACCAAGCCCATCAAGGTGAGCGAGTTCATGGAGGCGCTGGACGTGGCTCTGGCGCACTCGCGATCGGCACCGGCCCGGGCAGCGACAAAGGACCCTGCATGAAAGTCACGGACTCCGACATTCTCGACGCCAGCGTCCTGATCGTCGACGACCAGGAGGCCAATGTCAGCCTCCTCGAAAACATGCTGCGCCAGGCCGGCTACACCCGCGTGACCTCGACCATGAATCCGCAGGAGGTCTGCGCGTTGCACCGAAAGAACCGCTACGACCTGATTTTGCTCGACCTGCAGATGCCCGTCATGGACGGCTTCCAGGTCATGGAAGGCCTCAAGACCAACGATCGCGACAGCTACCTTCCCGTCCTCGTGATCACCGCCCAGCCCGGCCACAAGCTGCGCGCGCTGCAGGCTGGCGCGAAGGACTTCATCAGCAAGCCCTTCGACCTGGTGGAGGTCAAGACGCGCATCCACAACATGCTGGAGGTGCGCCTGCTCCACAGGAAGCTGGAGCACTACAGCAAGGAGCTGGAGCAAACCGTGCAGGAACGCACCGCGGAGCTGCGCGAAAGCGAAGCCCGCTATCGCAGCCTGACGGAGCTGGCCTCCGACTGGTACTGGGAGCAGGACGAGCACGGAAGCTTCACCAAGGTTTCCGGCCCGGTCCTGGAGATGCTCGGCGTCCGGGTCGATACCCTGGCGGGACAGTCAACCGGTGTCACGGCGACTGGCTGGAACGAGACGGAGCGGAGGATACTGCAGGAGACCATTGCGGCCCGGCAGCCCTTCCTGGATTTCGTCTTCAGCCGGGTCAATGCCGATGGATCGGCGCAGAAGTTCCAGGTGAGCGGGGAGCCGATGTTCAGCCAATCCTGCCGCTTCATCGGGTACCGGGGCATCGGCGTGGAACTCACCGCGAAGCCCTAGGACCCGACACCTCGACGATCGGCGATGCCCTTGCCCCACAGCCCGAATCAGAACCACCTTCTCGCCGCGCTGCCCACGGCGGAATTCGAGCGCCTGGCCGGGAACCTGGAACTGGTCCCGATGCCGCTCGGCGAGATCCTTTACGAGCCCGGCGGGCAGTTGCAGCACGCCTACTTCCCGACTACTTCCATCGTGTCGCTTCACTACGACACCGAGTCCGGCGCATCGGCCGAGATCGCGGGAGTGGGCAACGAGGGCGTGGTCGGCATTTCGCTGTTCATGGGCGGGGATACCACAACGAGCTCGGCCGTGGTCCAGACAGCGGGCCACGCCTACCGGCTCAGGCGCGGCATTCTCATGCAGGAATTCGAGCGCGCGGGACCGATGCGCGGCCTGCTGCTGCGCTACACCCAGGCGCTGATCACGCAGATGACGCAGACCGCCGTGTGCAACCGGCACCATTCGGTGGAGCAGCAGCTCTGCCGCTGGCTCCTGATGACGCTTGATCGCGTGCCCTCGGGCCAGCTGGTCATGACGCAGGAACTGGTTGCCCGCATGCTCGGCGTGCGCCGCGAAGGCATCACCGAGGCCGCGGGCAACCTGCAGCGCGCCGGGCTGATCAGTTACCGCCGGGGCCACATCACCGTGCTCGCGCGCTCAGGGCTCGAGACGCGCACGTGCGAATGCTACGCCGTGGTCAGGCAGGAAATGAACCGCCTGCTTTCCGACGTGCGCAACCGTCAGGACGTTCCGGTCGCGGTCGGATGACCGCCCCCGCGATGCAGCACCTGATCATCGGGGAGGACCGCGTTCGGCGCATGTGAGTCGCGCCCCTCGAGTTGCGCGTAGTACGGTGCGAAGTCCGGCGCCGTCGCCTCGAACAGCTCGCGGAAATCCCGGATCACGAAGTAGCTTTCCTGGAAGGTGTCGATCTTGTAGCGTGTGCGCATGATGCGCAGGAGCTCGAACCCGATGCGATTGGGCTCGCCACTGTCCACGCAGTACGGCAGCTCGCCGCCCGAGGAAAGCATTCCCGCCCCGTAGGCCCGCACGCCCGCCGGCGTCTCGATGAGCCCGAATTCCACCGTGTACCAGTAGAGCCGCGAGAGCAGCTCGATGGCGCCGAGCCGGTGCGCCTTGAGGCCGCCCTTCCCGTAGGCCTCGAGGTAGTCGGCGAAGACCGGGTCGAAGAGCAGCGGCACGTGACCGAAGAAATCGTGGAAGACGTCGGGTTCGACGATATAGTCGAACTCCTCGGGCTTCCTCAGCCACAGCGTGACCGGGAAGCGCCGGTGGGCCAGGTGCTCGAAGAACACCGCGTCGGGCAGCAGGCCCGGGACGGCGACGAGAGTCCATCGCGTGGCGGCCCGGAGCCTTGCATTCACGACGTCGAAGCGCGGAATGGCTCCGCCGAAATCCAGCGCCGAGAGCGAATCGGTGAACTCGCGGCATGCGTAGCGCGGAACGAGTGCGGCCTGGCGCGCGTAGAGGCGCCGCCACAGGGCATGCTCCTGCGGCGTGTACGCCGGCCAATCCTGCTCGACCGTGTAGTCGGCGCGCATGTGGCGATAGTCGCCGCGCAGGGTGTGGTCGGTTTCGCCGGTCACGGCGCTAACCCCCGTACTTCTCCACCCGCTGCTCGATCGCGCCGAAGATCGTGGCGCCGTGCCGGTCGAACATCTCGATGCGCACGGTGTCGCCGAACGCGAGGAAAGGCGTCTTCGACGCTCCCTCCTCCACCTGCTCGACGAGCCGCTTTTCCATGAGGCAGGCGTAGCCGGATTCCACATCCGGATTGGAGATTGTCCCGGTCCCCACAAGCGTGCCGGCCCCGAGCTCGCGCGTCCTCGCCGCGTGCGCGACCAGCTGGAACAGGTCGAAGGTGGCGCCCACGCCCGCGTCGGGGTTGCCCAGCCACTTGCCGTTCACGTGGCACACCAGGCGCAGGTGGATCTTGCCGCCGTCCCAGGCGCCGCCCAGTTCGTCCGGCGTGACGGCCACCGGGGCGAGCGCGTTGGCGCCCTTGCCATTCACGAAGCCGAAGCCCTTGGCGAGCTCGGCCGGAATGAGCTTGCGGAACGACACGTCGTTCACCAGCGTGAGGAGCCGGATGGCGCCCGACGCCCGGGCCGGCGTCGCCCCCATCGGCACATCTCCCGTGATCGCAACCACTTCGCCTTCGAGGTCGATGCCCCAATCCTCCGAAAGGGCGCGGATGGGATCGCGCGGGCCCATCATGTCGCCCGCCCCGCCCTGGTACATGAGCGGGTCGCGGTAGAAACTTTCCGGCACGTGGTCGTTGCGCGCGCGCCGGACCCGCTCCACGTGCGAAACGTAGGCCGAGCCGTCCAGCCATTCGTAGGCGCGCGGAAGCGCAGCGGCCACCTGCCCCTTCGCGAGCACCGCCTGGAAATCGAACGCGTGCCGCTCGTTGCCGCACTCCAGGCCTTCGTATGCGTCCAGCAACGGCCGATAGACGGCGTCCCAGTTCTCCAGGGCATGCTGCATCGAGGGCGAGATGCCGGTGGCGGCGACGGCCGTCGTGAGGTCGCGGTTGACGAGGACGAGGGTGCCGTCGCGCGTGGGGCCTTTCAGGGAGGCGAGTTTCATTTCCCTTCCTTTACCTGACCCCCGACCCCGCTGCCTTGGAACAGGGTCGAGGTGACGGTGCCCTTGGCGAAACCCGCCCATACCGCGTCGTACTCCTTGTCGAGCGCCGGCGTGGCCAGGGCATAGGCGGTGGGGTCGAAAGGGTAGCGGCTCTCGAACATGAACGCGAGCGTATCACCGGGGCGCTTCGGCTCCAGTGTCGCGGACACGGCCGCGTCGTGCGAGGCGCGGTCGGGGCCATGGGCCGTCATGGCGTTGTGCAGGCTCGAGCCTCCCGGCACGAAGCCGCCCTGCTTCGCGTCGTACTCGCCCTTCACGAGCCCCATGAACTCGCTCATGACGTTGCGATGGAACCACGGCGGCCGGAACGTGTGCTCGGCCACCATCCATCGCGGCGGGAAGATGACGAAGTCCACGTTGGCGGTCCCGGGCGTGTCGGAGGGCGACGTGAGCACCGTGAAAATCGAGGGGTCCGGGTGGTCGAAGCTCACCGTGTTGATCGCGTTGAAGCGCGCGAGATCGTACTTGTACGGGTACGCGTTGCCGTGCCATGCCACGACGTCGAGCGGCGAATGGCCGTACTCGGCCATCCACAGGTGTCCGCCGGACTTCACCACCACCTCGGTCCTCGCGTCGCCGTCCTCGAACGCTGCCACGGGTGCCAGGAAGTCGCGCGCGTTCGCAAGGCCATTGGCGCCGATGGGGCCCAGCTCGGGAAGGCGCAGCGCCGCGCCGTAGTTCTCGCAGGCCCAGCCGCGCGAGGGGCCCTGAACGGCCACGCGAAACCTGACCCCGCGCGGAATGACGGCGATCTCACCCGGCGACACGCACAGATGCCCGAACTCGGTCGCGATCGCGAGCATGCCCTCCTGCGGCACGAGCAGCAGCTCTCCGTCGTGGCTTGCGAACACGCGCTTCATCGGCCGGTTGGCTGCGTACAGGTGAACGCCGATTCCCGCCTGCATCCGCGCATCGCCGTTGGTCGCGAGCGTGGCAAGGCCGGCGACGAAATCCGTCGGCTTCCCGGGCGCCGCCAGCGGCCCCCACCGCAGGCGATTGGGTCCCGCCGCGCCCCCTTCGAGGCAGGGCCCGGTGCGAAGCTTTCCAGCCTCGATGCGGCTGAACGGCGGATGCATCGCGCTCGGCCGCAGGCGATACAGCCACGAGCGAAGGTTCTGCGCGCGCGGCGCGGTGAAGGCCGTGGCCGAGAATTGCTCCGCGTACAACCCCAGGGGCGTCCTTTGCGGCGAGTTCTGCCCCACCGGCAGCGCGCCCTCGACCGCCTCCGTCTCATGGTGCGACCCGAATCCCGACAGGTATCGAAGATCGACGGCCATCACAGACTCGCCTTCACGCCAGCAAACAATCCGTGTTCATCCGTGTTCATCCGTGTCAGACGCCTTTGGGTCGCATCACTCGTTGTCGTCAAACCACTCCCCTCGCGATCTGGTCCGCCTCGATCGACTCGAAGAGCGCCCGGAAATTGCCCTCTCCGAACCCCTCGTTCCCCTTCCTCTGGATGATCTCGAAGAAGATCGGCCCGATCACCGTCTCGGTGAAGATCTGCAGCAGCTTGTCCTCGTGCCGGTCCTTGTCGATGCCCTCCCCGTCGATGAGGATGCGGCTCTTCCGCAGCAGGGCAAGGTCCTCGCCGTGGTTCGCCACGCGCGCGTCGACGCGGTCGTAGTAGCTGTCGGGGGTGTCCAGGAACCGCACCTCGCGCCCGCGCAAGCCCTCCACCGTGGAGAAGATGTCCGCCGTCGAAAGCGCGATGTGCTGGATCCCCTCCCCACGGTAGGCGTCGAGGTATTCCTGGATCTGGCTCTTGCGGTCGCTGGGCTCGTTGATCGGGATGCGGATCTTGCCGCACGGGCTCACGAGCGCGCGCGAGGTGAGCCCGGTCTTCTTCCCCTGGATGTCGAAGTAGCGGATCTCGCGGAAATTGAAGAGCTTCTCGTAGAACTGCGCCCACACGTCCATGCGGCCGGCATAGACGTTGTGCGTGAGGTGGTCGACTTCGAGGAGGCCTGCGCCGGCCGGATGCTGCCCGACTGCCTCCACCGGCACGAAGTCCACGTCGTAGATGGTGAGATCGCCGCCGTTGCCGGGGTAGCGGTCGACGAAGTAGATGAGGCTGTCGCCGATGCCCTTGATCGCCGGAATGTTGAGCTCCATCGGCCCCACCGGGCCGTGGTGCGGCTTGGCACCGAGATCGAGCGCGCGCTGGTAGGCTTTCGCCGCGTTCTTCACGCGCATGGCGAAGGCGCACGCCGACGGCCCGTGCACGCGCGCGAACGACTGCGCGAAGCTGTCGGGTTCGCGGTTCACGATGAAGTTGACGCGCCCCTGGCGGTAGAGCGCGACGTCCTTGGAGCGGTGCTTCGCGACGAGGGAGAAGCCCAGCTGCTCGAAGAGCGTGCCGAGAAGCGCCGGGTCCGGGGCGGTGTACTCGATGAACTCGAAGCCGTCGGTGCCCATGGGGTTGTCCAGACGGTCGGGCTCGGTCATTTCGGATCTCCTCGGGCGGGCGGCGGGACCGGCGAATTGTACGCTGCGATCACCCTGCGCCTGGCTGCGCCCCGAATTTCATCCGGGAATGTCCTCGCCCCACGCCACGCAGTCGCGGTACGCGTGCCACGTGGCGTGCCCGATCACGGGCATGGTGACGACGAGCCCGAGAAAGGCGGTCGCGAATCCCGCTCCGGTGAGCGTCACGATGGCCAGCGCCCACACGGCCATCGCGCCGGGGTTCCTCCCCAGCACTTGCACGGAAAGGATCGCCGCGCTCACCGCGTCGTTGCCGCGGTCGAGCATCATCGGCACCGAGACCACGCTCACCGCAAAGACGAGGGTCGCGAAAATCCCGCCCACCGCGAAGTACACGAGCACGAAATCGATGTTGCCCAGGGAGAACGCCCTGGCGAGGAAGTTCTTCAGGTCCGGCATGGTCCCGGTGCTGAAGAGCGCGAAGGTGACGAGGGAGGCGCGCGCCCAGACGAGGAAGATCACGGTGATGACCAGCACGTAGATGCCCAGGCCGCCCACGTTCTCGCGCCAGGCCGTGAGCGAGGGCACGAGCCGCGGCTTCCGACCCGCCTCCCGATCGCGCGACAGCGCGTACAGGCCCGTGGCAAGAAAGGGTGCGGCCAGCAGGAAGGCACCGGCCAGCGTGGACACGTACTGGTAGGCGAAGTCGTAAAGGGCGAGGAGCGCCCAGCCCATGGCCGCGAACGCCACGCCGTAGAACCCGCTGGCGACCGGCGCCGCCCGGAAATCGTCCCACCCGCGCGCGAGCCACGTGAACGGCGAGCTGGCGGGCACCTCGCTCAGCTCATAGGAGGCGCCCTGGGGTGAAACGAGGGGCGAGGGCGCACTCATCGCGGCGCTACTTCGCCGGCGCGGCTGCCGCGGCCGGCAGGCCTTTCGACTTGAGCGCATCGAGCTTCGCCAGGTCGAGCTTCGCCACCGCCTCCCTGAACACCTTCATCTCGACGCCCGTCGCCTTGGCTTCGACGATGAAGCGCCCGGCGACGATGACGTCGTACTCGCCGGTGCGCGCGGCCTTGTCGTAGCGCTCGTAGGCCTTGCGCCCGCCCGCGCTCGTCGTGCGCTCGTAGCCGGAGTCGCCTTCCTTGTCGATCTCGATGTTCACCCAGGCAGAGGCCATCGCGGTCACCCCCGTCAGCGTGCCGACATCCTTGACCTCGAGGACGATGCGCCCGCCCTTGCCGTCCTCGTAGGTCGCCTCCACCCGCGAAGTGGCGATGCCGACCACGCTGGTCCTCGATCCCTCCGAACCCACTCGCTTCATCCCGGCGACGGAATCGGGCATCACCTCCTTGAGCACGCGGAAATCCACCGGCTCGACCTTGACCGATCCCGAAAGGGCCTCTCCCATCTGCTTCATGGCCTCGCCCACCTGCCCGACGTCGCCCTGGCGGGCCGCCTCGCCCATCTGTTTGGCGGCCTGTTCCACCTTGGCACCGGTGTCGGCCGGCTTCGGGGGCTCCGTCTTGCCGCATGCGGCGAGCGCCAGCGCGGCGCAGGCCAGGGCGATCCTCGAGTTCATCGCAATGCCTTTCGTGATGGGGGCGACGGGAGTTGCAGGGTACATTTTCCGGCGATGGAAATGTAATCCCGGCCGCCTTCCGCGTTGACGCCCGAAGGCCCTTGCGGCATCATCGATCCCGTCGCAAGGTATGCGCCAAGTCCTTGATTTCCCAAGCCAGAGTTTCGGTTCCGCGCCCGCAGCGCCGGTATCGAAACGCAAGTCCCCGTGAGAACCCTCCGATGTCCGCCTCCATTGCCCTGCGCGCGGTGATACTGGCCGCCCTGCTTGCCTTCGGCACCGTTGCCGGCGCGAAGACGCTGCGCTACTCGAGCCAGGGCGACATCACCACGATCGACCCGCACGCCAACAACGAGGGCTTCACCAGCGCTTTCCTCGACAACATCTACGAGCCGCTGGTCACCCGCGGCAAGGACCTCAAGGTCGAGCCCTGCCTCGCGCTGACGTGGCAGCCGGTGAGCGCGACCGTGATGCGCTTCAAGCTGCGCCCGAACGTGAAGTTCCATGACGGCACGCCGTTCACGGCCGACGACGTCGTGTTTTCCATCGGCCGCGCCCTCTCCGACACCTCGAACTTCAAGCCCTACCTCGCGGGCGTGAAGCAAGCGCGGAAAGTGGACGAGCTCACCGTGGACATCGTGACCGAAGGGCCCGCGCCGGTCCTGATTGCACAACTCACCGAAGTGCGGGTCATGAGCAAGGCCTGGGCCACGAAGCACAACGTGACGAAGCCCCAGGACTACAAGAACAAGGAGGAGACCTTCTCCTCGCGCAACGCCAACGGCACGGGCCCCTACGTCCTTCGCACCCGCGAGGCGGACGTGAAGACCGTCGCAGTCCTCAACTCCAACTGGTGGGGGAAGCTGGAAGGCAACGTGAACGAGATCGTGTACCAGCCGATCAAGAGCGACGGCACGCGCCTGGCCGCGCTCATCTCGGGCGAGATCGACTTCGTGCTCGATCCGCCCCCGCAGGATGTTGCGCGCCTGAAGCGGGAGGCGAAGACGAAGGTCGTGGAAGGCAACGAGAACCGCACCATCTTCCTGGGCATGGACCAGTGGCGGAACGAACTCGCCTACTCGAACGTGAAGGGCAGGAACCCCTTCAAGGACGGGCGGGTGCGCGAAGCCTTCCAGGCCGCCATCGACGTGAATATCCTCAAGACCCGGGTGATGCGCGGCATGTCGATACCCACGGCGCTGATGTTCGCCCCGCAGGTGGCGGGCTATCCCGGGGACCTGGACAAGGTGAAGCCCGCGGACACCGCGCGCGCGAAGAAGCTGCTCGCCGAGGCCGGCTACCCGAACGGGTTCGAGGTGACGCTCGATTGCCCCAACAACCGCTACATCGCCGACGAGAAGCTGTGCGTGGCCATCGCCGGCATGCTCGCGCGCATCGACGTGAGGGTGAAGGTGAACGCGATGCCGCGCGCCCAGTACTTCCCGAAGATCCAGAACTTCGACACCAGCTTCTACCTGCTGGGCTGGGGCGTGCCGACGTTCGATTCCCAGTACGCGGTGCAGAGCCTGCTCAGGACCTACGTGCCCGGGACGGCGGACGGCGACTACAACCTGGGCAGGTACTCCAACCCGAAGGTCGATGCCGCCGTCGACAAGCTCAAGACCGAGGTCGATCCCGACAAGCGCGCGGCGCTCGCCCGCGAGATCCTGCGCGTCCACATGGCCGACGTGGGCCACATCCCGCTGCATCACCAGGTGATTCCATGGGCGATGCGCTCCAACGTGAGCGTGGTGCACCGGGCCGACAACCGCCTCATGGTGAAGTGGGTCAGGATCAATTGACCGCCGTTCGCCGCGCCCTCGCCCTCGCCTTCGCGCTCCTCGCCTTCCTCACGCCGGCCGCGGAAGCGAAGACGCTGCGCTATGCCAGCCAGGACGACCCGCAGACGCTCGATCCGCACTCGGCCAACCTGCTGGCCACCTCGCGGCTGACGGGCAACGTCTACGAGCCCCTGGTCTGGCGCGACAAGGAATGGAAAGTCATCCCGTGGCTGGCGGTCTCGTGGACGCGGCCCAACGACCGGACCTGGCGTTTCACGCTGCGCGAAGGGGTCAGGTTCCACGACGGCGCGATCCTCACCGCCGACGACGTGGTCTTCTCGGTGGAGCGGGCGCTCTCCCCCACCTCCCAGCTTAAGGTCGCGCTGCAAGGCGTCGAGAAGGCCGTCAAGGTGGATGCGCGCACGGTGGACCTCGTGATGCGCGAACCCAACCCGGCGCTGCTTTCGCACATGACCAACTTCCGCATCATGAACAAGGCCTGGTCGGAGAAGTTCGGCGCCCTGCGTCCGCAGGACTACACGGCCAGGGAAGATACCTTCGCCGCCCGGAATGCCAACGGCACGGGCGCCTTCCTGGTGAAGGAGCGCCAGACAGACGTGAAGACGGTGCTCGTCTCCCACAGGGGCTGGTGGGGCCACCAGGCGGGGATGAACGAGGGCAACCTCGACGAGATCGTGATGCTGCCCATCAAGTCCAACGCCACGCGCCTGGCCGCCCTGCTCTCGGGCGAGGTGGACTTCGTGCTGGACCCGCCCACGCAGGACGTGGCACGGCTCGCGGCCAATCCGGGCATCAAGATCGTCGAGGGCGGCGAGCTTCGCGTGCAGTACATCGCTTTCGACGTCTTCCGCGACGACCTGCTCTACGGAAAGGCAAACGGGAGGAATCCCTTCAAGGACATCCGAGTGCGCCAGGCCGTGGCCCACGCCATCGACGCGGAGGCGATCCGGTCCAAGGTGATGCGCGGCTTCTCGCGGCCCGCGGGGACGATCCTCACGCCCGGAGTGCAGGGCTACGCGGCGCAGGCCGACAGGCGCCTGCCCTACGACAAGGAGAAGGCGAGGAAGCTTCTCGCGCAAGCGGGCTATCCCGACGGATTCGAGGTGACGCTGGACGCCGGCAACATCCAGCCGTCCGCCGACATCGCGCAGGCCGTGGCCGTCATGCTCTCGCAGGTGGGCATCAGGGTGCGCCCCAACATCGTCCCGCAGTCGAACTACTTCCCCAAGATCGAGAAGCACGACACCAGCTTCTACCTGCTCTCGTGGGGTGCCGGGGTCACGGGCGACGCGCTCTACACCCTGCAGGCGCTGCTGCACTCCGTCACGCGCAAGGGCGAGGGCGACTTCAACATGGGCCGCTGGTCGAATGCGCGCATGGATGAGATCATCGGGAAGCTGCAGGTCGAGAAGGACCCGTCCCGGCGCGATGACCTGGCCCGCGAGGCGCTCCTGCTGGCCGGGCAGGAACTGCCCCTCGTCACGATCCACCAGCCGCTCATCCCGTGGGCCATGAAGAAGAACGTGTCGGCGTGGTTTTCCCCGGTGAACACGCTGTACTTCTACAGAGTGAGGATCGATTGAGAATCATCACCTCCGGCCCCTCTCCCGGAAAGAGAGGGGGGAACTGTCTCCCGCTCTCCGGGAAGAGGGCTGGGGTGAAGGAGCCGTCATGATCGCCTTCGTGATCCGCCGGCTGCTGCAGGGCGTCGTCGTGATGCTCGTGGTGGGCTTCATCGCCTTCTCGCTCTTCAACTTCGTGGGTGACCCGGTGGCGCTGATGCTGCCGCCGGAAGCCACGCAGGCCGACCGGCAGGCGATGCGCGAAACGCTCGGGCTCGACCGGCCCTTCTACGTGCAGTTCGCGACCTTCGTCTCGAACGCGGTGCAGGGAAATTTCGGCATCTCGCTGCGCCTGGGCCGCCCCGTCTCCGCCCTCCTCGTCGAGCGGCTGCCCGCCACGCTCGAGCTCGCTTTCGTGGCCGCGAGCATCGCGCTCCTGGTGGGCATCCCGCTCGGCGTCTACACGGGCCTGAACCGCAGCAGCTGGCTTTCGCGCGTGTTCCTCACCGTCTCGCTCGTCGGGGTGTCGCTGCCCACCTTCCTCATCGGCATCTTCCTCATCCTCATCTTCGCCGTGTGGCTCGGGTGGCTGCCCTCCTTCGGGCGGGGCGACACCGTGAAGATCGGCCTCTGGTCCACGGGCTTTCTCACCACCTCGGGTCTGAGGGCGCTGATCCTGCCCTCGATCACGCTGGGCCTCTTCCAGCTCACGCTCATCATGCGGCTCGTGCGAAGCGAGATGCTCGAGGTGCTGCGCACGGACTACATCAAGTTCGCGCGCGCCCGCGGCCTCACCAACCGCTCGATCCACTTCGGCCACGCGCTCAAGAACACGCTGGTGCCGGTGATCACCATCACGGGCCTGCAACTGGGCGCGATCATCGCCTTCGCCATCATCACCGAGACGGTGTTCCAGTGGCCCGGCATGGGCCTGCTCTTCATCCAGGCGGTGCAGTTCGCCGACATCCCGGTCATGGGGGCCTACCTGTGCCTCATCGGCCTCATCTTCGTGGTGATCAACCTCGCGGTGGACATGCTCTATTACTTCGTGGACCCGAGGCTGCGCATCGATCGGGCCATGGCGGGGGGGCACTGATGGATGCGCTCCGGCGGTTCTTCGACGGCGATCTGTTCCACAGCTTCAGGCACTCGCCCCTCACGATCGTGGCGCTGGTGGTCTCGGTGGTGTGCATCGTTTCGGCCGCATTCGCGGGCTGGGTGGCGCCGCACAACCCCTTCGACCTGAAGACGCTCAACCTCCTGGACGCCTTCACGCCCCCGGCGTGGACGGAGCGCGGCAACTCCGCGTACCTGCTCGGCACGGACGACCAGGGCCGCGACGTGCTTTCCGCGATCATGTACGGCTCGCGCGTGTCGCTGATGGTGGGGTTCTTCGCGGTGGTGCTCGCGATGACGATCGGTATCGCGCTCGGGCTCATTTCCGGCTACGTGGGCGGCAAGGTCGATGCCTTCATCATGCGCGTGGCCGATGTGCAGCTCTCGTTCCCCGCGATCCTCATCGCGCTCCTCATCGACGGCGTGGCGCGGGTGGCGCTGCCCAAGGATTCCCACGACACCCTGGCGCTCTACGTGCTGATTCTCGCCATCGCGGCTTCCGGCTGGGTGCAGTACGCGCGCACCGTGCGCGGCTCCACGCTGGTCGAGCGCAACAAGGAATACGTGCAGGCCGCCCGCGTGATCGGCAGGCACCCGGTGGCCATCATGTTCTCGCACGTGCTGCCGAACGTGCTGGGCCCCGTCCTGGTGCTCGCAACGCTGCACATCGGCACCGCCATCATCACGGAGGCCACGCTTTCCTTCCTGGGCGTCGGCGTGCCGCCGACCCAGCCCTCGCTCGGCACCCTGATCCGCATCGGCAACGATTTCCTTTTCTCCGGAGAGTGGTGGATCACCGTCTTCCCCGGCGCCTGGCTGGTGATCATGGTGCTCGCGATGAACCTGCTGGGCGACTGGCTTCGCGACGCGCTCAACCCGAAGCTTCGCTAGAGGAGGATCGACGTGAATCGACTGCTGCTCGCCACCTTGCTGATCCCGCTCGGCGCCCTGGCCGGCCCCTACGACCAGCCCTGGGTGATCATCGCCACCGATACGGCGCCATCCGCGGACCCCGAGCTCAAGCCCGTGATCGTGAACCGCGTGGACGGCCAGAACTCCATCCGCAACCAGGTGGTCACCCTCCCGGGCCCGCACATGGTCACGGTGGACCTGCCGCCCCGCAAGGGTTTCAAGATCGGCACGCAGGAGACCTTCGACCTCGAGACGAGCGCGTGCATGCGCTATTTCATCGCCGCGAAGCTCGACACGCCCGTCACGCAGGCCTGGAAGCCGATGGTGCGCAGAAGCGAGCTGATCGGCGAGTGCGCCACGAAGTTCAAGTCGGGCGCGGCCGCGAAATGACGGCGGGACTCCGGCGCAATTTCGCCAGCGGCACGCCGTGGGAGCCGATCGTGGGCTATTCGCGCGCGGTGCGCTGCGGGCCGCACATCTGGGTGGCGGGCACGACGGCCACCGGACCGGACGGCACGCTGGTGGGCGCAGGCGACGCCTACGCGCAAACCCGGCAGGCCCTGGACAACATCGCGGCCGCACTCGTGCGCGCCGGCGCGACGATGCAGGATGTCGTCCGCACGCGCCTTTACGTCACCGACATCGCCGGATGGGAGTGCGTCGGACGCGCCCACGGCGAAGTGTTCGCGGACATCCGCCCGGCGTGCACGATGATCGAGGTATCGAAACTCGTGGACCCCGGCATGCTGGTGGAAATCGAGGCCGAGGCCTATGCCCCGCAAGCGGAACTGAGGACGCCGTGAGAATCCGGCCCTTCGCGGCCTTCGCCGCCGTTCCCGCCCTTGCCGTGCTGGCTGCCGGCGCCGGCATGTACGACCAGCCTTATGCGCTCGCGCAGACGGGCCGGCATTCCGAAGTCCGCAAGGAGGCGCGCGTCGCGATCACGAAGATCGACGGCAAGAGCACGCGCGACACGCGCGGAAGCGATCCCATCGAACCCGGCAAGCACATGGTGACGCTGCACTTCACGAGCGCGCGGGGCACGTTCCGGCCGGAGTTCCGGGAACTGGAGATCGACTTCAAGCCGTGCACGCGCTATCTCTTCAACGCGATCTACGAGGTGCCGACGGGCCCCGACTGGAAGCCCGGCGTTTACACCGAGCCCATCGGTGAATGCCGCAGGAAGTTCATGAAGGACCAGCCCGCGCAGAAGCCCGCCAGGTGAGCACCGACGCCCGCCCGCTGCTGGAGGTGCGCCACCTGCGGGTGGAGTTCAACACGCGCCGCGGCACGCTCGTCGCCATCGACGACGTGAGCCTGGACATCGCGCCGGGCGAGGTACTGGGCGTGGTGGGCGAGTCGGGAGCGGGCAAGTCGATCACGGGTTCGGCGATCATCGGGCTGCTCGAGCCGCCGGGACGCATTTCCGGCGGCGAGGTTCTCCTGGACGGCCAGCGCATCGACAATCTGCCCGCCGAATCGATGCGCAGGATCCGCGGCCGGAGAATCGGCGCCATCTTCCAGGACCCCCTCACCTCGCTCAACCCGCTGTACACCATCGGGCGCCAGATCACGGAGACGATCGAGACGCACCTGCCGATGAATGCCCGGCAGGCGCGCGAGCGGGCCGTCGAGTTGCTGAAGGAAGTGGGCATCCCGGCAGCGGAGCGGCGCATCGATCATTACCCGCACCAGTTCTCCGGCGGCATGCGCCAGCGCGTCGTGATCGCGCTCGCCCTGTGCGCCAACCCGCAGCTCATCATCGCGGACGAGCCCACGACCGCCCTGGACGTATCCATCCAGGCGCAGATCATCACGCTCCTGAAGAAGCTGTGCCGCGAACACGGCACGGCGGTGATGCTGGTCACCCACGACATGGGCGTGATCGCCGAGACGGCGGATCGCGTGGCCGTGATGTATGCGGGCCGGCTCGCCGAGATCGGGCCGGTGCAGGAGGTGATCCACAGCCCGCAGCATCCCTACACGATGGGGCTGATGGGCTCCATCCCGGCCATCGGCACGGAGGTGGAGCGCCTGCCCCAGATCGAGGGGTCGATGCCCCGGCTGAATGCGATTCCGCGCGGGTGCGCCTTCAATCCGCGCTGCCCGAAGGTCTTCGACCGCTGCCGGCTGGAAAGGCCGGACCTGCTGCCTGCCGGGAAGACGCGCGCAGCCTGCTGGCTGCACGCAAGGTAGCGCGGGAACACGGATGAACACGGATCTGCACGGATGAACACGGATGAGTGCTGAACGGGAGGCGATGGCGGTTTCGGCGGCAGGCACGCCGAAGGTGCTGCTCGAGGTAAAGGACCTCGCGCGCGATTTCGACGTGTCGAGGCCCTGGCTCAACCGCGTCCTGGAGGGCTCCCCAAGGCAGCTTCTCAAGGCGGTGGACGGCGTCTCCTTCACGATCAACCGGGGCGAGACGCTCTCCCTCGTGGGCGAATCCGGTTGCGGCAAGTCCACGGTGGCGCGACTCATCTGCGGGCTCTACGCGCCGTCGCGAGGCTCGGTGGTGTTCGACGGCGTGGACATGGCGCAAATCTCCCGGCGCGCGCAGATGCTGCGCATGCGCCGGCGCTTCCAGATGATCTTCCAGGATCCGTACGCGAGCCTGAACCCGCGCTGGCGGGTGGGCAGAATCATCGCGGAACCCATTCGCCAGCACGGCATCATCCAGGGCGAGGCGGCGATCCGGAAGCGCGTGGGCGAGCTGCTGGAAGACGTGCGCCTTTCAGTCCACGATGCCGAGAAGTTTCCGCACGAGTTCTCGGGCGGGCAGCGGCAGCGCATCTCGATCGCGCGGGCGCTTTCGTCGAACCCGGAATTTCTCGTGTGCGACGAGCCGACGAGCGCGCTGGACGTGTCGGTCCAGGCGCAGATCCTGAACCTCATGAAGGACCTGCAGCGCGAGCACGGCCTGACCTACCTTTTCATCTCGCACAACCTCGCCGTCGTCTCGCACATTTCCAATCGGGTAGGCGTGATGTACCTCGGACGCATCGTCGAGATCGCGCCGACGAGGACGCTCTTTCGAAGGCCCCTGCACCCCTATACGCAGATGCTCGAGAGCGCGATCCCCGACATCACGATGAGCGGCCGGGCGCGCACGCCCGTTGCGGGCGAGGTGCCCAACCCGCTCGATCCGCCCGCGGGCTGCGCATTTCATCCACGCTGTCCGCACGCCAACGACCGATGCCGCTCGGAGCGCCCGGAGCTTCGGGAGGTCGATGGCGCGCAGGTGGCCTGCCATGCGGTCGAGGAAGGGCGGTTACGCCCCCCGCCGGCCTAGCGGCGCTTCTTGCGGTTCACGCAGGAGACGTACAGCTCGCTGGTCGCGAGATCCTGCATCGGGTAGTCAAGGGTCTCGGGCTTGTATTCCACGAGGCCTTCGGTGCGGATCGCCACGCGCCAGGGTTCGAACTCCAGCGCGCGCAGCTCCTGCTCGAAACGGGTCACCGTGATGGGGTTCAGCTCGTTGAACCACTGCCAGTGCTGCGCGGGCGTGGGCGTCTCCCCGGCGCGGTCCTCGTACTTCGCCTTCGCGGAAAACACCAGCTCGCGGATCTGCTCGCGAGATTTGCGCAGGTGGAAGAACGGCTCGCTCGAATACTCCGCGAGGTGGTGCCCCGCATTGCAGTAGTAGAGCCCCGGGTGGATGAAAAGCAACCCGTCCGAGCGCAGCACGCGCTTCATCTCGCGCATCGCCTGCAGGTATCCGCCCGCGAAGTGCTCGACGGCCGCCCACGAAATCACGACATCGAAGCTGTCGTCCGCGAAGGGCAGGAAGTTCGCGTCCTCGCCAAGATACTTCACGCGCTTCGGAATCGTGTCCCCGGGCAGATGGTTGGCCCGAAGGATTTCCGGCAGGCGATCGAATCCGCGGAAGGGATCGATGGCGACAAGCTCCTCGCACCCGGTGCGCAGCGCCACGCCGAGCGCGGTGATGCCGTCTCCGCAGCCCACGTCGAGGATGCGCCCCTTCTGGAGGGGAGAGTCGGCCAGCATGTAGCTCATCACCGTGGCGGACGCGTGATCGAAGTGGCGGAAGAACCAGTCCTCGTGGCCGCGCCTCCAGGAAAGGTTCTCGAGCGCGACGCCCGGGGGCAGCGCCTCGAAGGACCACGCCATCGCCTCGCCCGCCTGCGCCGCGCTTCGCGCAAGCGCGAACGCACCCGCCACCGTCGCCTCGCAGCAATCCTGCGCAAGCACGCGGTGGCAGGCTTGCGCCGAGAAGCGCCACTCGCCCGCGCAGAGGCTTCCGGGCAGGAAGCAGCGAAAGCGGTACGTGCCTCGCGGAAGCCAGCCGATGTAGTACGTATCGGCGGAATGGGCGGCCACCGCCTCGCCTGCGCCTTCGATCCGGATCCGGACCTGGGGCACGAAGACCACCGGCGCCTGTACCGCGATCCGTCCCGCGAGAACAGTTCGCCCGCCCGCCTCCTCGAGCGCCAGGGGTCCGTCGAACCGGATCGCCGTCATCGCGCAATCCCCCGGGCCGTGAGGACGGCAAGGAGCGGGACGATCGCCAGGACGTGCAACTCGACCATGAGGTACCGGCGAAGGCGAGCACGCTCCGGCTCGGGGACCGCGAAACCCGCCTGCGCCTCGAGGCGCTTGCGCCATCGAATGAAGGCGCGCGCAGGCGCAATCGAGACCGCGACCACCAGCGCCACGAGCGCCACCTTGGCCCAGAAGACCCAGCTACCCGAATGGAACGCCCACCCCTTGGCGCCCCAGACGGCGCGCGCGATGCCGAAGAGGACCGTGGCGATCGCCGACCCGAGGTACCAGAGGTCCACCCTCGCGAGCAGGCGTATCGTCCGTGCGTCGATCTCGCCCCGGGCGAGCATCACCTCGACGGTGAGGAAGGCGAACAGCGCGAACATCGCCGTGAAATGAAGGTAGGCAAGCCCTGCATCGAGCCACATGGTCAGTCTCTCCGGGAGAGGAAGGCGCCCAGGCGGGCCACCGCTTCCTCGAGTCGCGCCACCGGCTGCGTGTAGGCGATACGGACGTGCTTCTCCGGCTGGTGGAAGCCGAAATCCTTGCCGGGGGTGATCGCGACGCCGGTTTGTTCGAGCACCGCGCGCGCGAAAGCGAAGCTGTCGTCCGCAAGTTTCGAGCAGTCCGCATAGACGTAGAAGGCGCCCTCGGGCTTGACGGGAATGCCGAAGCCCAGGTCTTCCAGCGCGTGGACGAGGAAATCACGCCGCTGCGCGAGCTCCCTGCGCCGCGCCTCGAGGATCGACAGCGTCCCGGGCTCGAAAGCCGCCAGTGCGGCGTACTGCGAGAGCGTCGAGGGCGAGATGTAGAGGTTCTGCGCGAGCTTCTCGATCTCGCGCACCGCCTCGACCGGCGCCACGAGCCAGCCCAGCCGCCACCCCGTCATCTGGAAATACTTCGAGAAGCTGTTGATGACGAACACGTCGTCGCCCGCCTCGAGCGCCGAGCGCGCGTCGAGGCCGTAGGTGAGGCCGTGGTAGATCTCGTCCACCAGGAGCGTGGCGCCCCGCTCGCGGGCCAGTGCCGCAGAAGCGGCGATCTCGCCCGGAGTCACCATCGTGCCGGTGGGGTTGGACGGGCTCGCCACCATCACGATGCGGGTGCGCGGCGTCCATGCCTTCGCGGCCAGGTCCGGCGTGAGCTGGTACCGGGACGACGCTCCTACGGGAACGGGCCGCGCAATGCCGCCCAGCGCATGCACGAAGTGGCGGTTGCAGGGGTAGCCCGGATCGGAGAGCAGCACCTCGTCGCCGGCGTCGAGCAGCACGCCGAAAGCGAGCAGGAGCGCCGCGCTCGATCCCGAGGTCACCATGATCCGCTCCGCCGGAACCTCGAGGCGATAACGGTCGCGATAGAAGTCCGAGATGGCCTCGCGAAGAGCCGGCATCCCGAGCGCGGAGGTGTAGAACATCGGCCTGCCGTCGAGCGCGCGCCTGGCCGCCTCGACCACGGGGGCCGGCGTGGTGAAGTCCGGCTCGCCGATCTCCAGGTGGATCACGTCGCGGCCCTGCGCCTCGAGGCCACGCGCCAGCGTCTGGATCTCCATCACCTCGAAGGGCGCGATGGAGGCCATTCGCGAGGCGACGTGCAGGCGGGATGCGCGATCGTTCATCGGGCCCTCAGCCGTGCAGGCGGTCGCTCACGTCGAGCTCGCGCACGCCCTTGCGGTCGCGCACCGCGTCCACGGCCTTGAGGATTCTCTCCCGCAGCGCGTCGGCATCCGGCACGCCGCGGATCCAGAGGAGCGGCGTGGTCACGTCGGAGGTCTCCAGCTCCACGTTGCCGATGCCCACGAGGCGCATCACGAAAGGCTGCTCGAAACTCGCGTCCTTCACGCGGAAGAGCTCGAGGCTGTCCGTGCGCCGGCCGAAGACCCCCTGGCGGATGCGAATGCGCTGGTTCGTCACCTCGTAGGCGAAACACCGGGTCGACAGCCAGCGCCAGATCGCCCACGGGATCGGGATGATGAAAAGGCACAGGACGAACGGCCAGAAGTTGGTCCACTGCGAGGGACTGCCCTGCCACAGGATCTCCTCTTCGCTGCTCATGGCGGCCTTTCGGGTTTCGGCGACGATCGGCACTCTACTCCAAAGCGCGAGGGACGGCAGGCGCGGAATCCACGAATCATCAGGGGCGCAGGTGCTCGTCCCAGAACTTCTGCAGGCGCTTGGAGGAGACCGGGAACGGGGTCTTCAGCTCCTGCGCGAAAAGCGAGATTCGCAACTCCTCCACGAGCCAGCGGAACTCCTCGAGTTTCGCACGGGGCAGGCCGGCCTTGTGGTCCGCCTCGGCGCGCGCTTCGTACTGAGCCCACAGCCCGGCGACCGCGGGCGCGTGGCGCTGGTCGCGCTCCGGGTTGCCCCGGTACTTCACGAGGCGAAGCGCCGCGCCCTTCAGGTAGCGAGGCACGTGCTCGAGGCGCTCCCAGGGTGTGAGCGCGAGGAATCCGGGGAAAACGAGGCGATCGCGCTGCGCTTTCACTTCGGACACGATGCGCCCGAGCGCGCCACTACGCGCCACCTCGGCGGCCAGCGCCTGGTACGCCTCGGCGATGGCATTGGCATGGCGCGTGGCTCCCTCGGTGACCGCGGGAAGCCGGGCCTTGGCGCGCTTCTTCTGCTCGTCGAACCCCCCGGGCGTGCGCGGCGGGTCGTCCTCGCCGATGAAAGCCCGGTCGAGGACCGCTGCGGCAAGATCCTCGCGCAGCTTTTCCGCCGGCATCACCGACTGAAGGCGTAGCGCAAGGGCGTTGAACCCCGAGGGCCCGCGCTCCAGTTGCTTCACCTGATCCTTCAGCTCGAAGGCGAGGAGGCGCTTCACGCCGCCCCGCTGGGCTTGCGCCGCCTTGTCCTTCGTGTCGAAGAGGCGGATGGCGACGCTCGCGCCTTCGTCCGTGAGAGCCGGATAGCCGGTCAGCGTCTGGTTGTTCCTGCGGAAGGTGACCTCCGCCGGCAGGTCGCCGAAGTCCCAGGCCGTGATGCCCTCGCGCTCCAGTCCCGGCTTCGATTGCGCGAGCGTGAGCTGCGCGGCCTCGCCCAGCTGCCGGCGAAGCGCGGCGAGGTCCCGGCCCATGGCAAGCTCGCGCCGGGCATCGTCCACCACGCGCAGATTCATGGCCAGGTGCGCGGGCAGCGCCTCCTTCGACCACACGTCGCCTTCGACCCGTTCGCCGGCCAGGCGCGACACGAAGGCGAGCACCTCGTCGGCAATGCGTTTCCCGCCCGCCTTCGTCTGCTCGAGGAATTTCGTCACGTGCTCCGGCACCGGCACGAGGACGGTGCGCACGCGCTTGGGCAGCGCCTTCATGGTCCATGCCACCTTGTCCCGCACCATGCCGGGCACCAGCCAGTCGATGGCCGCCTCGTCCACCTGGTTGAGGAGCGCCAGCGGCACGTTCATCGTGACGCCATCCAGCGGATGCCCGGGCTCGAAGCGGTAGGCGAGCGCGAAGGTATGGTCGCCGAGGCGAAGCTGCCTCGGGAACAGTTCCTCCGTCACCGACTCGGCGCCGTGGCGCATGAGGTCGGCCCTGGTGAGGAAGAGGAGCCTCGCATCGTCCCTCACCGCCTCCTTGTGCCAGGACTCGAAAGAAGGCGCATCGCGAACCTCGGCCGGCAGCCGCGCGGCGTAGAAGGCGATGAGGGCGCGGTCGTCCACCAGCACGTCCTGGCGACGCGCGCGGTGCTCCAGGTCCTCCACCTCGCGGATGAGGGCCCGGTTGTGCGCGAAGAACGGCGCCTTCGTGTCGAATTCGCCTGCGACCAGCGCGCCCTCGATGAAGATCTCGCGCGCCCGCACCGGGTCGAGGCGACCGAAGCTCACCTTGCGGCGCGCCGCGATCGTGAGCCCGTAGAGAGACACCGTCTCGTAGGCCATCACTTCGCCCCGCGCGCGGTCCCAGTGGGGCTCGGCGTGATGGCGCGTGAGGAGGTGCGCGGCCGCCTTCTCGATCCACTCCGGGTCGATGCGCGCGACGTTTCGGGCATAGACACGCGTGGTCTCCTGCAACTCGCCGGCCATGATCCACCGCGGACGGCCCTTCTTCAGGCCCGACCCCGGCCAGATGGCGAACGGGATGCCGCGCGGAGCGTTGTAGTGGTCGCCTTCCTGCGCCTTGAGGCCGACGTTGGAGATGAGCCCCGTGAGGAGCGCGCGGTGCACCTGCTCGTAGGTCGCGGCGGTCGCGTTCTCGCGGATTCCCAGCTCCGCGGCCAGCTCGCGAAGCTGCCCGGCAAGCTCGCGCCATTCGCGCATGCGCACGTAGGAAAGAAAGTGCTCGCGGCGGGTCTCCCAGAGCTTGCGGCCGGATTCCTTGTGCCGGAACGCGTCGTCGAAGAAGTTCCACAGGTTGATGAGCTGCACGAAGTCCGAGGATTCGTCGCGGAACTCCTCGTGGGCGCGATCGGACTCTTGCCGCTTTTCCTGCGGGCGGTCGCGCGGGTCCTGGATGGAGAGGGCCGCGGCCAGGATCAGCATCTCGGCCAGGCAGTTGAACTCGCGCGCGGCCAGCAGCATTCGGCCGATGCGCGGGTCCACCGGCAGCCTGCCGAGTTCGTGGCCCAGCGGCGTGAGGGCGCGCTTCTCGTCGATGGCACCCAGCTCGAAGAGGCTGCGATAGCCGTCCTCGATCTGGCGGGCGCTCGGCGGCTCGATGAAGGGAAAGGCGGCCACGTCGCCCAGTTCGAGCGCGGCCATGCGCAGGATCACGCTCGCCAGCGAGGTGCGAAGGATTTCCGGCGTCGTGAAGTCCGGCCGGGCCTCGTAGTCGTCCTGCGCGTAGAGGCGGATCGCGATCCCGCTCGCCACGCGCCCGCAACGGCCTGCGCGCTGCTTCGCCGCGGCCTGCGAGACGGGCTCGATGCGAAGCTGGTCGATCTTCTGGCGCGGGCTGAAGCGCTTGATGCGCGCAAGCCCCGTGTCGATCACGTAATGGATTCCCGGCACCGTGAGGGAAGTCTCGGCGACGTTGGTCGCCAGCACGATCCTGCGGTGCGAGGCGGGCTCGAAGACCCGGTCCTGCTCCTCGGCCGACAGGCGCGAGAAGAGCGGCAGGATCTCCGCGCCCTTCGGGTGGTGCTTCCTCAGCGTCTCGGCCGCCTCGCGGATCTCGCGCTCGCCCGGCAGGAAGACGAGGATGTCGCCGCTGCGGCTCGTGCGCTCGATCTCGTCCACCGCCTTCGCGATGGCCTCGTTCATGTCCACGGGCTCGTCGTCCTCGTCCTCCACCTCGAAGAACTCGGGGCGGTAGCGCACCTCTACCGGATAGGTACGCCCGGAAATCTCGATCACCGGCGCGCCGCCGAAGAAATCGGAGAAGCGCTGGGTATCGATGGTGGCCGAGGTGACGATGACCTTGAGCTCGGGGCGCAGCGTGACCAGGCGCCGGACGTACCCGAGAAGGAAATCGATGTTGAGGCTGCGCTCGTGGGCCTCGTCCACGATGATCGTGTCGTAGGCGCGCAACTCCCGGTCGGAGTGCGTCTCGGCAAGGAGGATGCCGTCCGTCATCACCTTGATGACCGTCTCCGGCCCGGTGCGGTCCTGGAAGCGGATCTTGTGACCCACGAAGCCCTTGGGGGTGCCGGGCAGCTCCCTGGCGAGGCGGGTGGAGAGGCTGCGGGCGGCAATGCGGCGCGGCTGGGTGCACCCGATGAGACCGGCGCTTCCGCGCTTCAGCGCAAGGCAGATTTTTGGCAGTTGCGTGGTCTTCCCCGACCCCGTCTCGCCGCAGACGATGGTGACCGGATGCTTCGCGACGAGGGCCGCGATGTCGTCGCGCCTCTGCGCGATGGGAAGGTCGTCGGGGAAGCGCGGATCCGGCAGCTTCGCCAGTCGCATCGCATACGCCCTCTGCGATCGTTCAAGCAACGCCTCTAGGAGCGCCCTTTCCCGCTCGGCCGGTCTCCCGCCGTCCGTGCGAGCACGCACCGAGGCGGCAAGCGCGGCGATCTTCGGGTGGTCGGCCGCGAGCGTGGCGGCAGGGAGGTCTTCGGGGAGCTGCGTCATCGGGAAAGGCATAAAGGGGACAGACCCCTTGTCTGGAAAAGGGGTCTGTCCCCTTTATCGGTCCGTCAAGCTGGTCCCCTCATTCTAGCTTCCCCCGACCTCAGCTCCTGCGCGTCATGCCTCCCGGCGCATACCAGCCCCCCGAGCGCGTCCTGACTTCCGATTCCAGGTTCTTGAGCTGCCGGTGCACACGCACGTCCGCCCGCAGTCGCTGCGCGATCTGCTCGGTTTCCCGCAAGGCGTAATAGAGCACCATGGCACTGAAGAACAGCGCCGTGAATCCGGCCATGTAATGCACGCCCGAATCGAAGAAGAAGATGTAGGCGGTGGCTGGAAAGGTGGCCGGGATCGACAGCGCGGGGTGGGCCCAGCGCACGGCGGCGTAGGCCGTGATCGACCCTCCCACAAAGCAGGTGATGACCATCATCACGAAGCTCTGCCGGTATCCGGGCACTTCGGGGAAGAGCCACGTTCCGAGGAGCCCCCATTGGACGCCCGCGAGCAGGTTCCCCAGCACCGCAAACATGGCCCACGTTCCCGTATCCAGGTCCAGCCCCAGGGACGCGCTGTTGCGGTACAGCCAGCACAGGCCCAGGCGCAGGACGGCGACTGTCACCCCGTAGGCGAACCACGCGATGTGCGAGTCTCGCAGCCCGTCCTCCATGAAGACGGCCATGCAAAGCAGGGTGCCGAAGAAGGCGGAAGCGGCTCCAACCGGAAGGTTGCGGAACAATTCCGCGACCTGGAGCGCCTCGACTTCGTATGCCGATGCCGATGCGGCCGCGTCGCGGTCGCCCGGGGGAAATGTCGTTTTCATGTGCGCCTCGCGGGCGATATCCGCCCATATGTTTATTTATTGTTGCATCACATTAACATAGTGTCGGGCGCGAGTCATGTGAACTGCGTCACATTCCTTCGCAAGGCAGGCAGCGGCGAACCGCTCAGGGGTTGAGCTGGCGGTAAACGCTGGTGGAGACGCGCGCGAGGGAAGCCTTGTCGATCTCGCCGGAGAGCGCATAGCCCCAGTTGCCGTCGATCCAGTAGAAGACCGACACGCCCCCCTCCTGCGCGACGCGGAAGGCGGTCTGGCCCTCGCTCTTCGCGCGGGCGGAAACGTAGAGGGTGAGGCGCTTGCCGCCCGCATCCTGGAACATGAATTGCGCAACCGGACCCTCGGGGCCGGGCAGCAGCCGCCCGCCGAGCAGCTCGAACCCCTCGGACGAAAGCACCGGCACCTTGAGGGTCGTGCCCAGCCGCTTCGAGAGCCAGTTCACGAGGTGTTCCTGCTGCGACGCTTCCACCTCTACGGGGTGCCGCACCTCCATGGCATAGACCAGATGGGCGCGCGCGGCGCGCGCCGGCAAGGTGGAGACCGACGCCGAAGCGGCCAGGCCAGGCGCAGCGCCGCCCTGCCAGGCATAGGGCATCGCGAGCCCGATGGCGATGCCCACCGCGAGGACCGAGGCCGCGCGCGCGTAGCCGAGCCACGGGGGGCGCCGCATCTGCAGGCGCGCCGGGACAGGCTCGAGCAGCACCGGATCAAACCGATCGTGCAGCATGCGCCGCTGCTCTGTCAGGCGCAGCACGCGGCGATTGGCGTCGGCATCGCGGGCGAGGGCCGCTTCCACTGCTGCGCGCTCGGGGCCGTTCAGGGCGCCGTCCACGAAGGCCTGCAGGAGATCGTCGTCCAGGTTCACCGGACCACCTTGAGGGTCGTGCGCGATGCCTCGCCGTCCATGTAGGCGCGCAGTTTCTCGCGGCCGCGGGACAGGCGCGACATCACCGTTCCGATCGGCACGCCCAGCGCGCGGCTGACTTCCTCGTAGCTCATGTCCTCCAGGCTCACCATGAGCACCACTTCACGCTGCTCCGCCGGGATCGTCGCCAGCCCGCGCTCGAGGTCGCGGACGTCCGTGACCCAGTCCGGCGTGGTCGCTCCGATGCAGCTCTCATCGACCTCCGCGGACGAGGTGATCCTGCGAGCCTTGACCTGGTTCACGAAGACGTTGTGCATGACAGAAAAAAGCCAGGCCCTGAGGTCCCCGGGGCGCCACAGGTGGAACTTCCTCACCGCGCGCTCGAGGGTGTCCTGCACGAGGTCGTCGGCCGCGTGGCGATCCCCGACCAGCGCGCGCGCGTAGCGGCGCAGGTTGGGGATGTACGGGACGACGAGCTCGTAGTCCAAGGCCCGACCCGATGAATCAGGGCTTGGCCACGTGCCAGACGGTGTTCACGCCGTCGCCCGTCTTGTCGCCGGGCTTCGCATCCTTAATCCAGGCGTAGAGCGGCTTGCCCTTGAGGGCCCATTGCTTGCTGCCGTCGTCGCGCGTGACGATGGTGTAGTCGCCGGCGGGCTTCGCGTCCGCGGCGGCCATGAGGGGCGGCCAATTCGTGGCGCACGGGCCGTTGCAGGCGCTCTTGCCGGCCGCGTCCTTGTCGAACGTGTAGAGCGTCATTCCGGCCGCGTTGGTGACAACACCGTCGGCGGCCTTCGTGGGCGCCTGCGCGAAAGCAAGGGCGGGCAGGGCAAGGGCGGCGGCGAGGATGAGGATACGGGGCGTCTTCATAGGTCCGGTCCTGTGTGGTTGGGGGTTACGGGGGGAGAACACCCCGTGCAGTCGGTTTATTCCCGGCAGGCGGGTTCCCCGAGAATTGCGCTGCGAGGGCCGGAAAGCGCCGCTGCGCGTGATTCAAGCCAACGTGATGCCTTCGTCGGCCATCACCTTGCGAACCGCCGGGCGTGCAAGGACGCGATCCATGATTGCCGTGTAGTGCGCAAGTTCCTTCATCGGGAAGGCGATGCGGTTGCCCCAGCGGTAGAACACGACCAGATAGGCATCGACGACCGAAAAGCGATTGCCGATGGCCCACTTCCGGCCGGTAACGAGGCGGTCGATCTCGTGCAGGCAATCTCCGAACACCTGACGCCCCCTGGCCTTCACCGCGTCGACGCACGGCTGGCCTTCCACATAGCGCTCGGGCCGGTAGATGTGTGCGAAGGCCGGGTGGACCGTATCCGCAAGCCACGCCATCAGGGACACCGCCTGCGCCTGGTCCCAGGTCTTCTCGGGCCACAGACCCTTGGCCGGGAATCCGCCGCCGAGAAACGAGAGGATGGCCACGTTTTCCACCAGCACTTTGCCGTCCACCGCGAGCGCGGGGACGCGCGCACGAGGATTGATCTTCAGGTACCCGGGGGAGCGCTGCTGCCCGTCGGCCGTGCTGATCTTCACCGCCTCGTAGGGCAGTCCCAGCTCTTCCAGGACAATATGCGGAGCGAGCGAGCAGGCACCGGGGGAGTAGTAGAGCGAGATCTTCATGGTCAAATCCAATCGGTCCGATGTAACAATGGTGTAACAATGGGGTCAGGTTCGCGAACCTGACCCCATTGTTACAGGCGGGTGATGAGGGAGGAGGTGTCCCAGCGGTTGCCGCCGGCCTTCTGGACGTCGCCGTAGAACTGGTCGACAAGCGCCGTCACGGGCAGGCTGGCGCCGTTGCGCTTGGCCTCGTCAAGGCAGATGCCCAGGTCCTTGCGCATCCAGTCCACCGCGAACCCGAAATCGAACTTGCGCTCGGCCATGGTCTTGCCGCGGTTCTCCATCTGCCAGCTCTGCGCGGCGCCCTTGGAGATCACGTCGAGCACGAGGCTTGCCGTCGAGGCCGGCCTTCTCCGCGAAGGCGATGCCCTCGGAGAGCGCCTGGACGAGCCCGGCGATGCAGATCTGGTTGACCATCTTGGTGAGCTGGCCGGCACCGCTCGTGCCAAGCAGCGTCACGGCCTTCCCGTAGGAGTCCATCACCGGCCTGGCACGCCCGAACGCCTCCGGTTCTCCTCCGCACATCACGGTGAGCTTGCCGTTCTCCGCGCCGGCCTGGCCGCCGGAGACGGGCGCATCGATGAAGTCCACGCCCTTTTCCTTCGCCGCGGCAAAGATCCTGCGCGCCGCGTCCGCGGACGCCGTGGTGTGATCGACCAGGACCGCGCCCTTCCTCATGCCGGCGAGTGCTCCCTGCGCCTCGAGCGCCACGGCGAGGAGATCTCGATCGTTGCCCACGCACATCATCACGAAATCGCAGTCCTTCGCGGCTGCGGCCGGCGTCGGGGCGGACTTTCCGCCATGCCTGGCCACCCAGGCGTCGGCCTTGGCGGCGGAACGGTTGTACACGGTGACGTCGTAACCTTTTGCCTTGAGATGCCCGGCCATGGGGAAGCCCATGACGCCGAGACCGAGAAAAGCGACTTTCGCGGACATGCTGACTCCTTAGTGGTTCGGCGGTTGCTGCACCCGCCGGTATCGTTGCGCGGGCGACCCGGCGCGTGCCGGGGCGCGGTTCAGGCGAGTTCCTTGTTCACCAGATTCGGGGGCGTGCGACCCTCGAGGGCGGCCGTGAGGTTGGCCGCGGCTGTCTCGCACATCCTGAGGCGCGTGGCACGCGTGGCGCTGCCCACGTGCGGCGTGAGGACAGCATTGTGAAGGGCGAAATACCCGGGGTTCACATTCGGCTCCCCCTCGAATACGTCGATGCCTGCGCCGGCAATGCGCCCGGCCTCGAGCGCCTCGACAAGGGCCGCGTCATCGACCACCCCACCGCGCGCGGTGTTCACGAGGATCGCGGTCGGCTTCATCTTCGCGATTTCGGCCGCGCCGATCAGGTGGTGAACCGCCGGCGAGTAGGGCACCATCACGACGACGAAATCGGACTGCGCCAGAAGCTGGTCGCGCTCCACCCGCGTGGCATTGAGGCGCATCTCGTCCGCCTCGGGAATGCGGTTGCGATTGTGGTAGAGGACGCGCATGTCGAAGCCCGTGGCGCGCTTCGCGATGGCCTGCCCGATGCGTCCCATCCCGATGATGCCCAGTGTCGCGTGGTGCACGTCGGTGCCGAGATTGGCTGTCATCTCGAAACCGATCTTCCAGCCGCCGCGACGAACATGGGCGTCGCCTTCGGCGATGCGCCGCGCCGCAGCCATGAGGAGGGCCCAGGTCAGGTCCGCCGTCGTGTCGTCGAGCACGCCGGGCGTGTTGGTCACGATGATGCGCCGCCTGGTGCAGGCCGGCACTTCGATGTTGTTCACGCCCACGGCAATGTTGGAGACCACCAACAGGTCCGGACACCGGGCGAGCAAGGGCTCGTCGAAGCGGTCCATGATGGTCGCGAGCGCCCCTTGGCAGCCCGCGAGGCGTCTGGCGAGCTCGTCGGGCGGCCACGGCGTGTCGTCGTCGTTGGTGACGACCTCGAAGCGCGGGCGCAGCGCCTCGACGACTTCCGGGAAGACGGCCCGCGTGATGAGTACCCTGGGCTTGCCCATCGTCCCGCCAGCCTCAGTCCATGTCCTTCTCGTTGACCATCTCGACGAAGCTCACGATCATCGCGGCCACGCCGATGACAATGATGATGGTCATCGCGACGTCGCGGATCTTGATCACCGGAACGGCGAAAAAGACGATGGCAAGGGCCAGTGCGATGAGGCCCATCACGATCTTCGAAATCTTTCCATGCATGTTCGTGTGCTCCTTACGGTTGACTGTCGGATTCCTGGGCGCTGGCCCAGCCGGCAAGCCAGCGGGCGGTCCGCAGTAGCCGTGCATCGTCGCCGCGCCGCCCCACGAGCTGAACGCCCATCGGCATCCCGTCCTCCGCCCGCAGAATCGGCAGCGTCACCGCCGGCATCCCCGCGAACGTCCACAGCGTGCAGAAGGCGGGGCTGCCGGTCGACTCGAGCCCGCGCGGAGCGGGCCCGGACGCGGCCGGCGTCAGGATGGCGTCGCACCAGTCGAAGATCTCTTCGAAGCCCGAGGCCACGGCGTCGATCCGCTCGACGGCGTCATTGTAGTCGACAGCCGTCACGAGCCGGCCACGATCGATCTGCGCCAGCAGCGAATCGCTGAGCCTGTCGCGCCCCCGATCGTACTCGTGCCGGAAATTGCGCGCGAGGTCCGCTTCCATGATCACCCGGTGCCACTCCCACACGTCGCGGAAGACGGCCGGCACGATGAACTGCTTGGACTGCGGGCCGAGCGCCTCGCCGACTTCCTCGAAGGCAAGGCGCGTCTGCTCCTCGGCGTCGTCCCAGTTCGGAGGCCGCGTGAACGCGAACACCGGCGCCAGGGGCGGCTCCTCGAGGGCGATCTTGCGAAGCCGGGGCGTGGCGACGGGGCGCGTGTCGGGGTCGTCCTCGTCGAAACCGATCAGGGGTTCGGCGATGATCGCGAGATCCTCGACCGTGCGCGCCATGAAGCCGACCTGGTCGAGCGGGCGCGACTGCCGAAGGATGCCCGCGCGCGGCACGAGCCCGAACGTCGGCTTGTATCCGCAGACGCCGCAAAAGGCGGCCGGCCTGATGACGCTGCCGTTGGTCTGCGTTCCGATGGCCACGGGCACCATCTGCGCGGCCACCGCGGCCGCCGAGCCGCTGGACGAGCCTCCTGGCGTGCGCTCCGGATCGTGGGGATTGCGCGTCCTGCCTGGCGAATAGGTCGCCAGCTCGGTCGTGACCGTCTTCCCCAGGATGATCGCCCCGGCTGCGCGCAGCCTCGAGACGATCGTCGCGTCGTATTCCGGTCGCCGGCCGGCATGCAGCACCGTGCCGTTCTCGGTGGGCATGTCGGCCGTGTCGATGATGTCCTTCACGCCCACCGGAAGGCCGTGCAGCGGCCCCGTCGGGTGGCCTTCGCGACGTACCCGGTCCACATTCCGCGCCTGGTCGAGGGCGCGCTTCTCGTCGAGGAATGCCCAGGCCTGGACACGAGGCTCGTCGGCGCGGATGCGCGCGAGGAACGCGCCGACGAGCTCCTCGGCGGTCGTTCGCCCCTCGTGCAGGGCCTCCAGCGCCTGTGCAGCCGTGAGCGAGGTCGCGTCGATGAATGCCTCCGGTTTCATGCCGGCTGCTCCCGCCTCAGTTGCCGTAGAAGAGTTCGGGCAGCCAATACACGAGCTGGGGGAAGACGTAGACGAGGAACATCGTCACGAAGACCATGGCGAGGAAGGGGAAGCAGCCCTTGAAGATGGTCCACAGCTCCACGTACGGCGGCGCGATTCCCTTCAGGTAGTACGCCGACATCGCCATGGGCGGGGTAAGGAAGGACGTCTGCAGGTTGAGCGCCACGAGCACCCCGAAGAACATCGGGTCGACATTGAAGTGCGCGAGCAGCGGCAGGAAGATCGGCACGAAGATGATGATGATCTCGCTCCACTCGAGCGGCCAGCCCAGCAGGAAGATGATGACCTGCGACAGGAGCAGGAACGTGACCGTGTTGAGATCGAGATGCGTCACGAACTCCTTGATGAGGCCCTCGCCCCCGAGGTAGGAAAAGATCGACGAGAAGGTCCACGAGCCCACGAACAGCCAGCACACCATCGCTGAGGTGCGCGCCGTGAGGAACACCGCTTCCTTGAGACGCCCCCAGGTGAACGCGCGATAGCCGATGGCAAGCACCATGGCACCCATCGCGCCGACGGCGGCCGCCTCGCTCGGCGTGGCGAGTCCGAACAGGATCGCCCCGAGCACCGAGAGGATGAGGACCGCCAGCGGGAAGAACGCCTGGATCAGCAGCAGCACGATCCTCAGGAACGGCAAGTCGGTCTCTTCCTTCGGCAGCTTGGGCGCGAGCTTCGGATTGATCGTCGTGCGCACGACGACGTACACGATGTACAGGCCGGCGAGAAGGAACCCGGGAATGATCGCCGCCGCATAGAGCTTGACCACCGACACGGCGGACGTGGCCCCGTAGACGATGAGCATGATCGACGGCGGGATGAGGATGCCCAGCGTGCCACCGGCACAGATGACCCCCGCGGACAGCTTCTGGTCGTAACCCGCCTTGAGCATCGCCGGGAACGCGAGCAGGCCCATCAGCGTCACCACTGCGCCGACGATGCCCGTCGCCGTGGCGAAAAGCGCACAGGTGATGAGGGCCGCGACCGCCATCGATCCCGGTATGTGCTTCAACGCGACCTGCAGGCTGTAGAAGAGCCGGTCGAGGATGTTCGATCTTTCTATCATGTAGCCCATGAACAGGAAGAGCGGCACCGCAGTCAGCACGTCGTTGTTCATGATGCTGAAGGTGTTCTGCGACAGCAGGTAGAAAACCCGGTTGTCGAAGAACTCCTGGCCCGGCACGTAGTAGGCGTAGAACCCGAAGCCCACGCCCATCGCCATCAGCGTGAACGCGATGGGGAATCCCAGCAGGATGATGAAAATGAACGACCCCAGCATCAGCAGGGCAAGTTCTGGATTGCTCATTTCGTCGCTTCCTTGATCTGCATGGCCATCTGCTTTTCATGTTCCTTCTGCAGGACGGCATCGAGTTCCTCGACGTCGTGCAGCTGGCGCGGCCACTTGCCCGTCCGGATGGTGATGATGCAACGGGTGACCTGCGCGATGCCCTGGATGAACAGCAGCAACCCGGCGATCGGGATCAGCGCCTTCAGCTGCCAGATGGGCACGCCCACGGGGCTGTTCACGCTCACCTCCTTGTAGCCGAAGGAATCGTGCGCGTAGCCGTAGCCGGCGATGATGAGCGAGGTGACCCCGGGGTAGAAGAAGATGAAGTACAGCACCAGCTCGATGGTCGCCTGGACGCGCGGTGGCATCAGCCGGAAAAACACGTCGCCGCGCACGTGGGCGTTGCGCGACAGGGCATAGGCACCCGACATGATGAACAGCGCCCCGTACAGGATGTAGCTCATGTCGAAGGCCCAGCTCGTCGGGTCCCTCAGCACATAGCGCACGAACACCTCGTACGACGTGCCGATCGTGAGGATGAGGATGCACCACGCGAAGGTGTGGCCGACCATCATGCTGAAGCGGTCGATCATCAGGAGCAGGCGATTGAGCATGGCGGGTAACCTGGGTGGCGAATCATGCAGAAAAAAGGCGGCGCAGGCCTGCGCCGCCTTTTCCGTTCCGAAAACCAGCGCTCCTGGGCAGACGGCTCAGAAACCGAGCTTGCCGTAGAGGTGCTCGTAGGCCTGCTGGTAGTCGGCGTTGTTGAAGAAGTGGTAGTAGCCGACGCGCTTGGCCCATTCTTTCTGCGAATCCCAGACCTTGGCGAAGAACGGGTCCTCGGTGGTCAGCTTCTTGACCAGGGTGTCCCAGCTCTTGAGCTGAGCGGTGAACACATCCTTGGGCGTGCGGAGGACGTTCACCTTGTCCTTGGTCTTGAGCCCCTGCAGGTCGATGGAGTACTGGTCCATGGCGAGCGCGTAGTTGGCGGTCGAGGCCGCTTCCGCCGCGTAGGTAAGGATCGCCTGGAGGTCCTTCGGCAGGGAGTTGAACTTCTTCTTGTTGAAGTCGATCTCGAAGAACTCCATGGCCTGGTGGTAGCTGCCCATGTAGTAGTTCTTGGCGACGTCCTGCGCGCCGAACCGGCGGTCGGAGGTCGGGTTGTTGTACTCGAAGGCGTCGATCACGCCGCGCTCCATCGCCGGCACGATCTCGCCGCCGGGCAGCTGCGTGACCTTCATGCCCATGTCCTGCATGAGGTCGGCGGCCAGGCCCACGGTGCGGTACTTGAATCCCTTGAGGTCCGCGGCACCCTTGATGGGCTTCTTGAACCAGCCCAGCGGCTGCGTCGGCATCGGCATCGCGAAGAACGCGACAACGTCGAGCCCGAGCTTCTTCACCAGCTCATCGAAAAACGGCATCCCCTTGCGCTGGATCCACGCGAGCATCTGGTTCGCGTCGCAGCCGTTGACGGGGCCGGAGCCGAAGAGGGAGGCGACCTTGCTCTTGCCGTACCAGTACACCGCCACCTGGTGGCAGCAGTCGATCACGCCCTTGCTCGTCGCGTCCATCACCTCGAAGGGCTTCACGACGGAGCCGGCGACCAGGTAGTCGATGCGCATGCGCCCGCCCGCCATCTCGTTCACGCGGGCGACGTACTGCTCGGCCATCTCGTTGAAGATGTCCTTGGCGCCCCAGGCGCCCTGCATCTTCAGCACGATCGGCGACTGGGCCACCGAGATCATCGGGAAGCCGGTGATCGCCGCGCCGGTCGCGACAGTGGCGCCGGTGAGGAACTTGCGACGGGTGATTGGGGCCGCGGGTTTCGCGACAGGGGTCTTGTCGGTCATGGAATTACTCCTCGGGGTTGTTGTGCTGCGCTCTTTGGAAGTCTTTCTGGAGCGGGACGACCCTGTCGAGAGCCTGGCCCGTCAATGTGACGTTCAATCCTAATTCCCCGGTCGGTGGAAGGCAATAGAAACCGTCAGGAAATGGGGTCCGCCGGCCGGCTGCGGGCGCCCTGCCGCTCCAGCAGCCAGGCGAGGATGGGCGGGGTGGCGAGGGTCGTGAGTATCACCATCGCCACGATGACCGAAAACAGCCTGTCGTCCACGACGTCCAGCTGCTTGCCCATGGCCGCGAAGATCAGGCCGACTTCGCCCCGCGGGACCATGCCCCAGCCCACCACCCAGCGGTTGACGGGGCCGGCGCCCACCCCGGCGACGACCTTTCCGGCGATGGCGGCCACCGTGACCGCCAGCGCCACCGCGACCACCATCGGGTCGGCCAGGGTATCCAGCTTTACCTGCATCCCGGTAAAAACGAAGAATACCGGGACGAGGAAGTGACCCAGGGGCTCGAGGATATGGGCGTGGTGGTGGTCGCGATAGCGATCCAGCGCCCGGTGGGCCCGCTCGGCTTCCGGGGCCGGGAGCTTGTCCACCAGCGGCTTGAGTTCGCGCACGATCTCCGGCGCCTCGAAATCCTTGAGGAAGATGGGCTCCAGCAGCACGCCGGCGGCAAACGCCCCGATGATGGGTGCCAGGCCGATGGCGTGCGCGAGCCAGGCGAGGCCCAGGCCCACCGACAGGAGGAGCGTGAGCTTCGTCGCCACGGAATCGCTCACGCCGCGAAGCGCACGCGCAACGTGGGGCGCGGCGGCCCGGCCGATGACGACGGCGCCCACGAGAAAGGCGAACGCCTCCAGGACGATCTTCGCCACGTCGCCCGCACTGACGGTCCCGCTCTGCACGAAGCCGGTGACGACGGCGAGGATCACGAGTCCCAGCACGTCGTCGATGATCGCGGCGCCCAGGACGATTTGCGCCTCAGGCGAGTCGAGGCGCCTCGCATCGCGGAACACGCGCCCGGTGATCCCCACCGACGTGGCGCACAGCGTCGCGCCCAGAAAAAGGTAGGCATTGAACGAGAGCCCCGGCAGCAGCAGCGGGCCGACGACGAAGGTTCCGAGCAGGAAGGGGACGATGACGCCGATCACGGCCACGGAGAGCGCCCGCCAGCCTACCCTGGCGAGGTCCGCGACTGTCGTCTCGAGGCCGATCTGGAAGAGGAGGATCACCACGCCCAGCTCGGCGAAAACCGCGATCGTGGTGTCGTCGGCGATCGTGTCGAAAATGGTGACCCCGAGCAGCCCCAGGTTGCCGAGCACCACCCCCATCAGCAGTTCGCCCAGCACCCCCGGAATGCCCACCTTTTCGACCAGCGAAGACAGCCGCGCCAGGAACAGGATGGCGGCGAGCCAGAGAAAGGTCTGCCCCGCCGCGGCCGAGCCCGCCGCGAACGCCTCTCCCGTACCGAAGGCGGCGAGTGCGGCGACCGCGACGAAGAGGCGCTGCGAACGCACCGCCTCAGCGCGCGGGCTGGAGGATGGCGGGAAGCGGAACGGGCTGCCCCTTCACCCGCTTCGGCCCGGGATGCCAGCCCAGCACCATCAGCAGCACGAAAAAGCCGACCACGTAGGCGATCGCCACGTACCAGCCGTGCCGCAGCCACTGGCCCACGGAGCGCGCCTCGGGGAACAGGTTCGAGAGCGCAACGCCCGCCGAGGAACCGAACCAGACCATCGAACCGCCGAAGCCCACCGCATAGGCGAGCATTCCCCAATCGTAGCCGCCCTGGTGAAGGGCAAGGGAGGTGAGCGGGATGTTGTCGAAGACCGCCGAGACGAAGCCCAGCCCGAGCGTGCTCTGCCAGGAGGCGGGGGGAAGCTTTTCCACGGGCATGAGGGCGGCGCACGAGACGAGGCAGAGCAGGAAGACGGTGCCCTTGAGGCTCGAGGGCAGCAGGGACCAGTCCGGCCGCCGCAGTGGTGCCGTCACGAGGATGGCGGCGATGACCGTCGCGCCGATCACCGGGAAGTGGTCGATCGCCACGGGATACCAGATGTTCGCGACGACGTTCGCGGTGATCGCGGTGACCAGGATGAAGACCACGATGGCGACGCGTGCCCAGTCGATATGCACGCCTTCATTCGCATCCCTGACTATGGGCGCATGCGCCTGCTGCTGGCGAGCGGCGATCACCCCGAAGATCACCAGCGCCACGACAGCCGCGATGTAGGCATCGATGACCTCGAGCGGGTTCACGCCGTCGATCCACATCATCGTCGTCGTGGTATCTCCCACCACGCTGCCGGCCCCGCCCGCGTTCGAGGCGGCGACGATTCCCGCGAGGTAGCCGATATGGACTTTCCCCTTGAACACCGCCGCCGCCACGGTGCCGCCGATGAGCGCAGCGGCGATGTTGTCGAGAAACGAAGACAGGATGAACACCAGCACGAGGAGCACGAACCCGCCCTTCCAGCCATCCGGAAGGAATCGCGGGATCACCTCGGGAACATGCGAATCCTCGAAATGCTTCGACAGGAGCGCGAATCCCATGAGCAGGCAGAAGAGGTTCACGAGCGTCACCCACTCGTGCCCGAACACGCCCGCGATCCCCGCGATCCCCATTCCGTACGGCGTTCCCGTGAGGAGCGCCTTGTAGAGCGTGATCACGGCGAGCCCCGTCACGGCGACGAGGAAGGTGTAGTGATGGAAGAGCGCGATGCTCAGCAACACAGAGGCGAAGAGGATGAAGTCGAGCGGCACGGGCCCCAGCATCACGAGCTGGGGCGTGTAGGCCGCCGGGGCAGCAAGGGCCGGGAAGCAGGCAAGCGCGGCAAGCGCGAACATCAGAATTCGGTTCATGTCGGTTCGCCGGTTCGTGGTCTGGTCAGGGTCAGGGTCAGGCGATGATGATGTGGACGCGATACGGACCATGGGCGCCGATCACGATGGTCTGCTCGATGTCCGCGGTGCGGGAAGGGCCGGAGACGAAGAACACGGATCGGGGAGGCTCGCCGACTTCTTTTCGCAGGAGCGCGAACGAATCCTCCATCGTGTCGAGCACCCGGTCCTTGCGCACGATGCACAGGTGGGTCTCGGGCAGGAGCGCCGTGACCTTCGGTGTTTCCGGCGAGGAAAGCAGCAGCGTCGTGCCGGTCTCGGCGATGGCGCAGAAGCACCCCGTGAGCCCGGTCCGGTCGTCGCCGCCCGCCGGGCGATTCTCGAATGCGATCCCGGCGCCGTTCCAGTCGAGGCTCGCGAATTCCGGCCAGCCGACGACGCGCGGTTCGAGCCCGCCCGCGCCGAGGTAGCGCGCGATTTCGGCGGGAATGTCCCTCTCCGAGGCCACCGTCGCATGCGTCGTGCCCAGCCGTTCGCATTCCCTGCGGAACTGCGCCAATCGGTCGGGGGCATGCGCGAAGGCCGGCTGCGGCCCGATCTCGTGGCGCGCGATCGTCTCGCGCACCTGCGCCAGCTCGGCGGCGGTCGGCTCCGGCCCGCCGCGCCCCTGCGCCTTGCGGATCCTCGCGAGAATGTTCTCCCTAGCGCCCACAGTCCCTCGTCCGGAACTCATCCGTGTTCATCCGCGTGATTCCATCCGTGCTCATCCGTGTTCCGCGACTTTCTGCTTGTACAACTGCCTGAACGTCTTCCCCTCGGGAGCAGGCATGTCCCGCCCCTTCGTCCAGCCATCGATCCCCGGCAGCGAATGGATGAGCCCCTCGGAGCCGCCCATCCAGCTTGCGACCCGCGCGCCGATCCTCGTGAGGAGCGAATAGAGTCCCGGGCGCGTCGCGGAGTAGCTCCACGCCGCGATCACCATTCGCTCCGGCCACGGCCTCAACTTCCGGTCGAACTGCTGCTCGCGCAGCTTGCGCATCAGGTCCGGCAACGGAATCTTCACCGGACAGGCCACCGCGCACTCGCCGCAGAACGTCGCCGCGTTGGGAAGGTCGCCTGCGTTCTCGAGGCCCACGTACACCGGCGTGAGGATGGAGCCCATCGGGCCGGGATAGACCCAGCCGTAGGCATGGCCACCCACGTTCTGGTAGACCGGACAGTGGTTCATGCAGGCCCCGCAGCGGATGCAGCGGAGCATCTCCTGCATGTCGCTGCCGACCAGCTTCGTGCGGCCGGCGTCCACGAGCACGATGTGCATCTGCTCCGGGCCGTCCACGTCGCCGGGCATCTTCGGACCCGTGGTCACCGTGAGGTAGTTGGCGATGGTCTGGCCGATGGCCGAACGGGGCAGCAGGCGGATGAGGGTCGCGAAATCCTCCATCGTCCCGATCACCTTCTCGATGCCGGTGATGACGACGTGGATGCGCGGAATCGTCGTCACCATGTCCGCGTTGCCTTCGTTGGTGACGGTGAGCGTGGTGCCCGTCTCGGCGATGACGAAGTTCGACCCCGAGATGCCCATGTCCGCGGTGAGGAAGTGTCCGCGCAGGGCCTCGCGCGCCTCTCGCGCCATGGCCGGGATCTCCGTGAGGCGCGGCTTGTGGTGGGCGGCGACGAAGAGATCCGCCACCTGCTCCTTCGACATGTGCACGGCGGGGGCGACGATGTGCGAGGGCGGCTGGTGGGCGAGCTGCAGGATGTACTCGCCCAGGTCCGTCTCGACGACCTGGACGCCGGCCGCCTCCAGCTTCTCGTTGAGGTTCACCTCCTCCGAGACCATCGACTTGGACTTGGTGACCTTCTTCACGCCGTTCCTCGCGGCGATGTCCGCGATGATCGCGCACGCCTCCTCGGCGCTTTCGGCCCAGTGCACCACGGCGCCGCGCCTGGTCGCGTTCCTCTCGAACTCCACGAGGTAGGCATCGAGGCTGGCAAGCGCGCGGTCGCGCACCATCGCCGCGTGCGTGCGCACCTCTTCCCACACGCCGAACTCGGCCACGGCCTTCGCGCGCCCGTCCACGAACTTGCCCTTGGCCTTCTTCATGTTCCCCTGCAGGATCGCGTCGTCGAGCTTTTCCGACGCGCGCTGCTTGAAGAACATGGATTGGATCTGCATCCTTACGCTCCGCTCGGGGGTAGACCTTGGGAACACGGATGAACACGGATAAAGGCGGATGAATACAGATGACCCCGGACGGAAGCAAGTGATGGAAACCCCATGCGCGCCTCGAGTTTCGCGACGGCGATCGCAGGGACGCGAATCCATTCTGTTCCGTGCTTATCCGTGTTCATCCGCCTTTATCCGTGTTCATCCGTGTTCCAACGCCTTGCGCCCGCATCACTCACCACCAGCGATCACTTGCGCGAAGTGGAGGACCCTCGTGTCCTTGTCCCCGGTGCGCCGCAGCCGCCCCTCGATGTTGAGCAGGCATCCGAGGTCACCGCCCACGATGGCGCCCGCCTTGGATGCGCGGATCGATTCGCACTTGTTCTCGCACATGCGGGTCGAGATCTCGCCCAGCTTGATGGAGAACGTCCCGCCGAACCCGCAGCAGCGTTCCGAGCCGTCCATTTCGGCGATGGAGGCGCCCGCCATCTGCAGCAGGTAGCGGGGCTCCATCTTCACGCCCAGCTCGCGCAGCCCCGCGCAGCTGTCGTGATAGGTGACGCTGCCCGTGAATCTCCCAGGCACCTTGTCGACCTTGAGCACCTGCACGAGGAACTGTGAAAGCTCGTACCACTTTGCCGAGAGATCCTCGAATTCCGGCAGGTCCGGCTCGCCCTGGAAGAGGTCGTGCACGGTCGCCCATTTCATCTGGCCGGAGCAGGAGCCCGAGGGCGCCACGACGTAGTCGCAGCCGCGGAACTCGGCGAGCACCTTGCGCGCAAGCGTCTTCGCGATCTCGCGACCCCCGGAGTTGTAGCCCGGCTGCCCGCAGCAGGTCTGCGATTCCGGCACCACGACCTCGCAGCCGGCGCCCTCGAGGAGCTTCAGCGCCGCGAACCCGATGCCGGGCCGCACGAGGTCCACGAGGCAGGTGACGAAGAGGCCGACTTTCATGGCCGCAGTGTATCAGCGCGAAGAACGGGCCTCACGCTGCAGCGCCGCAGCCGGAGGCTGCGCGCCCGACTACTGCTTCGCGCCGAATTCCTTGACCGTGTCCCACGCCACCTGCTGCAGGTGCACGGCGACGTCCGCGGGCAGGCCTGCCGTGTAGGTGTTGCCCACGGGCGACTTGCCCAGGAGCGAGGCGTACACGGTGCACGCGGCGAGGTAGGTGCCCGCGAGGCTCGGGTGCCGCAGGTCGGGCGCGTAGAGGTTCAGGTCCGGCTTCCTCGCCATCGATTTGGCGAACGCGAGGCCCGCCGGCACGACCTGCGCGCCGTTTTCCTTGCCCGCCTTGACGTACTGTTCGGCGAGCTGCTGCGTCATCTCGGGCTTGTCCTTGTAGGCCCAGGACATGAAGAGCACGGGTTTCGCGCCATACGCGCGAATGATGTCCGCGTTCTTCTTCGCATATTCATGGAAGATGGGGCCGAGCTGCGGATGGATCGGGCATTGGCTGCAGTCCATGAACATCACGGCGTCGAACTGCCGGCCGGGCGGGTTGAACCTGATCTGGTTGCCCGGCAGGAACGAGTACCTGCCGATGCCGCCGGAGAGGTAGCTCGACATGTCGTGCCAATCGATGCCCGAGCCGCTGATCGTCACGGAGACGCCGCGGTGCTTGACGGACTTGTCGCCGCCGCTCACGAGCTGTGCGACGTGCCCGTGCATGCTGTTGTTGTAGTAGAAAAAGCTGTTGCCGACCCAGAGCATCGCCTGGGGAGGACCGTCCGGGGCCACCGAGGCAGGAGGCGGCGGGTTGGAAGCGCACCCGGCCAGGGCGAGCGCGGCGATAAGCGGCACGAGGCCGCGGGGAAGGCGCAATTTCATGTTGTCATCCTCGATGGATCGGCAGGGAACCGGATACGCAGATGATACCGCCACCCCGTCAGTGGACCAGCGTGACCGGAACCTGGACGAGGGAGATCACCTTCATCCCGACGGAGCCCATGAGCAGGCCCTTGAGCTTGCTCTGGCCTCGCGTGCCCATCACCACCGAGGTGCACTTGCGCTCTTCCGCCACGCGCGCGATGACCTCGGGAGCGTCGCCGCTCTCGACGATCGACTCGAAGGCGATACCGGCGTCGGCGAGCGCTTTCGCGGGCTCCGCGGTGACAGTCTTCGCCAGCGCCGCGAGGTGGTCCTCGGCCGCCTGGCGTCCGACGCCGTGGGTCTGCCAGTCCTCGATCTCGGGCTGCACGTTCAGCAGGATCACGGTCGCGCCGAAAGCCTTCGCGAGCGTGGCGCAATGATTCGCGGCGCGCACGGACGAGGCCGAGCCGTCTACGGGAAGCAGGATGAGGGCGGGTGAGGTGATGGCCATGGGCATTCCTGGAATCTCGCGGAAATGCCGCCATGGTAGCCGCACGGCGCGCGGCACGCTTGACCGCAGTCAACGGGCGCGGGCCGGCCGGACGCATTCGGTCCACGGTGCGCGGCAACCCGTGCGTCTCGATGAACGGGATCACTTCGGCGAGGCCCTGTACGGTCCTGAGGCTGGCGAAGAGGAAGGGCCTCGCCCCGCACCAAACACGAGCGTCAGGAAATTCGCGCTCGACGGTGGCGCGCCGAGGAATTCAGCGCGGAGGAATCAGCCGGCGCGCAATGCGGCGGCGAGCTTGGCGGGGTTCTTCTCGAGCCAGCGCTTGATGCGGTTGGCGTCGCCGATGCGCGTGAGCCGGCCCCAGGAATCGAGGAGCACGATCACGATCGGCGTATTGGCGATCATCGCCTGCATGACGAGGCACTTGCCCGACTCGCTGATGTAGCCGGTCTTGGACAGACCGATGTCCCAGGTGCCGGCGCGCACCAGTGCGTTGGTGTTGAGGTAATTCACCTTGCGCCCGGTATCGGGAAGCGTCACATCGAGCGCCGGCGTGGTCGAGTAGTCGCGGATGATCTCGTAGGTCGAGGCCCGGGCGACGAGCCGGCCGAGATCCGCGGGGCTCGAGACGTTCTCCGGGTCGAGGCCGCTGGAATCCACGAACCGCGTCGCGCCCAGCCCGAGGACTTTCGCCTTCGCGTTCATCGCGTCGACGAAGGCGGAGATGCCGCCAGGATAGCTGCGCCCGAGGGCGGCCGCCGCGCGATTGTCGGAAGCGACGAGCGCGATACGGATCAGGTCATCGCGGCGGAAATGCGCGCCCACCGGCAGGCGCGACTTCGTGCCCTTGAGGGTATCGAGATCCTCGGAAGAGATCTGGACCGCCTCGTCCATGGGCAGCTTCGCATCGAGAACCACCATCGCCGTCATCAGCTTGGTGATCGAGGCGATGGGATGCACCACGTCCGCGTTCTTCGCGAAAAGCGTCTCGCCCGTCTTCGCGTCCAGCACCAGCGCGGCCGTGGACATGAGCCTCGGGTCGCCGTCCTTGTCGAAATCGGACACGGCTTTCGAAGCCTTCGCGGCCTTCGCCTTGGGAGCAGACTTGTCCGCCGCAAACGAAGCGGTGGCAAGGGCGAGCAGGACGAAAACAGCGGCGACGCGCTTCATGGGGACCGGTGGGGGATCGAGGCAACCGACACCATAGCAAAGATGTCCGGTCCGTGACAAGATAAGAAAGTTCAAGAAGATTTCCCAAATCCCTGATTCGATGGCCCATTCCTCCCCAAAGACAGCCCATCCGGACACGCTCGCGGTCCACGCCGGCCAATCGCCCGACCCGGCGACCGGCAGCCGGGCCGTCCCCATCTACCAGACGGCGAGCTATGTCCTGCCGGATACGGACACCGCGGCGGCGCTCTTCAACATGGAGTTGCCGGGGCACGTGTACTCACGCCTGTCCAATCCGACCGTTGCCGTATTCGAGGAGCGCATCGCCGCGCTCGAAGGCGGCGTGGGCGCCGTGGCCACGGCGAGCGGTCAGGCGGCGATGCATCTGGCCATCGCGACCCTCATGGGCCGGGGCGGGCACATCGTGTCGTCCGCCAGCCTCTACGGGGGCTCGCACAACCTGCTGCACTACACGCTGCCCCGCTTCGGCATCGAGACGACCTTCGTGCCCTCGCGCGACATCGATGCGTGGCGGCGCGCGATCCGGCCCGACACGCGGCTTCTTTTCGGGGAGTCGGTGGGCAACCCCTCGGTAGACGTGCTCGATATCCCCGCCCTCGCGGCGATCGCCAACGAGAACGCCATCCCGCTCCTCGTGGACGCCACGGTGACCACGCCCTACCTGGGCCGCGCCCTCGACATGGGCGCGCACCTCGTGATGCATTCGGCCACCAAGTTCCTGTCGGGGCACGGAGTCGTGATCGGCGGCGTCCTCGTGGATGGAGGAAGGTTCGACTGGGACGCCTCGGGAAAATTTCCCACGCTCACCGAGCCCTACGAGGGCTTCCACGGGATGGTGTTCAGCGAGGAGTCCACGGTGTCCGCATTCCTGCTGCGCGCGCGGCGCGAGGGCTTGCGCGACTTCGGCGCGTGCATGGCGGCGATGACCGCGTTCCAGATCCTGCAGGGGCTGGAGACGCTGCACCTGCGCATGCCGCGCCACGTGCAGTCGACCGCGACGCTGGCCGGGTTCCTGGCGAAGCACGAGGCCGTGGCGCGCGTGCATCACCCGGACGCGGCCGGACACCCCGACCACGAACTCGCGAAGCGGCTGTACCCCAACGGATGCAGCGCAATCCTTTCCTTCGAACTCAAGGGCGGGCGCGAGGCCGGGCGCAGGTTCATCGAGGCGCTCACGCTCTTCTCGCACCTGGCCAACATCGGCGATGCGAAGTCGCTCGTGATCCACCCTGCCTCCACGACCCACTTCCGCATGGACGACGCGGCGCTCCAGGCCGCGGGCATAACCGCCGGCACGGTGCGCCTGTCGATCGGTCTCGAGCATCCCGACGACCTCATCGAGGATCTTTCGCGCGCGCTGCGCGCTTCGCAGAAATGAATTTCATCGTCCAGGGCTACCCCGCCTACGCCTACACCGGCGGCCGGCCCTTCGACCCGAACCTGCCGGCCATCGTCTTCATCCATGGCGCAGCGCTCGACCACAGCGTGTGGCACTACCAGGCGCGTTACCTCGCCCACCACGGGTTCGCATCGCTCGCCGTCGACCTGCCCGGCCACGGACGCAGTCCGGGAACCATGCGCAACTCCATCGAGGCCATGGGCGATTGGGTGGCGGCCTTCATCGAGGCGGCCTGCACGGAAAGGGCGCACGTCGTCGGCCACAGCATGGGCTCGCTGGTGGCGCTCGACACGGCGCTGCGGCACGGGGGGCGCGTTGCGAAGCTGGCGCTGCTCGGGGCCGGCGTGCCGATGCCGGTGGGCGACGCGTTCCTCGCGGCCGCCAGGGAAGACTCTCCAGCCGCCTTCGACATGCAGACTGCGTGGGGACATGCGCGCCAGGCGGCGCTTGCGACGAGCGCCATCCCGGGGCTTACGCTGCCCGGCGCGAGCCGGCAGCTCGTGGCGCGGGCGCACCCGGGCGTGCAGCATGCGGACCTCGCGGCCTGCCACGGCTACGCGCCGTCGATCGAGGCGATCCGCGCGTTGAACGTCTCGACGCTGGTGATCGCGGGCCGGCGCGACACGATGACGCCGCTGAAGGCGGGGCAGGCACTCGCGAAGGGGATTCCGGGTGCGAAGCTCCTGGCGCTCGACACGGGACACGCGATGACGAGCGAGGCGCCGCGCGAGGTGACCGCCGCGCTGCGCTCCCACCTTCGCGAAGCCGGTGCCGCGTAGCGTTTAGGGCAAAATACGGGATTCCCCGGCAACCGCCTTCCTCCCGGAACCCCGAACGATGGCAACGATCCTGCAATCCCTTCCCGCGGGCGAGAAAGTCGGCATCGCCTTCTCCGGCGGCCTCGACACCAGCGCCGCGCTGCACTGGATGCGCGCGAAGGGCGCGATCCCCTATGCCTACACGGCGAACCTGGGCCAGCCCGACGAGCCCGATTACGACGAGATCCCGCGCCGCGCGCTGCAGTACGGCGCCGAGAACGCGAGACTCGTGGACTGCCGCCGCCAGCTCGTCTCGGAAGGTTTCGCCGCGCTGCAGTGCGGGGCCTTCCACATCACGACGGCGGGAGTGGCCTACTTCAACACCACGCCCCTGGGCCGCGCGGTGACCGGCACGATGCTCGTCGTCTCCATGAAGGAGGACGACGTCCACATCTGGGGCGACGGCAGCACCTTCAAGGGCAACGACATCGAGCGCTTCTACCGCTATGGCCTGCTCGCGAACCCGAACCTGCGCATCTACAAGCCGTGGCTCGACCAGCGCTTCATCGACGAGCTGGGCGGGCGCAAGGAAATGTCGGAATACCTGGAGCGCGCGGGGTTCGGCTACAAGATGAGCACCGAGAAGGCGTACTCCACGGACTCCAACATCCTCGGCGCCACGCACGAGGCCAAGGACCTGGAGTTTCTCGACAAGGGCGTGAAGATCGTCCAGCCGATCATGGGCGTGGCCTTCTGGCGCGACGACGTCACGGTCCGCGCCGAGGAGGTCACGATCCGCTTCGAGGAAGGCGTGCCCGTCGCCCTCAACGGCCAGACCTACGGCGACGAGGTGGCGCTCCTCCTCGCCGCCAACGAGATCGGCGGTCGCCACGGGCTGGGCATGTGCGACCAGATCGAGAACCGCATCATCGAGGCGAAGAGCCGCGGCATCTACGAGGCTCCCGGCATGGCGCTGCTGCACATCGCCTACGAGCGGCTCGTCACCGGCATCCACAACGAGGACACGATCGAGCAGTACCGCGACCAGGGCCGGCGCCTCGGGCGCCTGCTCTACCAGGGCCGCTGGTTCGACCCGCAGGCGATGATGCTGCGCGACACCGCGCAACGCTGGGTCGCGCGCCCGATCACGGGCGAGGTGACGGTTGAACTGCGCCGCGGCAACGACTACTCGATCCTGGACACGACGAGCCCGAACCTCACCTACAAGCCCGAGCGCCTCACGATGGAAAAGGGCGAGGCGTTCTTCACGCCGCAGGACCGCATCGGCCAGCTCACGATGCGCAACCTCGACATCGTGGACACGCGCGAGAAGCTCGTCACCTACGCGAAGACGGGGCTTCTCGCGCCGTCCCTCGGCACGGACCTGCCCAGGCTCTCGGGTTCCGGGGTCGAGGAAAAGTAGTCGCCGCGCCGCGCGGCTAGCCCGCCAGGGCCATCCGCGCCGCCGCCCGGGCGTGCAGTTCCGTGGTGTCGAACAGGGGCACGGGCGAATCCGCGGGCTCGACGAGCATCGCGATCTCGGTGCAACCCAGCACCACGGCCTGCGCGCCCCGCCCCGCCAGTTCCGCGATGACCCGGCGATACTCGCCGCGCGAGGCGTCCCGGACGATGCCGAGGCAAAGCTCGTCGAAGATGATGCGATGGATCACGTCCCGGTCGGCCGCGGCCGGAACGAGCACGCCGATACCGTGCTTCGACTCCAGGCGGTCGCGATAGAAGTCCTCTTCCATGGTGAAGCGCGTGCCGAGCAGGCCCACTTTTGTACAGCCTGCGCGACGGATCGCCTCGGCCGTGGGGTCCGCGATGTGCAGCAGCGGGATTTTCACCGCCGCCTCGATGGAAGGGGCCACCCGGTGCATCGTGTTCGTGCACAGGACGAGGAAATCCGCGCCCGCCACCTCGAGCGTGGCGGCCGCCTGCGCAAGTTCGCGGCCCACGCCGTCCCAGCGGCCCTCGCGCATCAGCGTTTCGAGTTCGTGGAAATCGACGCTCAGCAGCAGCACCTTCGCGGAGTGCAGGCCGCCCAGCGCATCCCGGACAGCCTCGTTGACGAAACGATAGTACGGAACCGTGGATTCCCAGCTCATGCCGCCGAGCAGGCCGATGGTCTTCATTCGAGCGCCTCCCCCTCGGATGCGGCCCGCCCCTCCCCTGATGCGGCTCGCTCCTCCCCGGATGCGGCCCCCTCCGCACAATCCGCCCGATCGCGCAGCACGCGCCGGCGATACCGGATGAGCCCGACGGCATAGGCGACGTAGTAGCCGGCCAGCGTGCCGAAGATCACGAGCGTCAGGGGGCTGCGCACGAAGTCGGGGGGTTGCGCCGCGGAATGCGAGGCCATCGGGTACACCTCGATCACGCGATACAGCAGGCGGCCCACGAAGAGGAGCGACAGTGCGATCCCGAGGTGCGCATTGGGCGTGTAGAAGATTCCCCCCGGTGTGTACTCGAATCGCGTCAGGCGCAGTCCATAGACGGCGAGGGCCGTTCCCGCGCCCACTCCGGCGACCAGCATGGCGAGGGCCACGGGATGCGCAAACGACGTAACGCCGATCAGCACCACGAGCAGGGAGAAGACCGTCACCGTGATCCAGGGCCGGATCCGGGAGAGCCGCTGGCGCCCCACCATCCTGCGAATGCGGACGTAGACGCGCCACGCGATCAATGGCGAAAGCGCCAGCATCACCACGGTGGACGTGCCCGGCGTCATCGACGAGAAGGCCTCTCGTAGCGGCCCTCCTGGGCCGTCACGAAGCGGGAGAGGTCGAAGCGGTCCATGCGATCCTGGATTGGCTGCGCAATCAGGGCGTGATATTACTCCCGGATCCGTGATTCTCGAGGAGCAGCAAGGATGGGAGAAGCGGTCGTCCTGGTCACCGGCGCCAACCGCGGCATCGGCCTGGAAACCTGCAAGCAGCTCGCGGCGCGTGGGGTGAAGGTGATCGCAGCCTCACGGAAGGGGAAACCCAATCCTTACGGCGAGGCCGTGGCCCTCGACGTGAACGACGAGGCGAGCGTGAAGCAGGCCGCGACGACAGTCGCCGCGAAGTGGGAACGGATCGACGGGCTCGTGAACAACGCGGCCGTGGCGCTCGACAAGGGCCGCTCGATCCTCGAACTGTCGCGCGAGACGCTCAGGGCAACCCTGGAAACGAACGTGGTCGGTGCGCTTCGGATGGCGCAGGCGTTCTGGCCCCTCATCCGCAAGGGCGGCTTCGTGGTGAACGTCTCCAGCGTCTCGGGCTCGCTCTCCGGGATGGACTCGTGGTCGCCCGGCTACAGTCTTTCGAAGGCGGCGCTGAACGCACTCACCATCCAGCTCGCGATGGAAGGCCGCTCGCGCTCCCTGCGCGTGAACAGCGTCTGCCCGGGCTGGGTCAGGACCGACATGGGGGGCGAGGAAGCGCCGGGCACGGTGGAGTCCGGCGCGGAAGGGATCGTGTGGCTCGCGCTCGACGCGCCGACGAGCGCCACCGGAAAGTTCTTCCATGACCGGCGGGAGATCGCGTGGTGACTCCATCCACAGGCCCGGTTGGCCACGCGCGGGGCGTCCCACCATGCGCTGCGGCCAGTCAGGCCCCGTTGGACGGCGTCATTTCCAGGCAGACCAGAAGAGGAGCACCACGCTTGCCACCAATGTGACGTCCGAAGTCAACGCAGCCCATGCGAGACCCGTGGCCAGGTCGTCCTTCAGCAGAAAGACCTTCCCTTCCCAGAGATACTTCCAGAATTGAACGTGCATTTCGTTGTGGCGGGGCAACATCGACGAGAGATGACGGGCGGATGGGTTGCCCAGCGCCTCGAACTCACGCGGGTGCCTGGTACGAAGCGTCCTGAGAAGAAGCGCACGCAACATCCACCCGCTGGCCATGGCCGCCAGGAGTATCAGCACGGCCACTCCGGTCACGGCCATCAGGGCTGTCCACCCGGCGGGGCGGCCGGCACGACAGGCAGAGGCTCGCGCACCCTCGCCTTCATCGAGCTCTTCACGTGCCGGTCCGAACCGGACTGGTTGGTGTTCCACCACTCGAAGTACAGGTAGCCGTCCTCGGCGCGGAAGGTCGGATTCATGAAGTGCCCGTCGTAGGGGCCTGGCTCCCTGGGCTTCTCGAATTTCAGCCGATACACGAATTCGCCCGCAATCGTGAACTTGGTCAGGATGACGTGCCCCGGGACCTGGGCATAGTCGACGAACCACAACGCCTCCGCATTGCAGAAGAGCGCCCCGAACTCGCGCGCCTTCCTGGTCCCCTTGGGATCGTTTACGAAAAGCTGCCAGCCGCGCAGCTCGGGCCTGCCGCGGTCATCTGCGCTCTTCAACAGCGAACGGCATTTCGCGTAGCCCTCCTTGTCCCAGGAGACGGACGACCAGTCATCGCCCTTGATGATCAACTCCGGTTCGTGGACCTTGGTCTCCAGGACCTCGAACACCGCCGTCTGGGACGGTTGCCCAGGCGCTTGCGGGTGGGAAGGATCCCCAAAGAACTGCAAGTCCTTCTTCATTGGCGACTCGCAGTTCGCGAGATCGTTGTCGCGGCATTGCTTTCCCGCCCCCTGACGCAGGAGTGGCGGTGCGCCGATCGCGGCGACGACGAGCACGCCCAGCACGGCGACATCCTGGCGGCGCTTCCACCACGGCGGCGACTCCATTTCAGGAGGCAGCGGTTTCCCGCAGGCGCGGCTCAGTTCGAAGGCCAGGCAGCCAAGCCAGCCGAGATTGGCGAGCACCACGAGCGCGAGGCCGACGACGAAATAGCCGATGCCCGCGTCTCCGGCGGACCGGAATACCAGGAGCGTGATGGGCTTCACCAGGAAGAGCCCCACTCCCGACGCGGCCCCCGCAAGCATGGCAAGCACACCCGCGTTGCGCAGGAACGTGCCGAAGGCGGTCGGCGGCCGCGCGTCCAGTGCCGCCGGATATCGCAGCACCTGGTAGTTTCGGAACAACACCAACGCAGCGATGATCAGGAAACCGGTGAGGCCGGTGCCGCCCGCCACCCCGCCGCCGATCGCGAGCGAAATCCAACCCGAGGCGCCGACGAGCGCCGACAGAAGGAACGCCAGCAACGCAACGCTGTAGACGAGCCGGATGAACAACCCGGCACGGATGGGAGTGGATACACCGGGCGAGTCGGTTGCCATCAGGTTCTCCCGGGGAGTCGGATTCCCGACTATTGGCCCTGGCTGATCCGCGTCATGCGAATCTAGCACCGTTGATGAGGCATGCCGGCAAGGCGCTTCGACTCCAGCGCTTCCACCAAAACTTTCATCGAGGGATAGCTCAACGCGCACCCCGGCAGGTATGCCCCATTGGGATCGTTCGCCTGGGCTTCCCGGTACGCGGTCTCCACCTTGGTCGGCGCGGCGCCCGCCTTGCGATAGACCGCCCACTTGCCGTAGAGCGCCAGGGAGAGCGTCTGGCGCGCATGCGGGTAGTCCTGGATGACCAGGGTTTCCCTGATCAGCGTCTCACCGGCGTTGAAATCGCTGAAGTGAAGCATCAGGTTGCGCGCGTGGTCCCCGCGCAGGAATGCGTCCTCCGGGCTCAACTTCAGCAGTTTCCTGAACGAGTCGTCCGCCTTCTTGCGGTCCGGCTCGATCCGGCTGTAATGCACGTGGATGTGGAAAAGTGCGGCCTTGAGGAGCGTCTCGTCGGTGGGGCTGGCCAAGGCGACGGCCTCCTCGCTGAATCGAACGCAATTCTTCTCGTCGCCAGCCTTCTTGTAGTACTCCGCGAGCGCGAGCTTGCTCCACGCATCGTCTGGCTTGAGCTCATTGTTCTTCAGGAACGCCGCCTTGGCATCGGGCAGACGGTTCCCGTGCAGGTAGACGAAGCCGAGGGCGGAATAGGCGTCCGCGTTGCCGGGATCGAGCGCCAGCGCTTCCTTAAGGTAAGCCTCGGCCATTTCGAGAGGCTGGGTACGGGGGGGATTGCTCGAATTGGCGACCCGGACCAGGAGTTTCGCTTTCGTGATGCGCCCCTCGACGGATTTCGGATCCCGCCGAAGCGCTTCGTTGATCAGCTTGTCCGCCTCGATCAGGATGCCCCGCTCCCCGTTCCATTTCCAGATCAGCTCCCGCGCCTCTTTGATGAGTTGGTCCACGGAAGGCTCGTCCGAAGCGCTCATCGCGCCCGTGGAAAGGATCACCGCCAACAGTCCCGCAACCAACGCGATCAATCGACTTGCCGTCCTCATTGCCATTTCCTTTCTCGAATGCCGAGTTTCTGCAGCGTCACTCGCGCCGATTCGTCGACCGACCACGACGACCAAGCCGCGGCGAGACGCGGCCCACAACGCTTCACGGTCCGCTCCAACGCGTGGTGAGGGTCGCTCACGCCACCTGCAGCACAAGCCTCTTGCCGCATGCCTTGACGTACTTGCGAAGCGTGGCGACCGATGGGGAATGCTTTCCAGTGGCAAGCGCGCGCTCCAGGCGAGCTACAGCCGGCGCCTGCGTACCCATTAGTTCGGCAACTTGCGCCTGGGTCAACCCGGCCTCCTGGCGCGCCTTCAGAAGAGCATCCAGCAGGGCCGCTTCTTCGCGCTCAATGCGGTCCACCCCAGCATGGACGCCGGGCCGTTGCATAAGCTTCTTGACGATCTGTTCATGGGTTCGCATGTTTGACCTCGATTGTTCGCCCTCTGGCGATCTCCAACTTCCGCCGAGGTGTCTTTGACGATTTCTTGATGTAACTGTGGAGCATGACGATTCGCCTGCCGACGAGGGTGCAGTAGAAAGCCCTCGCAATGCCCTCAGCACCCTTTAGGCGAAGCTCGAACAGACGTTCACCGAATGCCTTGGTATGCGGTTCGCCGAGATTGGGTCCCAGGGCAACCATTCGCCGAGTGAGAACCACATACCGCGCAGCCAGCGTGTCGGGCAAGGCGAGAATCTCGTCCTGCACTACTTCGCTGCAGTACGTGATCGTGCATTCCGCTTGCGCAGCATAACAAATATGTTACTGCGCTGCCACAACTCGCGTTGCTGATGTGCGAGCCTAGACGGTTGAGCTGAGCGGCCGACCACCGCTGCCTTGCCGCGGCCGGACGCGACCCACGATTTGCCACGGACCGCTCGAACGAATTGTTATGCCGCTTTCTCATGTGGCATCTCCCAGCCCGGAAACACCAGCACTCCGGGATGGCACTTGAGGGCCTGCGCCAACACCTTGGCACGTTCGACGCCAAGACGAACACGTCCGTTCTCAATGGCGGAGATGGTGGCTTGGGGAATTCCCGATTCCTGGGCGAGCTGGTTTTGGCTCAGTTCCTGCAACTCGCGAACGATGCGAACCGACTCTCCGACAGTAACGGTTACGCGTTTTTTGGCAGGGCGAAAGTCTTTCATCATGGCCTCCGATAGTCGTGGGCGGTGACCGAGGCCACCTGAAACAACAGCTCTTCAGCCACCACCCGATAAATGACGCGCCATTGATCTCCGAGCCGGGAGGATCGGAAACCCTTCCATTCTCCCGAAAGCGCCTCATCGTGGAATCCCTTGATGAGTCGAAGACCCAGGTGCCCAGACATGGACGCAATGTCTTTCCACTTCTCGTAGCGCTTAAGGATCTCCTGGGGGACCAATGCGGCCTGCTTGTCGACTCGACGATGTTCTTCAATGCGCCACATGCCATATTGTGCCTATATCACATATGGTATGTCAACTCACGGCGCATCACTCAAGCGGCACAACGACCGAGTTGAGCGGCCGGCCACGATCGCCTTTGCGACCTGGCGAGCGCGCAATCCATTGCGTTACACGGCGCCGGCCTTTCGGGCATCATTCCGCCCATGAAAATGCCTACCCCCCTCCTCGCCGCAGCACTCGCAATCCTCGCCATCCCCGTCCTCGCCGCGGAAAAGCCCGAGGACCGCTGGAATCTGGGCGATGTCTACCCGTCCGTCGAAGCGTGGAACGCAGACTCCGCCAGGATGGAATCGCAGTTGAAGGACCTCATGACGTGCCGCGGCCACCTCGGTGAATCCGCGAAGCGCTTCAGGACCTGCCTCGACCTGGACGCCGACATTGCCAAGCGCCTTTACCGCCTGGACCTCTACGCCTCGGAACGCTTTGCGGAGGACACCGGCGTCCCCTCGAGCCTCGAGCTACGCCAACGCTCGACCGTGCTCTCCACGAAGTACGACGAGGCCAGCTCGTTCCTGAAGCCGGAGATCCTGCACCTCGGGAAAGCGAAGGTTTCGGACTTCCAGAAGCAGGAGAAGGGCCTCGCGATCTACCGCCAGCCCCTCGACCAGGTCCTGCGCATGGCGCCGCACACGCTCGACGACAAGGGGGAGGCCATCCTTGCGACGCTGGGCCTCGCCACCGGCGCGGCGAGCGCCACCTATGAAATCCTTGCGAGCGCGGACCTGCCCTGGCCCAAGGTGAACCTCGCCGACGGGCGCGAGGTGACGGTGGACCAGTCCGCGTACGGCGACCTGCGCGAACTGCCGAACCGCGACGACCGCAAGAAGGTCTTCGATGCCTTCTGGGGCCGCTGGAAGGAGTACGAGCGCACCTTCGGCGTCACCTTCTACGAGCATCTCAAGCAGGACACGGCGTACACGAAGGTTCGCAAGTACGACGACACGATCGCCCGTGCCCTCAACAACAACCGCGTGCCGCCGGCGGTATACGACACGCTCATCGCCGAGACGCGCGCGAACCTGCCGACGCTGCATCGTTACTTCCGCCTGCGCGCGAAGATGCTGGGCATCCCCCCGGGCGAGATGCGCTACTACGACATCTACCCGCCGCTCGTGAAGAGCGACCTGCGCTATCCAGTCGACCAGGGCAAGCGCATGACGCTCGAGGCCGTGAAGCCCATGGGCGAGGCCTATGTCGCCGCGATGGCCAAGGGTTTCGGCAGCCGCTGGATGGACACCTACCCCCGTCCGCGCAAGAACCCGGGCGCGCACATGGCGGGCTCGGCCTACGACGTGCACCCGTACGTGCTCATGAACTACACCGACAGCTACGAGTCGGTGACGACGCTCGCCCACGAGTGGGGCCACGCGATGCATTCGTACTACTCGAACAGGACGCAGCCGTTCGTGACGTCCGACTACGCCATCTTCGTGGCGGAAATCGCCTCCACGTTCAACGAGGCGCTCCTGCTCGAAAGCGTCCTGAAGGGCGCGAAGTCGGACGAGGAGCGGATGCTCTACCTGGGCTCGGCGCTGGAGAACCTGCGCGCCACCTTCTTCCGCCAGGCGATGTTCGCGGAGTTCGAGCGCGACGTGCACGGGCGCGTGGACAAGGGCGAATCGCTCACGGGCGAGACGTTCACGAAGATCTACGGCGACATCCTGCGCCGCTATCACGGGGATGCCGAGGGGGTGGTGAAGATCGACGACCTCTACACCGTCGAGTGGGCCTACATTCCCCACTTCTACCGGGCGTTCTACGTGTACCAGTACGCGACCTCGGTCGCGGCCTCCTCGCTCTTCGCCGACGCGGTCCTGAAGGGCGAGCCCGGCGCGAAGGAGCGTTACCTCAAGCTCATCTCCGCGGGCAGCTCCGATTATCCCCACGAACTGGTGAAGGCCGCGGGCGTGGATCTCGCCACCCCCGCCCCGTACCGTGCGCTCGTTGCCCGCATGAACCTCATCATGGACGAGATCGAGGCAATCCTCGCGCGGAAGAAGTAGGCCGCTTCCCAGCTCGTCCGTGAGTGCCGCGACGCCGCGAGCAGCCTTCAGAAGAGCTGCAGGCGGCACCGGAAGATCGCGGTGATTCCGCCTTGTCCCGATGCCCCGTCGAGGTAGGACACGAACTGCGCGCTTCCCCCGCAGAGGGCGCGGGACCTGAGTTCGCGCCCGGCCTCATCCTCCAGCACCTCGATCTGCGAGAAGTAGGCGTCCTGGCTCTCGGGGGCCTGCAGCACGCCCGCCTGCCGCCGGATCCACAACGCCGCCTTCGCGTCGAAGTCCAGGCGGAAGAGGCGCTCCTCCAAAGGCGCATTCCACGCCGCCCGGTCGATCTTGAGGACGACGATGGCACCGTCGTGCGCTTCGCGCGGGGGTGCGGCGCAGCCCGCCAGCAATGCGGCCGCGCACGCGGCAACGACTGCGCGCCCCGCGCCCCTGCCTGCCTTCTTCCTCATCGGATTGCCTCCCCGGTCTGCGCCTTGTCGGCGCCTTCTGCCTCTTCCTGCTGCTGCAGCCGCCACATCTCGGCGAAGCGGCCCTCCTGCGCGATCAGTTCCCTGAAGGTCCCCCGCTCGACGATCCTGCCCGCCTCCATCACGAGTATCTGGTCGGCATCCACGATGGTGGAAAGCCGGTGCGCGATCATGAGCGTCGTGCGGTTCCTCGAGATCTCGGCGAACTCGGCCTGGATGGCCTTCTCGGTCTTCGAGTCGAGCGCGGAGGTGGCCTCGTCGAACATCATGATGGGCGGGTTCTTGAGGAGCGTCCTCGCGATCGATACGCGCTGCTTCTCGCCGCCGGAAAGCTTGAGACCCCTCTCCCCCACCGAGGTCTCCCACCCGTCGGGCAGGCGCTCGATGAAGTCGAGGATGTGGGCCACCTTGGCCGTCTCCACCACCTCGTCGCGCGTGGCGCCCGTTCGCCCGTAGGCGATGTTGTAGTAGATCGTGTCGTTGAAGAGGACGGTGTCCTGGGGAACGATGCCGATCGCCGAGCGCACGGAGAGCTGCGTCACGTCGCGTATGTCCTGCCCGTCGATGGTGATCCGCCCCTTCTGCACGTCGTAGAAGCGGAAAAGCAGGCGTCCCAGCGTGGACTTGCCCGAGCCGCTGGCGCCCACCACCGCGACGGTCCTGCCGGCCGGCACCTCGAAATCCACGTCCGACAGGATCTGGCGCTTTCCGTCGTAGCTGAAATCGACGCCCTCGAAGCGCAGGGCGCCGCCGCCCACCGCGAGCGCCGGGGCGCCGGGCTTGTCCTGGATCTCGCGGTTCACGGACATGAGGCGGAACATCTTTTCCATGTCGGTGAGCGACTGCTTGATCTCGCGATAGAGCACGCCCAGGAAGTTGAGCGGGATGTAGAGCTGGATGAGGAGCGCGTTCACCATGACCAGGTCGCCCAGGGTCAGCGCGCCGTTCACGATGCCGTCGGCGGCCCGCCACATGAGGAGCGAAACCGTGAGCGCGATGATCGCCGCCTGCACGACGTTCAGGAATCCGAGCGAGGTCTCGCTCGTCACCACGGCGTGCTCGTAGCGCGAGAGGTTCTCGTCGTAGCGCCTCGCCTCCCAGGATTCGTTGCCGAAGTACTTGACCGTCTCGTAGTTGATGAGCGAATCGATGGCGCGCGTGTTGGCCTTCGAGTCCATCTCGTTCATGGTTCGCCGGTGGTGGATGCGCCGCTCCGAGATCACGAAGGTGGCCGAGATGTAAAGGACCAGCGCGCCCACGGTGATCACGCCGAACCACACGTCGAACTTCACGATCAGGAACCCGGTCACCAGCGCGATCTCGAAGAACGTCGGCAGCACGCTGAACACCATGAAGTTCAGGAGCGTGGAGATGCCGCGCGTGCCGCGCTCGATGTCGCGCGTGAGCCCGCCCGTCTGCCGCTCGAGATGGAACCGGAGCGAGAGCGAGTGCATGTGCTCGAAGACCTCCAGCGCCACGCGCCGCATGGCGCGCTGCGCCACCTTCGCGAACACGATGTCGCGCAGCTCGTTGAAGAGCGTGGAGGACAGGCGCAGCAGGCCATACGAGGCGAGCAGCACGATCGGCACCGCCAGCACCGCCTTGGGGCCCGACAGGCCGTCCACCACGGCCTTCATGACGAGCGGGACCGTCAGGTTCGCGAACTTCGCGGTGATGAGAAAGACGAGCGCGAGGATCACCCGGCCGCGGTACTCCCACAGGTAGGGCAGGAGCTTGGCGATCACGCCCGCATCGCCCGTGACGGGGGGCTCGGCGGCTTTCGGGGATTCCTGGGGGACGGTGGCGGTGCTCATCGGGACGGGGCGCTTCGTCCGTTATAGTAGCAGCGAGACGATGCCGCGATTCGCCGCCAACCTGGGTTTCCTGTTTCCGGAGCACCCCTTCACGGGTCGCTTCGGCGCCGCCGCATCCGCGGGCTTCAAGGCCGTGGAGTTCGCGCAGCCCTATGCGTGGGACGCGCGCGAGCTCGCCGAGCTGCTGAAGGCCAACGGCCTCGAGATGGTGCTTTTCAACCTTCCCATGGGCAACACTTCCGCCGGCGACTTCGGCCTGGCCTGCCTGCCCGGGCGCGAGGCGGACTTCCGCGAGGGTGTTCGCAAGGCGATCGCTTACGCCGAGGTGCTCGGAAACGAGCGCATCAACTGCATCGCGGGAAAGGCCCCGCCGGGCGCCGATCCGGCGCTGCTGCGCGAAACGCTCCTTTCCAACCTCCGGTTCGCGGCACGTGAATTCGGGATCGCCGGCCGCACGCTGCTGCTGGAGCCCATCAATACCGTCGACGCGCCCGGCTTCGTCGTGCCCCGGCCGGCCGACGGCGCCGACCTCGTGGCCGAAACCGGGGCGAACAACGTGGGGCTGCAGTACGACATCTACCACGCGGCGATGATGGGCGACGACCCGGTCGAGGGCCTCGCGCGCTTCTCCCCGGTGATCCGCCACGTGCAGTTCGCCGACGCTCCCGGGCGCAACGAGCCGGGCACGGGAAAGGTCGACATCGCCGCCTGCTTCGCGCGCCTTGACGCCATGGGATACGGAGGCTGGACGTCTGCCGAGTACCGGCCCTCGAAAGCCACGGCCGATACGCTCGGCTGGCTGACCTGAACCGGCCGATTGCGAAGCCCCGGGCTCTGCCGGGGTGGCCTCGCCTCAAGGGGGCCGATCGAAGATCCTCGCCTCCGAGTAGCCGCCCGCGACGGCCAGCGCCGCGACGCAGCGATCGTCCCGGATGACGCTTGCGACCTCCATGAACTCTCCGCCTGTCGCGTCGCTGCCGGCGATGCGCCGGCGATCCGGGTCGGTCCCCACGTGCAGGGATTCCGGCGCGAGGGCAAGCCCCATTCCCAGCGCCTTCAGGCAGGCTTCCTTGCGCGTCCAGCACGTCAGGAAGGAAAGGAGCAGCTCCCCGTCCCCCACGCCAGCCAGCGAGGCCACTTCTCCTGGCGTGAACGCCTTGTGCGCCAACCGGCGCATGTCGGGCCTGGCGGCGGTTTTCTCGATGTCGATCCCGATCCGCAACATGCGGCCGATCGCGAGCAGTCCCAGATCGCCGGAGTGGCTGAAGTTGAAGCCGAGCCCGAACCGGGGATCCAGCATCGGCTTTCCATGCGGATTGAATGCGAAGACCAGCTGCACAGGCGCGATGTCGAGGTAGCCCCCCAGCAAACGCCGCATCTCGTACCTCGCGCGAAGGAAGCGCTTGCGATCGCGCTCGAGCACGAAGCGGGCAGCGCGCTGCAGATCGCACTCGTGCCGACATCGACCGGAATCCTCCGGGCAATCCCCCGACAGGTCCAGGCGCCACACATGGACCTCGTCCGCCGCAAGTTCGGGCGGAAAGGAAGGTGCGAGTGGCAGGGATTGCCGGGGTATCCGCGTTTCGGGCGTGGCAGGCCGGCCCGATTCGGTGTCGGGTGTCGTCATGAGAGCCCCGACTTGTCGATCTTTCCGGTGGGAGTCTTCGGCAACCCGGTGACGAAGCGTACGTAGCGCGGCACCATGACCGCCGCGAGCCGGCGCCGGCACTCGGCAAGGACTTGCGTCTCCGAAAGCGACGCGCCCTGGTCGATGACCACGAATGCCTTGATCGCCTGCCCCTGGATCTCATCGGGGACGCCGATGACGGCGACTTCCTTCACCTCGGGAATGTCCATGAGCGCAGCCTCGACTTCGCGTGGCGCGATCTTCTCGCCGCGGGACTTGATGATGTCGTCCATCCGCGCGACGAAGTACAGATAGCCCTCCTCGTCTCGCGTGCACAGATCGCCGGTGTAGAGCACCCGCTCGCCCGGCAGCTTCCCGGGCCTGAGGCGCGTGGCCGTCAGCTCCGGGTCTCCCCAGTAGCCCTGCATCACCGTCGCCCCGCGGATGACCAGCTGCCCGACCTGGTGCGGTCCGACCTCGCGATCGTTCTCGTCCACGAGCCAGAGTTCGGTGTCGGGAATCGCGATGCCGACGCTCCCGGGTTTCCGGTCGAGATCCTCTGGCGGAAGGTACGTGCACCGCTTGCATTCGGTCAGCCCGAACATCGAGAAGATGCGCGCCGCCGGAAATACCCGCTTCAGCAGCGCGAGGTGCTTCTGCGGCAGCGCGGCGCCGCTGACCGTGACATAGCGGATGCGGGACAGGTCGAATCGCGCAAGCGTGGGCATCTCCGCCAGCAACGCGCAGACCGTCGGCAGGCAAGGGAACGCGCTCACGCCCTCCTTTTCCATGCGCGCAACGACCCGGGGAAGGAGGGCGAACGAGCGTTCCAGGACCAGCCGCGCGCCGACGGCGAACGCAAGGATCATCTGGTAGAGGCCGTAATCGAACGCGAGCGGCAGCGCACCCAGGATGACGTCGTCTTCCACATTCCCCAGATAGGCGTTGATCGAAGTCGCCGCCGTGAGCATGTTGCGGTGGGTGAGCATGACGCCCTTCGCCTCTCCCATGCTCCCGGACGTGTAGATGATCGCCGCGAGGTCGATGTCGATCGATGTGCAAGCAACCGCGCAGTCGCCGGGCATTGCGCCGAGAGCCTCGGCGAACGTCGTGCAGCCCGTGAGCTCCTTCGCGCGCGCCGGATCGAGCTCGCCGGACACGATGACCGTCGCCGGGCGCTTCGCCCGGGCGATCGCCGGGACGAACACGTCCGCAAGATGGGCCTCGGCGATCAGCGCGGCCGCCCGCAGGTCATCGAGACAATACGCGAGCTTCTCCGCCTTCGTCCGGGGATTGATGAGCGAGACGACCGCGTTCGCCTTCAGCACGGCCCAGAACGAGACGACCGTCTCGACGCTGTTCTCGCCGAACACCGCGACCCGGTCGCCGCGTTTCACGCCACGCCCGGCCAGGGCTCGCGCGAGCGCATCCGACTGCCGATCGAGCTGCGCGTACGTCACGCGCATGCGCTCGCACACCAGCGCGACCTTGTCGGGAAGGCGGCGGGCGGAGTCGATCAGGTAGCCGTGGAGCAGTGGGGAGCGGGGGGTCATCCGGACGTGTCCTTTCCGCGTCGCGCGAGGTGGCCGAGTATCGACTTTCCCATCATCGCTGCTAAACTGACATTTGCATCATTGCGCCTCGCGACCGTTGCGTCACGGCACCTCATTATGGCGACGAAGACTCCCGGCTGGAATGCACAGCAGAGCGGATGGCGAACGCTGAAAGGGCTGCATCCGGCGCCGCTGGACCTGCGGCGCATATCCCTGATCCGCGACAAGACCCCCGAATACCTCGCCCTGCCCGGAAACCTGGAAAGGCTGCTTCCGGATCTCGGCCTGAACGACGAGGGCCTGAACGAGTTTCCCGAGTCTCTCCACCCTTTCTGCGGATACGGTTTGCGCATCTGGCAATACCCCGTGCAGTTCGGCAGGTATCTCGCACGGCTGGGCGGGCTCGAGGTGGAATCGTATCTCGAGCTGGGCATACGTCACGGCGGCTCCTTTGTCGCGACAGTCGAGGTCCTCGATCGCTTCTCTCCCCTGGCCTTTGCCGTCGGCGTCGATATCATTCCCTGTCCGGCGATGATCGAATACGGGAAACTCAATCCGCGCGCCGAGTTCGCGTGCATGAACACGCAGGGCGCCGGATTCACCGCGCTCGTGGATCGCTTGAAGCCCATCGACCTGGTTTTCATCGACTCCCACCATGAAGAGTCGCAGTGCCGCAGGGAATTCGCCTCCGTCAGGGACAGCACCAATATGATCGCGTTTCACGATATCGCGAACGTGAACTGCCCGGGCATCGCGCGGGTGTGGGACGACGTGAAAGCCGACGCCGGCTTCGATTGCTCCGAATACACCGATCAATACGGCGCCATGGGGCCGTACATGGGCATCGGACTGGCGGTGAAGAAGGAGAGGCTTGCGGCCGGCGACGGGCGCCTCCAGGCAGGGCGATCGACTTGACAGCCACCGTCGCCACCATCAAGGACATCATCGGAAAGTTGCGGGGCACCCCGGATCTATCCGCGCAACTGCCGGACACCGCGGACATTCTCCAGGACGTCGGCCTGGATTCGCTGGAGCTGCTGCAGTTCATGCTCGAGCTCGAGGAGCGCCTGGCGATCCGGATCGATTTCGAGCAGCTCGAGTATTCAGCGCTCAACTCGATCAGCGCGCTCGCGCTCTTCCTGGACACGATGCCGCCGAGCTACCCGCCCGCGAGCCCGGCTTGAGACCCCGGCATCCCCAGGTGACGATACTCACCTCCGGGGTCGGGCTGGGAACGCACATCCCGGCGTTGCTCATCGAGCGCCGGTTGCGCCGGCGGCAATGCGAGGCGGAAACGGAAGTCCTCGAGGAGTACTTCACGCCGGAGCACCTGCGCGCGCACCTCGCGCACAAGAAGGCGCATCACGAGAGCTTTGCGCTGGCGCAGATCGCGCACCGGATGGCGCGCCCCGTCTCCGATTGCATCGATGCCGTCCGCGCCCGGCGCCTGCTCGAGCGATGGGCAGGCGAGGGACGCCGGCATTTCATTGTATGGTCGGGGTTCTGGCTGCCGCTCATCGAGGACTACCGGCAGATGGCGGGCGGCGCGCCGCTCGACGTCGATCACTGCCGGATCGACGCGGAGATGTCCGCCTCGTTCAGGATCCATCGCGACCTGCAGGCGGCCGGCAACGAGGTCTGGCTGTGGAATTGGGACGAGAGGAAGCTCGTGTTCAGGATTCCGGTTGCCGATGAAGCGCCGATCCCGTTCGCCGGGCGGGACGACCGCCTGGTCGTGCACGGGGGCGGCTGGGGAATCGGCACGTACCGGGGCATGGCCAGCGATCTCGCGAGGACGCGGTACGCGCTGGATGTTGTCATCGACGACCCTGCCGAGGCGGCCGGCAGGCGGCCCCGCGACCGATGCTTCATGCTCGATCCCGAATGGCACCCGTGGAGCCGGAACGCAGGCGGCGGGCACGACTTTCCTCCCATGGGCGAAGTGCTCGATGCGGACGACATCCGCTATCGGCAAACTCCCGACCACCATGTGCTGCACGACGTCATCCGCCGCAGCAAGGCCATCGTGAGCAAGCCCGGCGGATGCACGTTGATCGATTCGCTGGACTCGGGCACCCCGGTCGTGCTTCTCGAGCCGTATGGCCATGCGGAGGAAAGCAACGCAAGAATCTGGGAGCACCTGGGCTTCGGCATCTCGTATGCGGCGTGGCGCGAGACAAACTGCGACGAGTCCGTTCTCGAACGCCTGCATGCAAACATCGTCGGCAGGGCGCGCACCGGAACCGACTATCCGCGCGCGTACGCCGAGCGACTGCAGCGAAGGCAGGCCCGTGAAGCTGTCTGAGACGTTGAGGGCCCCTTCCTGGGTCGTCATCCAGCTCCTCGAGCACTGCAACCTGCGTTGCCGGATGTGCTACGAGTGGGGCGAGACCGGCGCATATCACGCGCGGGCCGATTCCGCGATGCTGGAACTCCCGCTCGTCCTGCGCACGGTGCGGGAGTGCCTGCCGACCCGGCCGGCGTTCGAGTTCTTCGGCGGCGAGCCGCTGCTCTATCCCGGCATCTGGGATGTCATCGCGCTGATCCGCGAAGGCGGCTGCGGCCTCGCGTTCCCGACCAACGGGATGCTCCTGGAGGAGCACGCGGAGCGCCTGGTCACGACCGCGCCCACGCGGCTCTGGGTTTCGCTGGATGGCCCGGAAGAGGTCAACGACCGGCAGCGGGGCCGCGGCGTCCACAAGCGGGTCCTGCGCGGGCTGGAGAAATTGCGCGAAGTCCGGCGCGCGAAGGGCGGCGCCTTCCCGCAACTCGGAGTCACCTTCGTCGTGACGCCAGCCAACCACGAATACGTCGAGGAGTTCTTCCTCGGATCCTTCGACCTCTCGATGCTTTCCTGCGTGAGCATCGAACTGCAGAGCTACGCGACCGCGGAACAGGCAAGGGCGTACGCGCAGGTGCTGGCCACCGGGTTCGGAGTCAAGTCGACGCCCTGCGCCGATGCGTACGTTCGCGACCCCGCGACCTTCGCCGGCATCGACATGGAACGCCTCACGGAGCAGATGAAGAATGTCTCCCGGGCCTGCGCCGAACGCGGGATCTCCTTCTACAGCCAGCCAAAGACGCTCGAGGTCGGGAATATCCGCAGCTATTTCGGCGCCGACTGGGACGGAATGGCCGACCGGAAATCCCGGTGCGGTGTCCCGTGGGTCTGCGCCGAGATTTCCGCGCGCGGCGACGTGACGACCTGCCACACTTTCTACGATCTCCCGATCGGCAACATCCACGAGCAGGGCCTGCTCGAGATATGGCGCGGCGCGCGCCTGAAGCAAGTGCAGTCGCATTTGCGGGACCGGCTTTTTCCCATCTGCACGGCCTGCTGCCGATACTATGGTGGCGCAGGTGCGCTGGGCACCCCGCGGGCCGGGGAGAGCTGAGATGCCGGGAAGCGGCCCCGCTTCGCGCGCCGGAAGGGAAGGGCGGGAAGCGCTCTGGGAGGCGGTGCGCTCGGTCCTGCAGTCCCAGCGGGCCGCCCCGCCGCTCGAGCCCATGTCCCGGGACGCTACGCTTCCGGCGTCGTTCGCCCAGCAGCGACTCTGGTTTCTCGAGCGACTGGCGCCGGGCAGCCCGATCCACAATCAAACCGTCGCCTGCCGCCTGTCCGGATCGCTTTCCGTTCGTGACCTCGAGCGAAGCCTGTCCGGGATGCTGGAGCGCCACGAAGTCCTTCGGACGACGCTCCGGACGGTGGACGGGCAGCTCGTCCAGCGCATTCATGCGCCCCCCGCCTTCACGCTGCCGGTGGTGGACCTCGGCATGCTCGAGCCGGCGCTGCGGGAGGACGAGGCGAAGCGCCAGGCCGAGCACGAGGCACAAGAGCCCTTCGACCTCGACCGCGTGCCGTTGCTGCGAGCCCGCCTCTTCCGGCTGACGCCGCGGGAGCATCTGCTGGTACTCACGATGCATCACCTCGCCTTCGACGGGTGGTCGTTCGACGTGTTCATGCGCGAACTCTGCGCGCTCTATGGCGCCTTCCTCGCTGGAGCGCCCTCACCGCTCCCCGGGCTTTCGCTGCAATACGCGGACGTCGCCGCCTGGCAGCGCCGATGGCTGGAGGGCGATTCGCGCAAGCCCTTGCTGGACTACTGGACGACGCAGATGCGCGGCCCGCGGACGGTGCTGCGGCTGCCGTCGAATTGCCCGCGCAATCCGGCGCGAACGCGGCGCGGCGCATGCCGGTCACTTGCGCTTTCGCAGGAGCTGACCGATGCCTTGAAGCGTCTCGGCGCCCGCGAAGGGGCAACGCCGTTCATGACGTTCCTGGCGGGTTTCCAGGCCCTGCTACACCGATACACGGGCGTGGAGGATGTGATCGTGGGCACGCCCGTCGCGAATCGCAATCGCGCGGAGATCGAGAACCTCGTGGGCCTCTTCGCGAATACGCTGGCCCTGCGCACCTCGCTTGCAGGGCAGCCGGACTTTCGCGAACTCCTCGCCCGCGTGCGCCGCACGGTCCTCGGCGCCTACGCGCACCAGGACCTGCCGTTCGAGATGCTGGTCGAGGCGCTCGGGGAGCCGCAGCGGACGCACGCATCGCCGCTGTTCGAGGTCATGTTTGCCTACCAGAACCTGCCCCGGTCCGCATGGCCGTTTCCGGATCTGGAGGTGGACGCCTGGAACATCGGCAACGGCACGGCAAAATTCGACGTGACGCTCTTCATGCTCGAAAGCGGGAGCGGCCTGTCCACGTTGCTGGAGTACGACGCGGATCTCTTCGACGCCGCCGCGATGGCCCGGCTGCTCGAGCATTTTCGCGCGCTGCTCGAGGGCATCGTCCGCGATCCCGGCGAGAGCATTGCGACGGTGCCCCTGATGTCGGTCGCCGAAACGCGGCAGGTGTTGCAGGAGTGGAACGACACGACGGTCGATTACCCGCGAGACATGGCGATACCGCGCGTGTTCGAAGCCCGGGCGCAGCGGTCCCCGGACGCCACCGCTCTCGTCTTCCCCGGCGGCGAGATCACGTACGCGCAGCTCGACAGGCACGCCAACCGGCTCGCGCGCTACCTGGAAGCGGTCGGCGTCGTGCCCGGGGCGCGGGTGGGTGTCTGCATCGAATCGTCGCCTTCGCTCATCGTCGCCTTGCTGGCGATCCTGAAGGCGGGCGCCGCCTATGTGCCGGTTGAGCCCTCGTCCCCCGCCGAGCGCGTTGCCGGGATCCTGCAACGCGCGGCGGTCGGCATGGTGGTCACGGACGGATCGCTCGAACGCGGCGCCTCGGGACCAGGCGTACGGGTGATTCATCTCGCCCGCGAGCGCGAGGCCATCGACTCGGGCAGCCCCGAAGCCCCTGCCGTGGAAATCGCGGCCTCGAGCCTCGCCTGCGTCATGGCCACCTCGGGATCGACGGGGAGTCCGAAGGGAGTCGGCATCACGCACCGGGGAGTCGTGCGGCTCGTGAAGGCGGCCAATTACGCCGAGCTGGGGCCCCGGGAAGTCCTTCTCCAGCTCGCGCCCGTTTCCTTCGATGCGTCGACCTTCGAGATCTGGGGTGCCCTGCTGAATGGCGCGAGGCTCGTGCTGCCGCCCGCCGGCAAGCCGTCGTTGCAGGAGATCGCGCGCATGATCCGCCGTCACCGGGTGAGCGTCCTCTGGCTCACCGCCGGGCTCTTCGAGCTCATGGTCGAATCGCATCTCGCGGATCTGGCGGGAGTGCGGCAGCTGCTGTCGGGCGGCGAAGTCCTTTCGGTCGCGCATGCAGAGCTCTTCCTGCAGCGTGCCGAAGGCTGCCGGCTCATCAACTGCTATGGCCCGACGGAGAACACCACGTTTACGACGTTTCACCCGGTCGAACGCGGTCACCGGGCTGGCGATGGACCCATCCCCATCGGCCGTCCCGTCTCCAACACGCAGGTCTATGTGCTCGACCCCCTTCGACAGCCGGTTCCGATCGGCGTCGCCGGCGAGGCATTCATCGGCGGCGACGGCCTCATGCAGGGCTACGTCGGCGATGCGGATTCGACCGGTGAGCGTTTGATCCCGAATCCGTTTCCCGACCGACCCGGAGCCTACCTTTACCGGTCCGGAGACATCGTGCGGTACCGTCGCGACGGCAGCCTCGAGTTCCTCGGCCGGACCGACGACCAGGTGAAAATACGCGGCTTCCGCGTCGAGCCGGGCGAGGTCGAAGCGGTCCTTTGCCGCAGTCCGCTCGTCAAGCGGGCCACCGTCGTGGCGCGGCAGCGTTCCCCCGGCGGCAAGTGCCTCGTCGCCTATCTTGTCCCCGCGACGGACGAGGCGGCGCCCGACGACCTGTTCCGGAGCATTCGCGATTTCCTTCGTGCGCGACTCCCGGAATCCCACGTCCCGTCCGCATTCGTCGCGTTGGAGTCGATTCCGCTCACTGACAGCGGCAAGGTCGATCGGGAAGCCCTGCCACCACCCGGCGCGGCACCCGTGGCGCGGACGAACGTTGCCGCCTTGCCTCGCGACGAGGTCGAGCGCGCCGTGGCCGACGCGTTCGCGCAGGTCCTGGCAGTCGGGTCGATCGGCCTCGATGACGACTTCTTCGACCACGGCGGAACGTCGCTCGCGGCGCTTCGCCTCGTGGCGACCCTCGAGGACGCATTCCTGACGAGTCTGCCGCTCGTCAGTCTCTACGAGCATCCGACGGTTGCCGGCATGGCCGCGCAGCTCCGCAATTGCGAGAAGTCGGCCCTGCAACTGCCGCGAAGCCCCATCGGCGGCGAGTCGAATCTCGTGGAGATCAAGCGCAGCCAGGCGGGAACGCCGCTGTTCCTCGTCCCGGGCGGGCACGGGGGAATGGCCGAGATGACCCTCTACGCGCAACTGATGCGACATCTGAAGCGCGAACAGCCTGTCTTCGGCCTGCTCGCGCACGGCCTCGACGGACGAACGCAACCGCATGCTTCTGTCACCGAAATGGCGGAAGCCTACGTCCGCACCGTTCGTGGCATGCAGCCGCGCGGCCCCTACGCGCTCGGGGGCGAGTGCGTCGGCGGCGTCGTGGCTTTCGAGATGGCCCGGCAACTGCTCGCGCAAGGGCAGGCGATTGCCTTGCTGCTCCTCATGGATACGTGGTGCCCGAGCTTCGCCGGTGGGGCGCACTATCGATATATCGAGGCTCCCCGGACGCTCCTGCGCGCCCGGAAAGCCGTCGCGCGTGACGGCGCCGCGGACTTGCGCCGGGTATTGCACGACCACATTCGCGATCGCCCCCCCTTCGGGCCCCTGCGCTCGTTGCGCTACGGCGTCAATGTGGCACGGACCCTGAAACGCGTGGCGGACCCCTGGCTCGCCGCCGTCGAGCGCGTCGGCAAGCCGGCTCCGGGGACGGAGCGGATCGCCGGCGCGGAGTCCAACTATGTCGACCTGGCCATGCGCTATCGACCGCAACCCTACGACGGCCGCGTGACATTGCTGGTCAGTTCCGCAAATCATCGGCAGGGTCTCGCCGAGGGTTGGCGCCGCTTTGCCGCCGGCGGGCTCGCGGTTCACAGCATTCCCGGCGACCACGACTCGTACATCAGGGATACGCCCGAGGCGACGGCGCGGCTGATGCAGGCCTGCCTCGACGAAGCGTTGCCGGGCGGCTGACGCGCGCCCCTTCCATTCACGGAACGAAGATGCCCAGGAAACCCGGTCCCGCGCTCGACCCGATAACCTTCGAGAGGATGCGGCGGATCTTGCCGAACCTGCTCGAGAGAGGTCGCAGCCGGGAGGCGAGCGGTTCGCAGGCGAGGCCCTTGCCGGAGGAAGTGGCGTTCAAGCTGACGAACCGATGCGACCTGCGCTGCGCGCACTGCTACCAGTGGAACGAGGATGGGTATCACCACCAGCTTTCACCGGCAGGCAAGCGAGACGACCTGAAGCTCTCCGTCATCGCCAGGGTGCTGGAGGCTACGCGTGCCCTGGGCTCCAACGTCTATCTCTGGGGAGGCGAGCCCCTCGTCTACCGGGAATGGGACGGGCTCGTGGATCTGCTCGCCGGGGACCCGCGGTGGACCTCCGTCTGCACGAACGGCACGCTGATCGAGAGGCGCCTGCCGTCGCTGCTGAAGATCGCCAGTCACCTCGAAGTGTCCATTTCGATCGACGGATTCGAATCGGAGCATGACGGCGTACGCGGCAAGGGCGCGTTCGCGAAAGCGATGTCGGGGCTTCGCCTGCTGGTCGCGCAGAAAAAGGCCGGCGTCTTCCCCGGCCAGATCACCGTCAACTTCGTCATCACCGACGCCATGGTGACGCGGTTGTTCGAGTTCGTGCGTTTCCTGGAGCAGGAGGGCGCGCAAACCGTCTACGTGAGCTTCCCGTGGTTCATCTCCGACGAGACCTCCGCCAAAATGGATCGGTTCTTCGCGGAGCACTTCGCATGGGAGGCTTGCGGCAAGCCCAGCTGGCACTCGTACAAGTACAGGCTGATGCCGGACCGGCTGGACGAGTTGAGCGCGGAACTCGCCCGCATCGATGCTGCGGACTGGCGCTTGCAGGTCCGCTACAACCCCAGGCTCGATCCGGGCGAAATGCCGGCCTTCATCGCGGGCAGTGACAAGCCCGCCCAGAACAAGACGAGCTGCGGGTCCATCCTCACGCGGATGGATATCTTTCCAAACGGCGATGTCGTCTCGTGCAAGTTCTTCCCCGAGTTCCGCGTCGGCAACCTGGACGAAAGCACGGTTGCCGAGGTCTGGGAAGGAGCGCGCTTCAGCCAGCTTCGGGAAACGGTTTCGCGGTGCGGCTTGATGCCGGTCTGCGCAAAATGCAATCTCCTCTACACACGGGGCATGTGACATGCGCTCGGCCGCCCGGACATCATGAGCAGGCCCGCGCCCTCCTCCCCCCCGGACGCCCCGGCGGTGTCGGTGAGCGTGGTCATTCCCTGCTTCAATTCGTCCGCATTCCTCGCGCAGACCGTACAGAGCGTCCTCGCGCAGACGCTTCGCGACTTCGAGATCGTGTTCGTGGACGACGGCAGCAGCGACGATACGCGGGAAGTGATCCGGCGCCTGGTGGACGCAAGCGCGGAGCGCCGCCTGCGGCTCGTTTGCCAGGCGAACGCCGGGGTGGCGGCCGCGCGCAATCGCGGGATCGGCGCTGCGCTCGGGCGGTACATCCTCCCGCTCGATGCAGACGACCTGATCGCCCCGACGATGCTGGAGGAATGCGCGGCGATCCTCGATGCGGAGCCCGACATTGCCCTGGTGTACCCGGATCGGCAGGATTTCGGGGACATCGAGCGCGTGTGGGCCGCTGGGAGCTATGACCTGCAGCATCTCAAGTATTTCAATCAGTTCGCGTACTGCGCCCTGTTCCGGAAGGCGATGTGGGCCGACCTGGGGGGATACCGCGCCAACGTGAGCGGCTTCGACGACTGGGACTTCTGGCTCGCCGCGGCCGCCCGGGGCTACGGCGGCAGGCACGTGGCGAAACCGTTTCTCAAGCACCGCCGGCACCGTCAATCCCACCTCTGGCGGATACTCGACCAGTACGAGCGGCTCCATGCGCAGATCATGCTGAACAACCGGGACGTCTATTCCGGATCCGAAGTGGCGACGGCGGAGCGGTTTCTCGCCACGGGCGAGATCCAGCCGCTGCTTCGCTCGGCGAAGCTCGTTTTCCTGGGCCGTTACTATGCCGGCTACGACGTGACGGAAAAGTGAAGGCGATGCGGATACTTGTCACCGGCTCGAGCGGGCAGATCGGAACCAACCTGGCGCTGCGATGCGTTGAAAGGGGCCACGAGGTGACCGGCGTCGATTGCCGTGCAAACGGCTGGACGAACGCGTTCCGGTGCGAGCTTCGCGACTTGGAAAAGCCGGTCGGCGGCATGGATCCGGCGGCGGACTTCGCCGGCTTCGGGCAAGAGCGACCGGACATCGTCGTGCATCTGGCGGCTCACGCGAAGGTGCATGAACTGGTGCAGGACCCGCGCCGGGCGCTCGCCAACGTGTCGATGGCGCACCTCGTCCTCGAGTACTGCCGCCGCCTTTCCGTTCCCATCGTCTTCGCAAGCAGCCGCGAGGTGTACGGCGACCTGCACTGCTCCAGCGCGCGTGAAAGCGATGCCGACTTCAGCGGCGCCGCAAGCGCCTATGCAGCCGGCAAGATTGCCGTCGAGTCGATGGTCTACGCCTATTCGCGCTGCTACGGTCTCCCATATCTCGTTTTCCGGCTAAGCAACGTGTACGGGCGCTTCGACAACGACCTCGACCGGATGGAGCGGGTCGTTCCGCTGTTCATCCGCAGGATCGCCGACGACCAATCGATCACCGTTTTCGGAGCCGGGAAGGTGCTCGATTTCACCCATGTGGACGACTGCATAGACGGAATCGTAAGCGGGATCGAGCGCCTGGGTGACGGGCGCGTCCGGAACCAGACGATCAATCTTGCGTCCGGGGAGGGTCATTCGTTGCTGCAACTGGCCGCCTGGGTCGGCGACTGCCTAGGAAAGCAACCGAGAATCGTCCTTGCGCAGCCGCAGGCCGGCGAGGTCATCCGCTACGTGGCCAATCTCGAAAAAGCGCGCGCCCTGCTGGACTTCGCGCCCAAGATCGCATTGCGCGACGGCGTGTCTCGCGCGGTGGCGTGGGGGCAGGCGCTCGCGCACCCGGCACCCCGTCGAGCCCCGGACCGGCCGGGTATCATCGGCCGGTGACAAGCAGCCCGGCGCGCCTTCGCCGCCTCCTCTACGCCGGCGCGTTCCTGCGCGCCCTTGCCATCGGGATGATGGCGGTGCTCATCGGGCTTTACTGCGCGAAGCTCGGATTTTCGGCGACGCAGATCGGCATCGTGCTGTCAGCGGCGCTGTGGGGGGCCGCGACAGCCACGCTACTCACGATGCTCGCCGGCAGCCGCTACTCGGAGCGAAGCCTGCTCGTGGCGCTCTCCGGCCTTCCGGTTCTGGGCTGCGCCCTGCTCCTCGCGACCGACGCCTTTCCCGTGATTGTCGCCGCCGCGTTCGTGGGCATGTTCAACGTGAACGGCCGCGACCGGGGCGCCATTCCCATCCTCGAGCAGGCGATGTTTCCCGCGACCACGACCGACGGCGACCGCACGCGCGTCTTCGCCTGGTACAACGTGCTGCTCGACGCCGGCTATGCCGTCGGCGGGCTCCTGGCCGGCCTGCCCACTTTGCTCGAGCACGCGTCGGGAATCGGGACGCTCGCCGGCATGAAGCTCACGCTCGGCCTCTTCTGCGCGCTCTATGTCGCTTCGGCGATCCTGTATTCGCGCCTTCCGCCGCGCGTGGGCCATGCGGCAACCTCGAGGCTGAGGGACCTTTCGCCGGAAAGCCGGCCGATCGTCGCCAAGATCTCCGCGCTTTTCTTCGTCGATGCCCTCGGCGGAGGGTTCATCGGCTCCGCGATCTTCGCCTACTGGTTTTCCGAGCGGTTCGGCGCCTCCGCCGCCACGGTCGCGATCCTTTTCAGCGCCGGGCGCCTGCTGTCGGCCGCCTCGCACATCGCGGCGGCGTGGCTCGCGAAGCGCATCGGGCTCATCAACACGATGGTCTTCACGCATATGCCCTCGAGCCTGCTCCTCTTCACCATCGTCGTGGCCGACGACTTCGGGTGGGCCGCCTTCTTCTTCCTGCTGCGCGAGTCGCTCAACGAGATGGACGTCCCCACCCGCCAGTCGTACGTGATGGCGGTGGTGAAGCCCGCGGAGAGGCTTGCGGCGGCGGGGATCACCAACCTCGTGTGCTCCTGCGGCTGGGCGCTCGGGCCGATGCTGGCGGGCGTCCTCATGCAGACCGCCGGGCTGGGCGTGCCTCTGGTGGTCGCTGGGATCGCGAAGGTCGGCTACGACCTCGCCCTGTGGCGCGAATTCCGGCGCGTGAAGCCGCCGGAGGAGCAGTAGGGCTGCCTCAGGCCTTGCGCGCCCTTTTCGCGCCCGCCGGGCGGATGCCGCGTCGCTCCAGCGAATCGCGCAGGAGGTATTCGATCTGCGCGTTCACGCTGCGCAGCTCCGACTGGGCGAGGCGCTCGATTCCGGCCCAGAGTTCCGGGTCGATGCGCAGCAGGAACGCCTTCTTGTCGGGGCTCGCCATCGCCGGCTAGGGACGCGCCTTTCCTGACCCGTCGCCCGGCGGCGCCCGGCGGCGGTACCGCGAAAGCCCCGCGAAGGCCAACCCCCCCAGGGCCAGTCCCGTCGCACCCGCCCACGGTCCCAAGGCAAGGGGGGAAATCGCCTCGCTGCCCACCGCCAGCGCGAGGAGCCCGAACGAGGCGCCGCCCGCGGTGAGCGTCCAACCCATCCAGCGCCCCAGGCCCGCACCATCCGGATAGCGCTCCGGATGCGCGCGGTAGTTCGAGATGAGGCGAAGCATGCCTTGCACGCCGATGAGCCAGGCGAGCGCAAGAAGCAGGATCGAGGCGAGCGAGAGTCCCACGACGCCGGCATGGACGGGATTCATCGCGCGCCTACTGGTAGAGAGTGCCCGTGTTCACGATGGGCTGGGTGTCGCGCTCCGAGCAGAGCACGACCATGAGGTTGGAGACCATCGCGGCGCGCCGCTCGTCGTCCAGCTCGACCACGTTCTTTTCCGAAAGGCTCTTCAGCGCCATCTCGACCATCGAAACCGCGCCGATGACGATCTTGGAGCGCGCGGCGATCACCGCCTCGGCCTGCTGGCGGCGCAGCATCGCGCCCGCGATCTCCGCCGCGTAGGCGAGGTGCGTGAGCTTCGCCTCCTCGATCTTCACGCCCGTGAGCTGCACGCGCGCCTGCAACTCGTCGCGCAAGTCGCCCGCCACCGTGTCGGCCCCGGCGCGCAGCGTCACCTCGTGCGCGCCGTGCTCCTCGCCCTCGTCGTAGTTGTAGCGCGTGGCCACGTGCCGCAGCGCCGATTCGCTCTGCACCTTCACGAAATGCTCGAAGTCGTCCACGTCGAAGAGCGCCTGCGCGGTGTCTTCCACCCGCCACACCACGACCGCCCCGATCTCGACCGGGTTGCCGCGCTTGTCGTTCACCTTGAGCGTGTCCACGTTGTGATTGCGCGCGCGCACGCTCAACTTCTTGCGGATGAGCCAGGGCCATGTCCAGCGAAGACCGGCGTTGCGTTCGGTGCCGGAATAGTCCCCGAAGAGGGTGAGCACGACCGCCTCGTTGGGCTGGAGCATGAAGAAGCCGCCGGCAATGAAGGCGATGGCGAGCCCCAGGGGCACGGCCAGGGCCGGCGATCGCACGCCCGCGATGGCCGTGACCAGCAGCGCCACGAATCCGAACAGCACCATGAGCATGAAGATGCCGTTGAAGGTGGTGGCGGGCTTCTCGAAGTTGCCTGGCTTGCGATACTCGTTCATCGGGCACCTCCCGGCGGGGGCTATTGAAGTGATATCATACTGATACAAACCGGGCGCGTCGTCAAGCGCGCTAGAATCGGGGCATGCATCCTCCTCTCATACGCGATTCGGCCATCCAGCTCGACGCCCAGGCGCGCGCCCAGGTGGCGGTATGCGGCTCCCATGGCGGCCTCTACCCGGCGTGGCTTGCCGCGCGGGCCGGCGTTCGCGCCGTGGTCTTCAACGACGCCGGCATCGGCCGCAGCGCCTCGGGCGTGGGCGGCGTCTACTGGCTGGGCGGCCTGGGCATCGCTGCCTGCGCCGTCGATTTCCAGAGCGCGCGCATCGCGGATGGCGCCGACACGATGGCCAACGGCGTGTTATCCACCGTGAACGACGCGGCGGCGGCGCTGGGTTGCCGTCCCGGCCAGCCGGTGCGCGAAGCGGTGGCCCACCTCGCCCACGCGCATGCCCCGCAGGTGCTTACGATCCCCGACATCGGCGAGACACGCGTTTCCATCCCCAACGTGGGCCACCGCCCGGCCTGGGCGCTCGATTCCGTCGCCCTCCTGGAACCCCGGGACGCCCGCGCCATCGTGGTCAGCGGCTCGCACGGCGGGCTTCCGGGCGGCGAGCCCGATGCCATCCTCGCGATTGATGTGTTCGCGGCCTTCTTCAACGACGCGGGCGGCGGCAAGGATGGCGCGGGCTTCGCGCGGCTGCCAACGCTGGACCCGCGGGGCATTGCGGCCGCCACGGTCTGGAGCGGGAGCGCGCGTATCGGCGACGGGCGCTCGACCTACGAGGACGGCGTGCTCTCGCGCGTGAACGAGACCGCCGCGCGGCTGGGCGTCACCGAGGGCATGACCGCCAGGGAAGCCGTCGCGCGCCTGCTCGGCCTCGGCTGAAAAAGGGGACAGACTCCCTTTTCGGAAAAGGGGTCTGTCCCCATTTTCTTAACCCAGCGCGGCGATCACTGCGTCGGTGACTTCCGTCGTGCGGGCCGTGCCGCCGATGTCGCGGGGAAGCGCCTTGCCGTCGCGGCACACGCGCTCGATCGCCGCCATGATCGCGTCGGCCGCTGGCTTTTCCCCCAGGTGCTCGAGCATCATCGCCACCGTCCAGAAGGTGGCGATGGGATTGGCCACGCCCTTGCCGGTGATGTCGAAGGCCGAGCCGTGGATGGGCTCGAACATCGACGGGAAGACGCGCTCGGGGTTGAGGTTGGCCGTCGGCGCGATGCCAAGGCTACCCGCGAGGGCGCCGGCGAGGTCGGAGAGGATGTCGGCGTGCAGGTTGGTCGCCACGATCGTGTCGAGCGAGCGCGGGTCCTGGACCATCACCGTGGTCGCCGCATCCACGAGGAGCTTGCGCACGGCGACGTCGGGAAATTCCTTCGCCACCTCGCGCGCGATCTCGTCCCACAGCACCATGCCGTGGCGCTGGGCGTTGGACTTGGTGATGACGGTGAGGTGCTTGCGGGGCCGCGATTGCGCCAGCCTGAACGCGAAGCGCATCACGCGCTCCACGCCCACGCGCGTGAAGACCGAGGTTTCCATCGCCACCTCGATCGGCAGGCCCGGATGCACGCGCCCGCCGGCGCCGGAGTACTCGCCTTCGGTGTTCTCGCGCACGATCACCCAGTCGATGTCGCCGGGCCCGCGGTTGGCCAGCGGGCTCGCAATGCCCGGGAAGATTCGCGTGGGCCGCACGTTGGCGTACTGGTCGAATCCCTGGCAGATCTTGAGCCTGAGGCCCCACAGCGTGAGGTGGTCCGGGAGCTCCGGGTCGCCCACTGCGCCGAAGAGGATGGCGGAATAGGGCTTGAGCGTCTCGTTGCCGTCCGGCGGCATCATCTCGCCGTGAGCGCGGTAGTAGTCCGAACCCCACGGGAAGTGCGTCGCCTCGCAATGAAAACCGCCCGCCTTCTTCTCCACCGCCGCGAGAAGCCGCAGGCCCTCGGGCACCACTTCCTTGCCGATGCCGTCCCCGGGGACGACCGCGATCCGGTATTGGCGCATCAGTCGCCCGCCTTGATCTTGTTGTCCTTGATCACCTTGGCCCAGCGGTCGATCTCGGACTTCAGGAAGCGGTCGAGCTCCGCCGGTTCGCCGCCGATGATGTCCATGCCTTGCGCCGTCAGCTTGTCGGCCACGGCGGGAACCTTGAGTGCCTTGGCGAGCTCGTCGTGCATGCGCTTCACGATCGCAGGCGGCGTGCCGGCGGGCGCGATCACGCCCCACCAGGCCAGAGCCGAGAACCCGGGCACGCCCTGATCGGCGATCGGTGCGACGCCGGGCATCTGCGCGGAGGCTTTCGCCGACGTCACGCCCAGCGCCTTGAGCTTGCCTCCCTTCACGTGCGGATTCACGAGGAACACCGTGCCGATCGCCAGGGGCACCTGCCCGCCGACGGCATCCGTCATGAGAGGGCCGCCCCCGCGATAGGGGATGTGATTGAATTCCAGGCCGAGCTGGTTTCCGACCTGCGTCATCGCGAGGTGACCGAGGCTGCCCGAGCCTATGGAGCCATAGGCGACGCTTCCCGGCTTCGCCTTGGCCGCGGCAAGGACATCCCGGAAATCCTTGTAGGGCTGTCCCACATGGGCCACGATCGCCATGGGAGAGGTGCCCACGAGCATCACCGAGGCGAGGTCCTTCGTGGTGCTGAAAGACATGTTGGGGATGAGCGATGGGTTCACGCCATGCGTGTCGAACACCACGCCAAAGGTGTAGCCGTCCGGCGGCGATTGCGCGACGGCCGCCGCTCCGATGGAGCCGGATGCGCCCCCCTTGTTCTCGACGATGAACTGCTGTCCGAGCTGCGTGGTGAGTTGGGCGGCGAAGATGCGCGACACCTGGTCCACCGAGCCGCCCGGCGGAAAGACGGCGATGATCTTGACCGTCTTCGCGGGCCAGGCCTGGGCAAGCGCGAAAGGCGGGAAAACGGCGACGAGGGAACCCGCGACGAACGCGGTCAGGCTGCGAAGAATGCGCATGGAATGCCTCTTTTCTTGATGAACCGAAAACAATATCAGAACGCGGGCCGCGTCCGGTTCAGGTAACCGGCGCGAAGGACTGCCCCCCGCCATAGCTCGCGAGTTCCGCGAGCTTGCCGCCCTTCGAGACCTTCACCGCGCAGTACTTGAGCTCCGCGATCTTGCCGAACGGATCCAGCGCCGGGTTCGTGAGCAGGTTTGCCGCCGCCTCGTAGAAGGCGAACGGGATGAAGACACTGCCGCGCGGCGTGCCGTCGTCGGCGCGCGCGGAAAGTGAAATCTCGCCGCGGCGCGAGGCCACGGTGATCACGTCGCCGGGAAGCGCGTCCAGCGCATCGAGGTCCAGCGGATGCATCGACACCACCGCCCGTGGTTCGATCGCGTCGAGCACCGACGCGCGGCGCGTCATCGAGCCCGTGTGCCAGTGCTCGAGCTGCCGGCCGGTGATGAGCACGAAGGGATACTCGGCATCGGGCCGCTCGTTGGCCGGGATGATGTCCGCCGGGACGAACTTCGCCTTTCCATCGCCGGTCGGGAACTTGTCGGTGAAGACGACGGATTGCCCCGGATCGCTCTCGGTGCGGCACGGATAGGTGACGCTCGAATTCGCCTCGAGCCGCTCCCACGAGATGCCGCCGATCGAGTTCATGGCGCCGCGCATCTCCTCGAACACCTGCGCCACGCCGCTCTCCGGACCCTCGTAGTTCCACGGCAGGCCCAGGCGGTTGGCGATCTGTTGCGTGATCCACAGGTCCTGGCGCGCTTCCCCCGGCATGTCGAGCGCGCGGCGCCCCATCTGCACGATGCGGTCGGTGTTGGTGACGGTGCCCGTCTTCTCCGGCCACGCCGAAGCCGGCAACACGACGTCGGCGAGGTAGGCGGTTTCGGTCAGGAAGATGTCCTGCACCACGAGGTGCTCGAGCTTCGCGAGGCCCTCGCGCGCATGGTGCGCGTTCGGATCCGACATCGCCGGGTTCTCGCCCATCACGTACATGCCGCGGATCTTCCCTTCGCACGCGGCGTCGATGATCTCGACCACCGTGAGTCCCGGCTTCGAATCGAGCTTCTGCCCCCAGTACTTCTCGAAGCGCGCGTTGACTTCCGGGTTGTCCACGCGCTGGTAGTCCGGGAACATCATCGGGATGAGCCCCGCGTCTGAGGCGCCCTGCACGTTGTTCTGGCCGCGCAGCGGATGCAGCCCCGTGCCGGGACGCCCGATCTGGCCCGTCATGAGGGCGAGCGCGATGAGGCAGCGCGCGTTGTCGGTGCCGTGCACGTGCTGCGAAATGCCCATGCCCCAGAGGATCATCGAGCCCTTCGAGGTCGCGTACGCCCTCGCCACCTCGCGGATCGTCCCTGCCTCGATCCCGCACAGCGGCGCCATCGCCTCGGGGCTGAAGCCCTTCGCATTCTCCTTGAGCGCCTCGAAGCCCGTGGTGCGGGTGCGGATGAATTCCGGGTCGGTGAGGTTCTCCTCGAGGATCGTGAAGATCATCGCGTTGAGGAGCGCGACATCCATGTCCGGCTTGAACTGCAGCACGCGCCACGCGTGACGCGCGATGTCGGTGCGCCGCGGATCGGCGAGGACGAGCCTCGCGCCGCGCTGCACCGCGTTCTTGATCCACGTGGCCGCGACCGGGTGGTTCGAGGTTGGGTTGGAGCCGATGAGGAAGATGAAGTCGGCCTTGGCGACGTCGGAGACCTGGTTGGAGACCGCACCAGAGCCGATGCCTTCCAGCAACGCCGCCACCGACGAGGCGTGGCACAGGCGCGTGCAGTGGTCCACGTTGTTCGAGCCGAAGCCCGTGCGCACCAGCTTCTGGAAGAGATAGGCTTCCTCGTTGGAGCCCTTGGCGCTTCCGAAGCCCGCCAGTGCCTTTCCCCCGTGCTGGTCGCGCACCTTCTTCAATCCGCCCGCTGCGAGATCGAGCGCCTCTTCCCATGTCGCCTCGCGGAACACCTCGCTCCAGCGCGTGGGATCGACGGTGAACCCGGCGTGCTTGGGCGCATCGGGCCTGCGGATGAGCGGCTTCGTGAGACGGTGTGGGTGATGCACGTAATCGAAGCCGTAGCGGCCCTTCACGCACAGGCGGCCGTGGTTCGCGGGGCCGTCGATGCCGTCCACGCGCACGATCTCGTTGTCCTTCACGTGGTAGGTCAGCCGGCAGCCCACGCCGCAGAACGGGCAGACCGAATCGACGGTCCTGTCGGCCTTCACGAGGTAGGCGTTCTTCGCCGGCGCCAGCGCGCCCGTGGGGCAGGCCTGCACGCACTCGCCGCATGCGACACAGGTGGAGTCGCCCATCGGGTCGTCGAAGTCGAAGACGATCTTCGCTTCCGACCCTCGCCACGCGTAGCCGATCACGTCGTTCACCTGCTCCTCGCGGCAGGCGCGCACGCATCTCGTGCACTGGATGCAGGCGTCGAGGTTCACCGACATCGCGGGGTGCGAGGGGTCGCCGGCAGGTTGGTGGCGGGCTTCGAAGCGAGGCTTGCCCACGCCCAGTTTCCCGCTCCAGTACCGCAACTCGTTGTTGCCGGGCTTCAGGTCCGCCGCGGGCGCGTCGCTCTCCAGGAGCTCGAGCACCATCCTCTGCGAGTGCACGGCGCGTTCCGAGACGCTCGAGACATCCATGCCCTTGGACGGGTTGCGGCAGCACGACGGCGCCAGCACGCGCTCGCCCTTGATCTCCACCATGCAGGCGCGGCAGTTGCCGTCGGGGCGGTAGCCTTCCTTGTAGCAAAGGTGCGGGATGTCCACGCCATGGCGCTTCGCGGCCTGGATGATCGTCTCGCCTTCGATCGCGGAGATCGTCTCGCCGTTCAGCTTGAAGTCGATCGTCTCGGCCATCGCAACCGGCTCGTTCATCGCGTTCATTTGGCGGTACCCCTTTGGAACACGGATGAACACGGATGCACACGGATAACAGCGAATGGAATCCTGCATTCACGGTGGCGCAATTCGCCATCGCGACCGACATGATCGGAATCAACTCCAATCAATCCGTGTTCATCCGTGTTCATCCGTGTCCCCGTCTTTGGCCCATTGCGTGCGCCGGCGCGTCAAATTTCGTCCGGGAAGTGCTTGATCACGCATCGAATGGGGTTGGGCGCCGCCTGCCCCAGCCCGCAGATGGAGGCGTCGGCCATCGCCTGCGAGAGTTCCTCCAGGAGCGCGGCATTCCACTTCGGCGCCTGCATGAGCTTCGCGGCCTTCGCGGTACCCACGCGGCACGGGGTGCACTGGCCGCAGGACTCGTCCTCGAAGAAACGCATCATGTTGAGCGCAGCGTCGCGCGCCTTGTCCTGGTTCGAGAGCACGATCACCGCCGCCGAGCCGATGAAGCACCCGTGCGGCTGCAACGTGTCGAAGTCGAGGGGAATGTCGCCCATCGAGGCCGGCAGGATCCCGCCCGAGGCGCCACCGGGGAGATACGCGTGGAACTCGTGGCCGTCGAGCATGCCGCCGCAGAATTCCGTGATGAGTTCCTTCACGGTGATACCCGCCGGCGCCACGTGCACGCCCGGCTTCTTCACGCGGCCGGACACCGAGAACGAGCGCAGCCCCTTGCGGCCGTTTCGCCCCTGGGAGGCGAACCACCCGGCGCCCTTCTCCAGGATCTCGCGCACCCAGAAGAGCGTCTCGAAGTTGTGCTCGAGCGTCGGGCGGCCGAAGACGCCCACCTGCGCGACGTACGGGGGGCGAAGGCGCGGCATGCCGCGCTTGCCCTCGATCGACTCGATCATCGCGGATTCCTCGCCGCAGATGTAGGCGCCCGCGCCGCGGCGAAGGTGGATCTGCGGCAGCGGTCCCGGCGGGTCGGCCTTGAGCGCCGCGATTTCGCGCTCGAGCGCCTCGCGGCAGCCGTGGTATTCGTCGCGCAGGTAGATCCAGATCTTCTCCACGCCCACCGCCCAGGCGGCGACGAGCATGCCCTCGAGGAAGCGGTGCGGGTCACGTTCGAGGTAGTACCGATCCTTGAAGGTGCCCGGCTCGCCCTCGTCGATGTTGACGGCCATGTAGCGCGGGCCCGCTTCGGCGCGGACGATGCGCCACTTGCGGCCGGTGGGGAAGCCGGCGCCGCCCAGGCCACGAAGCCCGGCGTCCTCCATGGTCTTGAGGACGCTCTCGAGGTCGCGCTTGCCGCCCACGCAATCGGCCCACAGCGCATAGCCGCCCTTCTGCCGGTATTCCGCGTACGGGATATGGGAGGTTCTCGGGGCCTTCGCGTTGCCCTCCTTCACGGCGTTGGCGACCTTTTCCACCGTCGCATTCCCGAAGGCGTTCTGGCCGACGCAGACCGCCGGCGCCTGCTCGCAGCGCCCGATGCACGGCGCGGAGACGACCCGGACATTCTGACCCAGCGTGATCTTGAGGCGATCGAGGAGGCCCTGCGCCCCGGCCATCTGACAGGAGAGCGTGTCGCACACCCGCACCGTGAGCTTCTGCGGCGCCGCCTCGCCCTCCTTCACGACATCGAAGTGGTGGTAGAACGTGGCCACCTCGAACACTTCCGTCTGCGAGAGCTTCATCAGTTCCGCCAGCGCGGCCAGGTGCGCGGCCGAGAGGCTCCCGAAGCGGTCCTGCACCTTGTGCAGGTTCTCGATGAGGAATTCGCGTTCGAGGGGTGCGGCGCCCAGGAGCGAGGCAATCTCCCCGCGGGCAACGGCCTCGACGGCGCGGCCCTTCGGCGTGGGACGGGCCTTGCGGATCTTCGAAAGCGGAATGGCGACGCGGTCGCTCATGGCGTGCTCTTGGTTGTCTACACGGGACCGGCTTGGCTGGCAGTCCGGGGGGCGGCACCCTCGCGTCGGGGCAAGGGCTGGGGATTCAGGTGACTAGACTACCGAAATCGCACCTAAATTGGGCTTGACCCGAGTCAAGCGCGTCCCGAGGAGGCGCGAGCCCGATTTGAGGCGCAAGGGCCCCGCTGCGCCAAGTTGGCCGATTTGCCCGGAGAACCGGCACGGTTTGGTCGGAAGGCGCGCCTTGGGCATGTTCGCCTCAGGTATTGAATCCGATACGACGCTTGGGCTGCGCCTTTCGTTCCCGGTCATCGGCGATCAATTGCCTGATGGCGTTGAAGACAGCCGCGAACTGTTCGTCGTACTTCCGCTCCATCGCCTCGATCTTGCGCGCGAGGTCCCGATTGGAGTCCATGAGGCGGCGCAACTGGACGAAGGTGCGCATGATCGCGATATTTACCTCCGCCGCGTTCGGCGAGCGCAGGACGCTCGACAGCATCGCGATGCCTTGCTCCGTGAAGGCATAGGGGAGGTACTTGACGTTCCGACCCCGTTTCAAGGTCACGGATTGTGACCTTGAACGCAGGATCGCATTCGCCTCCCCGGTCGTGAGCTGGAACATGAAATCCTCCGGGAATCGCTCGATGTTGCGCTTCACGGCCTGATTCAGCGCCTTGACGGGCACTGCGTAGAGCGCGGCGAGATGCTCGCTCAACAGCACCTTCTCCCCTCTCAGGAAGAGGATGAGGGATGCGACGTTCTCGGGCGTGGCGGCAGTGGGTGACACGGCAGACGAGCCCGTCCCGTGATGGACCGGGCGATCATTCTGACGAGCTGGTTGGCCGCTTCCTTCCCGAAATCCCGATCAACCCGGCCGGGATTTTGCAATTCGGCATTGGTCGTGGCCCTGCGAGGCGGGTGGCGATTGCGGGCAGCTTGGGCTTGACCCGAGCCAAGCACAAGGACTCACGCCCACCGGGCCGCCGGGAACTCCAGGGCCTGCCCGCTGGCCGCGTGCTTCATGAACGCCCCTTCGCGCGTCGTGCTGCAGGCCCACGTCTGCTGGCGCAGGGGCTCGGCGATCGACAGGGCTTCCGGTTCGAGCACCGCGCCGCAGATGCCTTGCTCCGCGCGCGCCGAGGCGTAGCGAATCCACTTCACGGCCCGATCGCGAGCCTCGCGCGCGAGCATCCGGCACCCCGCGTAGTCGCTCTTGTGGCTCCAGGTCCTGGCCGAGGCGCTCCAGGGCTGCGCAGTCAGGTCCGCGCAACGGCCTCGCACCCCCGCCATGAACAACGTGTGCCCGGTGTACAGCGTGCGTCCCTGGAGCCCTTCGCTGTCCTGCAGGAAGCGCCACTTCCAGTAGGCCACTTCCGCGCAGGCCGTCTCGATCTCCTCCGCCCCATACCAGACGCCGGGATCGGTTACGCCCCGGAAGCGCGACGCGATCGGCGAACGGTAGCGAAACGGGGTGAAGAGCAGGAAATGCAAGCCCTGCGCGCCAGCCGGCACGGGCGGCTTGCTGGCCTCGATCAGGGATTCGAGCATTTCCTGCTCGGCGAGACCGTCCACGAGGCGCATCGTGGCGACAACATGCTGCGCCTCCACGCCGCGCCAGAGGGCCGCTTGCCTGGAACGCACCCCGCGCTCGAACCACGTGGCCTTCCAGGCCGGCTTCACGCAGGCGCCCGCATGGCGTCCAGGTACACGACCACCGCGGCCAGCCCCTCCGCGCGCTCGATGAGGGCCACGGGCTTGCCGTTCAGAAAGCGGTTGTGGCTCGTCATCCACGCGCGCCGCGCCGCCTCGTCCGAGCCCACGAGTGCATCGAGGGACCGGTAGGCGCGGATCAGCAGGAGCGCGAGTTCCCCTTCCTTGCTGCTCGGGTCGATGGTGCGCAGGCCCGTCGAGAGGCGGGAAACGCCCGCCTCGCTCACGCCCAGGGTGCGCGCCAGAACCGCGTTGGTCAGGGCGAGGAGCCCGCCGGCACGCAGGACCGCCTTCGTGAGCACGGCATCCGCGGCGGGCTCGCGGCGGGGGCGGGTACGACGTACGGGAGAGGGGGAAGCGGGCATCGGGCGTCCTTTCATCTGCAATATTACACGCCAACTCTTTCATGTGCAACGCCGCCGACCCGAAGCGCCAGCCCTTCGAGGCCGTTGCCAGGCCGTGCATGGCCCGGGGACGCCGGGGTTGGTCGACTTCACCGGGACTCCGGGTGTCGCAAATCGATTGCGCTCGCGTACATTACCGTGGTAATTTACCCCATGGCCATCGCACACTCCAAGCTCACCCGGCAGGGACAGATTTCTGTTCCCGCCGAGGTCCGGCGCAAGCTGGGCGTCGGCCCGGGCTCGGTGATCGAATGGGTCGAAGAAGAGGGGCGAGTCGTGGTTCGCCACGCAGGGCGGTATTCCTCCGACGACATTCACAAGGCCCTGTTCCCCGGCGGACCCCCCGCGCAGGCCTCGGTCGAAGACATGAAGGCGGGCATCGCCAAGCACATCCGGAAGCGCCATGCGCGCGGTCGATACTAACGTCCTTGTCCGGCTTATCGTCCGGGATAACGCCAGGCAAGCGATGGCGGCAGAGTCGTTCGTTATCGATGGGGCATGGGTCTCCGTCCTTGCACTCGCGGGGGCGACCTGGGTCTTGTCCTCCGTATACGAACTCGATTCGCGCCGGATCGCCGGCGCCATCGAGATGCTTTTGGAACACAAGCAGCTCACGCTCCAGGACCCCGAAGTCGTGGCATCCGCGCTCGCGCGCTTCCGCGCCAAGCCGGCGCTCGGATTTTCCGATTGCCTGATGCTCGAGTTGGCCGTCAAGGCGGGGCACGTTCCTCTCGGGACCTTCGACAGGAACCTGGCCAAACTCGACGGCGCGACCCGCCTCTGACCAGAAACGGTGGGGCCCACGTAGAATCCGCGGCTTTGCCCGCGCATGCTCGTCCTCTTCGTATGGTTCATCTTCCTCGCGCCCGTCTTCGCCCCACTTCGCGGAACCTCACGCGGACGGCACTTCGTTCCTGCCGCCGTCTATCCGTTACCCTTCGCGCCCTCGCGGCCAAGGCGGCCGTGACCCTTCTTCGGGCGCTATTGGATGCGATCGAGCGATACGGCAAGCCTTGGTCGATTCGCACCAACAACGAGAGCGTATTCACGGCAAGGCTCCTTCGCTTCGCACTCCGGGTTCTCGGTATCCGGCATGAACACGCCGATCCGCACTGTCCGTGGCTGAACGGGCGCATCGAGTGGAGTTGACCCGGTTCCGCGGACGGTCTGCCGCTTGGATTTCAAGCGGGTTCAAGCGCTGCATTTCGGGCTTTCAGGGACGTCTGTGCGGCGTGATTGCTCTCGAACGTGGCCGGCGATACCCGGCCGAGCGCGGAGTGTCGCCGCCGCGGGTTGTACCAGCCCTCGATGTAGCTGAAGAGGGCCAGCCGGGCCTGCGACTTGGTCTCGAAGCTTTTCCTGTCGAGCAGTTCGCACTCGAGGCTGGCGAAGAAACTTTCAGCCATCGCGTTGTCGTAGGCGTCGCCGACGCTGCCCATCGATGGCCGCACGCCGAGCATGCGGCAACGCTGACCGAAGGCAAGGCTCGTGTACAGTGCGGAAGCGACTCCTGGCGGCGCTTCTGTGGTGCCAATCACCTCGAGCCCAGCATGAGCCGCAAAGGCAACTGCTGGGACAATGCCGTCGCAGAGTCCGTCTTCAACAGTTTGAAGAAGGAGCTAATCAAGAAGCACATTTACAAGAATCGTGAACTCGCTATCGCCGATTTAGTCGACTATATCGAGGCCTTCTACAATAAGACCCGCCGTCAAAGCCACCTAGGCGGCTTGAGCCCGGAGTAGTTCGAGGTGGCACACAACGCCAGAAGGAAGGGTGTCCACTGAATCCTGGTAACTCCAGAAAGCTACGACAAGATTTCCGACAAAATCAAGGGCAACGCGCTGACCGTTGGCACCCGCTTCACGTTCTGAGGTGGACCCTCAGCGTTTCCAGGCACAACGTCCTCCGACATGACGCCCACTCCCCAAACCTACCCGTCACCTAAGTCCGGGTCCAGCCCGCGCTGGCGTCGGGCACTCCGCCATCCGCTCGCGCGGATGCTCGCCGCATCGCTGGCAATGTTTCTGGCGCTGGCGCTGAGCTTCGCTCTGTTGGAAGCCTTGCTGCCCAAGGACAGGCTCGTCGGTTGGCCGAACTTGGTGGCGGCGCTCGCTTGTGCGATGGGCTACTGGGCCTATGCGAACCGGGTCGAGCGGCGTGAAGTCAACGAACTTGGCGGCTCGGGCGCGCTGGCCGAATGGACGCGCGGTGCCGGGCTCGGCGTGGTGCTGGGGCTGCTCACCCTTGCGCCACTGGGTGGGCTCGGTGTATACCGCATCGAGGGCTACGGCGACGCCTTCCCGCTCCTCAAGCAGATCCCCGAGATGCTTCTGGTCTCGGTGTTCGAGGAATTGTTGATCCGCGGCGTAATCTTCCGCATTGCCGAGCATGCCTGGGGCAGCTGGCGTGCGCTGATGCTCTCGACCCTGGTTTTCGTGGTCGCCCACCTGCCAGGCGATATCAGCGTGATGGGCGTGCTGGTGACAGCAGCGGCTTCACTCGCCTTCACGGCTGCCTATCAACTCAGCCAGCGCCTGTGGCTGCCCATCGGCATGCACTTCGCCTGGAACTACCTGTTCTCGGCCGTGTTCTCGGTGCCAGTTTCAGGCCATGCCGCCGAGGGCTGGCTGCACGGCGCGATGAGCGGCCCCGCGTGGCTGAGCGGTGGAGCGTACGGGGTGGAGGCCTCAGCTTCGGCGCTGCTGGTGTGGTCACTAGCGAGCGCACTATTGCTGCACCGCGCGCACGTTCGAGGCCGATTCATACCGCGTCCAAATCGCGGCAGTTGAGCTGGCTTGAACAACATGGGACTCGGGGAAGGATAGGAAAGTATCGCCGCGGCGCTTCCGATGTTGGTGCCGAAACTGTAGAAACCCCGATTGCTGTAGTTCGCCAGTCCCTTGCCGGCAGCGTTGTCATCGCCTATCGAGGTACCAAAGTAATCGGCGTAACTTGCAAAGGACGGCTTGGTGTAGCCGTCATATTTGAGTTGCGCCTTCTTGATCTTGGGAACGCTTCCGACGGGCAATGGTTTTACGAAGCCCTCTTCCAGCTGGAACTGGTCGCTTCTTAGCGTCCGCTGCCGAAGATATCTCTCGAAAAAGCTATCGTGCCCGACAAGGCAGCCCACGCTCGGAACACAACCTCTTCCGGAGTGGATGTCATTTCGCGTGTGTTGGGGCTGCGCCATGTCTTGGATCAGGTGCACCGCATCGCCCAGCGCCCTGAACGTGGTCGCCCAATAGGCCTTTCTGAGATCGGCCGGTTGCGTGATGCTTTCCACGGCGGTCACCGGCGCTCCACTTCCGTCGCGAAGCGTGAGCGCGCGCCACATGGCCTCGCGTGCATCGGAGATCTTGAAATGATTCTTCCGGACGCCAGAGGTGCTCAGCACCGTGGCGTCGGACTGAAGCGCCCAGTCCGGGGCTCTCGACCCGATGTTCACGCCGACGAAGGTCAGCCCGCGATTGTTCCGGGGATCGAAGAAGTGGCCGAAGACCCGATCGAAGACACCATCGGGCTCGTCCCCTATCGGCGCGGGCGCCTCCAAAGTGTTGTCGTCCTCACGAATCGCCCCGCGCATGAACCAGCCCGTGATCGTAAACTGGTCGGGAATGGTGAGTTCAGTAATGGCTTTCCTCGACAGTTGTTCAATCATTTCAGCTTCGATTGAGAGGCTGTTGCGTGCCCGAACGTCGGCGCCCAAGTCGATGTATCGAGTTCCAAGGCCGGGATAGCGACCCGTAAAGTTCTGCGTAAAGTCGAATAGCCCGAGTCGCATCAGCAAAGTGCTCGCATTGGGATCGCGCGTGAAACGCGAACTCGCAATCGCCTCTGACGTCATCGCAGCGTGCGTGCGTTGATCGAACCCCCATGCGCCCCCACCCGCCGTAAATAATGCAATGCAAGATCCTATCAGCACGAGTATTTTCATGTCTTCGGTCTCATCGAGTCACGGAGAAACGTCACTGGGAAAGCTGTTCGGTGGAGCGCATGACACTTACTTGATTGTTTCCACTGTCGGCGCAGGCTTTGCGGGAGCGACTTCTGGACGCGACTCGAGCCTTTGAATCATTCTCCTGGTCACCTGAATGGTCTTTTCATCCGCCCCCAGTTGAATGAACTCCGCCAGCTCTATCTTGAGGAACTCGACCCCCGCCGCCGCATCCTGCTTCGTCTCGGCGTGATTGCAGAACACGTCCCCCGATCCGAAGCGAAATTCCGGCTTGGCGGGGTTTTGCAGAATCAAGGGAAGATCGCGCCCCGTGTAGGCCTCGCGCCCCTGCTTCTTTCTCACCTCCGGCGAGGGCACTACGGGCCTGTCACTGTAGTAACCAGGCTTGATCGCGTTCACGGAAAGCGGGCTGTCGCCGTCCAGCTTCTCCACCGGGAAGTGGAATGTCCCGTCCTTTCCCGTGTACATCCCACGCGTCTTCACGCACCAGATGGCCATGGCCGCCGGTCCGACGATGCTCTTGTAGTACAGCGCGACCACGTAGGCGCCCTCGATCGGCTGCTTCGTCGTGGTGTCATATACCGTTCCGGTGAGTTCGAAATCGGGTTTGCCGAAGGAAAGCGGTGATCCCCCGCTGGCTCTCGCATCGCCGGCAAGGGCAATTGAGGCGGCCAGCAGGACGGCCAGGCAGGACAAGACTCTGTGCAGCTTCATGATCTGATTCCCTTTTGATGGCTCGCGCGCGAGCCGAATTACATCGACTCGATTCTCCAGATCCCGTCTTCCCCGCGCATCAGGTAGACCGGGAACACGGAGGTGCTTCCATGCGCGTCGCGGGAGAGGATCAACTCTGCCCGGGAATGGGAGAACGAAATACTCTTGACGCTTCCCAGTTGGTTGGCGATCGACGGCAAGTCAGTGCCGAGCTTATCGAAGACATCCTGGTAGGTCGCCTTGGCGTGCCCGAAGAAGAGATTGAGCGCCGTGGCGTTGGTTCCGGCCTTGAGCCGGTTCACCATGTCCGAGAAGGCGCCCTTCACCAGGTCGTACTTGTCCGCCGGGTCCACGATGTGCGTCTGCTTCGTGGTCGTGTAGATCACAGTGCCGGAGGCATCCTTGAACGTGATCCTCGGCCTCACCGTCCCGGCCGTGCTGTAAGTCGCCTGCACCCCCGCCGGCGGAATACCGGTTGTGGTGAGATCCACCGTCCCATTGCCGTCCACGTCGAACTCGATGGAGGTGACCGGGGTCGATCCCCCCGTCACGCTGAAGGTCACCGTGTGCGGCGCAATCCCGTCGGGCTCGTCCACGCTCACCGAGAAGGCGCGGCAGCGCCACTGCTCGCAACCGTGATCACCTGGCTCGCCGTGTTCCCGTCCTGCGTGGTCACCGTGAGCGTGATCGTATTGGCCCCGGCACTCAAGGGCACCTCGTTCAGGGCAAACTCCCCCCCCGTGCCCACGGTCGCGAGCATCCCGTTCACCGTCACCCCGGAGTTGGCAGGAGCGGTGATGGTGCCGTTCACCAGCATCGTCTTCTCGTTCACCGTCGAGCCGTCCAGGCCCGGCGCGGCCGCGATGGCAAGTGCCGGCGGAGGCGGGGGACCGGCGGCCACCGTCAAGCTCACCGGGGCGGAGGTGGCCGTGGCCGCTCGGCTGTCCGTCGCCTTGGCGGTGATCGCGTAGGTGCCGGCCGCCACGTTGGTCCAGGTGAAGGCGAAGGGTGCGGCATTCGCGGATCCCACGAGTGTCGCACCATCGAAGAACTCCACCTTCGCGATCGTCGCCGTCCCCGCGGCCGTGGCGGTGGCGGCGAGCGCGATGGTGGCGGGCGAGGTGAAGGTGGCGCCGTCCGCAGGCGTGGTGATCGAAACCACGGGCGGCTGCGGCGCACTCACCGTCACCGAGACAGGAGCGGAGAGCGTGAGGCCCCCCGCGCTGTCGGTTGCGAGCGCCATGAGCGAGTAGGCCCCCGGCTGCGTGTTCGTCCACGGGGCCGTGTACGGGCTGGCATTCGCCACCGCCACCACGTTCGCCCCCGCGTAGAAGCTCACGCTCGAAATCGTCTTGCCGGAGGCGGGGGTGGCCGTGGCCGTCATCGAGATCGTCTCCGGCGAGATGAAGCTCGCCCCGACGAGCGGTGCGGTGATCGCCACACCCGTGGGCGGCGTGGAACCCGAGGCGTTCACCACGAAGCGCGCCGAGGCGAGCGTCGTGGTATGGCCCTGGTTGTCCTGCGTGGTGGCGAGCTGGGCGGTTCCGGCGCTCACGGTGCCGCTATCGTGGCCGCGCGGTTCGGCACCCTCCCCTCAAGGCCCGACCGCGAATTGCTGAATGGGCACCGGATTCGCGTTGTTTCCGACCAAGGCCGGCATCGTCGAAAGTACCGGCGTGGGGAGCGACTGGCTCAATCCGTCTCCCTGGTTGTGACAAACCACCATTCCATCGCTCTTGACCCCCCGAACGCTTAGTGAGTCGGTGACAAGGAACTCCTGCGCATTTTGGCCCGGTATGTTGATGAGCCGCTCCTGCGTTAGCCGCCAGAGGACGTTGACGGGCAACTTGGGCTCGCAGGGCGTGCCGCTCTGGTCAATGGCGGCATACTGGTGGGGATCCAGCAGCATCGCGAAGCGGCTGAAGGTGCCGGGCTGCGCGAGGTCGAGCAGCGCATTGACCACGGTGGTGCCCGGATTGCCCCACCTGAGGGGGAAAGAAATGGGGAAGGGCTGAAGGCACGTGTCCTTGAGTTGGCCGTTGACGATGCAACCGGGCATCGCTTGCTCCACTTTCGAAAGCAGCGAAGGATCCCCGATCACATGGCTACGAGTGTAGAGGCCCATCTCGATCTTGATGTAGTCCGTCGCGTTCATGTAGGTGAAGTAGGTCGGCTCCGACACGTCCACCGTCTCGACGACGACCGCATCGGCCTCCGACCCCAACGACCCGCGGAACACGACTTGTAGCGCGATTGATGCCGCGTTGATCGGGATCGGCGTCGGGAAATTGAACGCCTTCGCAACCGCCTTGCCCGGGCAATCTCCCAACACAGTGCGGTCGCAGGCCGGAAGGTTCAGTACGTTCTGGGACTCCGACACCACGATCTCCTCCGGTTGCGAGGCGACACAGCGGTTGTAGTACTGGACGACCGTCTCGCCGGTGGCGCTGTCGTACTCGCCCGAGAGGTTGGTCGTGTAGCAGGTGTTCCGTCGGAATTTCGCGACGGCAACGAGCATGCCGGCACCCAGCGTCTGTGCGACCGGTTCTACCGGGCCCTGAGGAGCCGGCGGAAAGATCGGAGGAGTGGCGTTCGCCACCTTCAGGTTGACCTTCGCGAAGCCGCAGGTGTTCTCGCAGTTCGAGGCAGCGCTTCCGTGATCGATCACGGCATAGACGCCCTCGACAGGTGGGGCGACGTACATCTGCCCACGAAAGAAGTAGTCGACAAGGCCGGCCGAGTAGCCGACAGCCCTGGGTACCAGCAGGTCCGCATGCTCGTTGTAGTTGACATAGTTGAGCGTGTACTGGCTCGGACCCGCATTTCGTTCGATCAGAAACTGGTCGAACATCCCGGTGGTCGCGAGCTTGACATCGATCGCCGTGGCATTGATCACCTTGTCCTGAACAGCACCGGTGCGAAACGTCACGCTCCCGGTCACCGCCTTGCCAAGCCGGTCCGTCAAGCCGCTCGTCACCGTCCTGAAGCCCAGGCCGCTGCCTGTCGGGCTAGGATCGGGATATTGAGCGGCCGCGGCGCTATTGACGTTCGTGCCAAATGAATAGAAGCCACGATTGCTGTAATTCGCGAGCCCCTGTCCTTCCGCATTGGTTCCCTTCGAAAAATAGTCGGCATAGTTCGTAAATCGCGGCGGGGGGTAGTTCGCATAGGCAAGCTGAGGCGAACTGATGTTGACTTGCAGGCTTGAGAGAACAACGCCACCCAGACCCTCTTCAAGAGAGAAAGTCGGTTCAGAGATTGTCCGTGCAGCAAGATAGTTCTCGAAAAAGCTCGCATGGCCGCCGTAGCAACCGACGCCGGGCGCGCAAAGCCGCCCCGAGTGAGCGTCGTTCCTCGTGTGCTGCGGCTGCGCCATGTCCTGGAGCAGGTGAACGACGTCGCCCAGGGCCCGGAACGTCGTAGCCCAGTAGGCCTTGCGAATGGCCTCCTTCGTCGCGGGAAGGGTGTCCCAGCCGCTCGGGACAACGGCGTCCGTCCATGAGCCGGTTTTCAGCGTAAGGGCACGCCACATCGCTTCGCGGGCATCGGCGATCTTGAACTGGTTGGCGCGGCCACTGCCGATAACCGGTTGGACGCGAGCCGCATCCGATAGCGCCCATTCAACCGCTCTGGGTTGAGTCCCGAGCAGCGGTACCGTCAATCCGCGATTGAGGACGGGATCGAAGAAGTGTCCGAACACGCGGTCGAACACGCCGCCCGGATCGTCGCCATCAGGGGTTTCGAGTGTGTTGTCGTCTTCGCGAATCGCGCCGCGCATGAACCAACCCGAGGCGGAAAAGTCGTCGGCAACTTGTAGCCCCGTTCGCGAATCTCGAATGCGGCCCATTACTCTGGCCTCGATAGCTATTCCCGCCGCCGGGGATGGCACACTACCTTGATACACGTAGTTCTTTCCGAGACTCCTATCCAACTGACCCGAGCTGAACGGAAGATCCACAATGCCCAGACGTTTGAGTATCGTGCTTGCATTCGGATCTCGCGTAATCTGCGAGGCGGCAGCTGCTTCGGACGTCATCGCTGCGTGCGTCGCCAAATCGAACGCATTGGCAATTGTGAGTGAAGACAACGCAAATGCGGCCATCCATGATCTCGCCACGCCAGAGTAGAAACGACGACCAATCCGCTTCGTCATGTTCACTTGCCCCTCTTTCTCGATGGAAGCGACTGTAGGTCTTCAATCATGCTTTCTATCGCCCTAGTTCCCTGAATTCCGGCGCCCAAGCGCTTTGCCTCAGCAAGCCTTATCGTTATGAATTCGATCGCCGCCTCGACGTCTTCGCGCCAATCGGCTCCCGTGCAATAGACATCGCCATGACCGTGCTGCCACGATGGCTTCTGGGGATCCTGCTTCTTCAGCGGCAGGTCGCGGCCCGTGTAGGCCTCCTTTGTCTGCTTGCGCCAGGCCTCCGGTTCCGCCAGCACGGCCCACAGGCTGAAGTAGCCAGGCTTGATCGCCATGGCCATCCCAGGATTCAGGCCATCGAGTTTCTCAACCGGGAAATGAAACGTGCCGTCCTTGCCGGTGTACATTCCCTTGGCGCGCTTGCACCGCTTTGTCAAAGCAGCCGGTCCGACGATGCCCTCGTAGTAAAGCGCCACCACATACGCCCCCTCGATCGGCTCCTTGGTCGCATCGTCGTACACGCGCCCCGTCATCTCGAAGTCCGACTTGCCGAAGGAAAGTGGGTTGCCCCCCGCTGCGAGCGTGCTCCCCGACATTCCGCACACGATCATCGCCGCGGCCACCACGAAGGTCTTCACCTGTCTCGTTTCCATGTCGCTCTCCGTTCGCCTCACAACGATTCGATCCGCCAGATGCCGTCCTCGCCGCGCATCAGGTAGATCATGAATATCTGCTTTGTGCCGTTCACCATTCGGGACATGATCACCTCGGCCGAGCTCTTCGAGAAGTTGATGCTCTCCACTGTCCCGAGTTGATTGGCTACCGTCGGAAGGTCCGCGCCCAGCCTCGTGAACACGTCCTCGTAGGTAGACCGGGCATGTCCGAAGAAGAGATTGAGCGCCGTGGCGTTGGTTCCCGCCTTGAGCCGGTTCACCATGTCCGAGAAGGCGCCCTTCACCAGGTCGTACTTGTCCGCCGGGTCCACGATGTGCACCTGCTTCGTGGTCGTGTAGATCACAGTGCCGGAGGCATCCTTGAACGTGATCCTCGGCCTCACCGTCCCGGCCGTGCTGTAAGTCGCCTGCACCCCCGCCGGCGGAATACCGGTTGTGGTGAGATCCACCGTCCCATTGCCGTCCACGTCGAACTCGATGGAGGTGACCGGGGTCGATCCCCCCGTCACGCTGAAGGTCACCGTGTGCGGCGCAATCCCGTCGGGCTCGTCCACGCTCACCGAGAAGGGCGCGGCAGCGCCACTGCTCGCAACCGTGATCACCTGGCTCGCCGTGTTCCCGTCCTGCGTGGTCACCGTGAGCGTGATCGTATTGGCCCCGGCACTCAAGGGCACCTCGTTCAGGGCAAACTCCCCTGCCGTGCCCACGGTCGCGAGCATCCCGTTCACCGTCACCCCGGAGTTGGCAGGAGCGGTGATGGTGCCGTTCACCAGCATCGTCTTCTCGTTCACCGTCGAGCCGTCCAGGCCCGGCGCGGCCGCAATGGCAAGTGCCGGCGGGGGCGGTGGACCGGCGGCCACGGTCAAGTTCACCGGGGCGGAGGTGGCCGTCGCCGCCCGGCTGTCGGTCGCCTTGGCGGTGATCGCGTAGGTGCCCGCCGCCACGTTGGTCCAGGTGAAGGTGAAGGGTGCACCCGTCGCGGATCCCACGAGTGTGGCGCCATTGAAGAACTCCACCTTCGCGATCGTCGCCGTCCCCGCGGCCGTGGCATTGGCGGCGAGGGCAATCGTGGCGGGCGAGGTGAAGGTGGCGCCGTCCGCAGGCGTGGTGATGGCAACCACGGGCGGCTGCGGCGCACTCACCGTCACCGAGACAGGAGCGGAGAGCGTGAGGCCCCCCGCGCTGTCGGTTGCGAGCGCCATGAGCGAGTAGGCCCCCGGCTGCGTGTTCGTCCACGGGGCCGTGTACGGGCTGGCATTCGCCACCGCCACCACGTTCGCCCCGCGTAGAAGCTCACGCTCGAAATCGTCTTGCCGGAGGCGGGCGAGGCGGTGGCCGTCATCGAAACGGTCTCGGGCGAAATGAAGCTCGCCCCGGGAAACGGTGAGGTGATCGCCACGCCCGTGGGCGGGGTGGCACTCGAGCCATTCACGACGAAGCGCACTGCCGGCGTGGTCGTGATGTGGCCCTGGTTGTCCTGCGTGGTGGCGAAGATCGTGTAGACGCCCGGGGCCAGGGCCGGCAGGTTCCAGACCTGGTAGGCCGTGGGGCTGGCGACGTTCCAATAGAAGTAACTGCCGCCGAGGTAGATCGTCACCCGCGTAAGTGTGTTGCCGGGCGCGGCGTTCGCGTTCACGGTGACGGTGCCGCTTGCGGATTCCGGTCCATGCCGGGCCAGCGTTCCGGAGCATGCCGGGCCACCATTCCGGAGCATGCCGGGCCAGCGTTCCGGTCCATGCCGGCCGGGGTGATGCGGGTAACCAGGGCTACCGTGGGCTCCTTTCCCATCTGGAAGGAGTCCGGCGGTGGCGCAACCGAGGTTACCCATGCGGAAGATCCGAGAGGTTCTGCGTCTCAAGTTTGAAGTCCGTCTGAGCGACCGCGAGATTGCCGCGGCCGTCGGGAGCGCCCGTTCGACGGTGCAGGAGTGCCTGCGCCGCGCGCACGCGGCGGGCGTGGGCTGGCCGCTGCCGGCCGGGCTTGACGAGGCGGGCCTTCAGGCGCGGCTCTACCAGCGCGAGGTGCCGCTGTCTCGCACCCCGCAGCCGGACTTCGCGTTTCTGCATGCGTCAAGCGCCCCGGGGTGACGCGGCAATTGCTCTGGCAGGAGTACAAGGCGAGGCTCCCCGATGGCTGGCAGTACAGCGTCTTCTGCGACCAGTACCGGCGCTGGCTCGCCAACCAGGATCTGGTCCTGCGCCAGAACCACGTTCCCGGCGACAAGCTCTTCCTCGATTACGCCGGGCAGACGATGCCGGTCGTGGATCGCACGAGCGGGGAGCTGCGCGCGGCCCAGATCTTCGTGGCCGTCCTGGGCGCGAGCAGCTACACCTATGCGGAAGCGACCTGGACGCAGGCGTTGCCCGATTGGCTGGGCTCCCAGGTGCGCACTCTGGAATTCCTCGGCGGCGTTCCTCGTGCCCTCGTGCCCGACAACCTGAAGAGCGCCGTCCACAAGGCGCACCGCTACGAGCCGGACTTGAATCCCGCCTACCAGGACTTCGCCGAGCACTACGCGGTGGCGATTCTGCCGGCGCGGGTGCGAAAGCCCCGCGACAAGGCCAAGGTCGAGGCGGGCGTGCTGGTGGTCGAGCGCTGGATCCTTGCCCGTCTTCGTAACCGGACGTTCTTCTCGCTTGGCGAACTCAATGCCGCGATCGCGCTCCTCGTGGCCGATCTCAACGCTCGCCCCTTCAAGAAGCGCGAAGGGTGCCGCGCGAGCCTGTTTGCCGACATCGAGCGTGCGGCGCTGCGCCCGCTTCCGCACAGGCCTTACGAATTCGCCACCTGGAAGAAGGCCAAGGTGCACCTGGACTATCACGTCGAGGTCGAGCGCGCCTACTACTCCGTGCCTTACAAGCTGGTCGGACGCACGGTCGAGGTACGCCTGAGCGCGCGTGTGATTGAGATCTTCCATCGCCAGCACCTGGTCGCCACGCACCTGCGTGCGCCCTCGCGCGGGCAGTTCGTGACCCTCGCCGATCATCGTCCCGAGCGGCACAGCGCCGTCATCGACCTCACCCACGAGCGCTTGATGCAGCGCGCCTTGGCCATCGGACCGGCCACCGCCGAGGTGCTCACCGAGCAACTGCACCGCAGGCGCCATCCCGAGGAGTGCCTGCGCTCGAGCCTGGGGATCCTTCGCCTTGCGCGCGACTTCAGCCCCGAGGCGCTCGAGGGGCCGCCACGCGGGCGGTTGCGATCCGCAGCTTCAGCTACCGCTCGCTTCGAACGCTCATCAACACGCCCGCGCCCGCCCCGCCCGCCCAGGCCGCGCTCCCCTGGAGCACGACAACGTGCGCGGCGAGAAGTACTTCCAGTAGGCCCGTCACCCACCCCAGAGGACATCGATGCTGACCCAACCGCTCGTCGAGCAACTCCAGCAACTGCGCCTGCGCGGCATGGCCGCCGCCCTTGAGCAGCAACTGTGCACCCCGGATCGTTCGCAACTTACCTTCGAGGAGCGCCTCGGGCTCATGATCCAGCACGAGATCACCGAGCGCGGTTCGGCTCGCCTGGCACAGCGCCTGCGCTGGGCTCGCTTGCCGCAGGGCGCCGTCATCGAGGACATGGACACGAGCGCCCTTCGCGGCCTCGACCCCGGCGCCATGGTCCGGGTGCGCGACCTGGCCTGGATCGCCGAACACTTGAACGTGCTCATCACCGGGCCCACCGGCGTCGGAAAGAGCTTCCTGGGCTGCGCGCTCGCCCACTCGGCCTGCCGTGCGGACTTCTCGGTGCGCTTCTTCCGCCTGCCGCGGCTCGTCGATGAACTCGCCCGCTATCACGCGCTGCAAAACCGCTCCGCCTTCCTCAAGCTCCTGGCCAAGGTCGACCTCCTGGTCCTCGACGACTTCGGCCTCACCCCGCTCGCCGAGCAGACCAAGCGCGACCTCCTGGAAATCTTCGACGACCGCTATGACCGCCGCTCCACCATCGTCACCAGCCAACTGCCCGTCGAACAGTGGCACACGCACCTGGCCGACCCCACCCTTGCCGACGCAATCCTCGACCGGCTCGTTCACAACAGCTATCGCCTCGCCCTCAAGGGCGACTCGATGCGAAAGCAGAAGACCACCAACCCGAAACCACCAACACGCACCAAGGCACATTGACGCCTCCCATCAACTCAGCGACAGTGCGCTACCCGCATCACGCCACGGCCCGGCATCGACCGGAACGATGGCCCGGCTTCCGCCGGAACGCCGGCCCGACTTCACCGGAATCCGCACCGCTCGTCCAGGTGTTTCCGGAATTGGTGACGAAGGAGGCGCCGTCGGCAATTCCCGACATGCCGAGCGTGGGCGGCGTGAGCGGATCGGTGAGGCTCAGCACGACGGCCTCCGAGGCGCTCGGGTTGTTGTGCGCGTCGCCCGCGTACGAGGCGGTGAGCGAGTGCGCGCCGCCCGCGAGCGTGGATGTGACGAGCTGCGCGGTGGTGCCGCTGACCGCGGCCGTGCCGAGCGTCGCGGCGCCATCGCGGAAGGTGACGGTGCCCGTGGGGGCGTTGCCCGCGATCCACGCGCTGCCGGCCGGGTTCACCGCTACCGCCAGGCCGCGAGTCCCGGCGGCGGAGCAACTGACTGCGCTCGGATGACCGGGCACCGCAACGTAGCGACGATCGCCTAGAACGCCAGCGTGGTGACCGGGACCAGCGTCGGGGTCGCAAAGGTCCCGCCGCCGGCAGCAGCGGCGTCCAGTGGCGGGCTCGGCGTGTTCGCGCAATCGGCACCGAGGAAGCGATACCCGAATCCATAGACGAAGGTGTTCGCATCCCGGATCTTCGTGAGGAGGCTGCTCATCGTGTTCGGCGTGCCCGTGTCGTAGTCGATCGAGTTCGCCGCCGTGCTCAGGGGCCGTTCGGCATAGAACTCGTAGTTCTGGATGTCGTAGTCGAACGATTTCTGGTCGTCCGTGAGGACCGCCAGCCGGTAGAACGAGCCCGGCGCGATATTGGTCACGGTGGCGAGCGGCCCGTTGGCGGAGAGCGGGTACGTGAAGGGCCCCTTGAACGTCACGCTCGAGCGCGAGAATGTCTGCGGAGCGAGACTTGCGGGATTGTTGCCATCGGCGACGATCGTGGCCGCCACCGTCGCCAGAACCGATCCGTCCGCGTTGAGCTTGAACCAAGCACCCTTGTAGCAGGCCACTGAGTCCGTGAGGTTGAAGATCGACAGGTGGGTCGGCTCCGGGGTGTTCTTCGTGGTCACCGCCACCGCGTCGGCTTCGCTCCCCAGCGGCCCGCGATAGACCACTTGCAGGTACAGGTCCGTCACGTTGAGGGGGATGGCTTCGGAAAACGTGAAGTGGAACTCCTGAGGGGCGGCGCCGGCCACGAGGGTAGCCGACGTCACGGGCGAACCGTCCGGCAGCGTGACGGCCGAAGACACGACGATGTCCTCCACGTCGCCGCGACATGCGGGGAAGGACTGGTTCGGCGCCCCGCAATCCCCGCTCAGGTCCGTGGAATAGGTCGTCTTCGCTCGCCGGAACTTCGCCACCGCCACGAGCCGCCCGCCAGTCATGTCCTGGGCCGAACCCTGCCCGGTGCCGATCGCCGGCGTCGTGTTGGCGAGCTTCAACTTCACCTTCGTAAAGCCGCTCGAAGACATCGTGGGCGTGAACTGCGATTGGTCCATGACGGCGTACACGCCGTCGTCCGGCAGGCTGATCTGCATCGTGCCGCGGAAGAAATAGTCGAGGAATCCCGCGCTGTATGCGACTGCCCTCGGAATGAGCAAGCTCGCCCGGTCGTCGTAGTTTCGCTTGGACAGAGTGTACTGCCGCCGAACAGTTGGCGTCATTCCTACAAGTCCGACAAACACGCCCTCGGTCGACATCGACACGGGATCCAAGGAGTTCGTCAGGTCATCCGGCACGCTGCCCATTAGATACGTAGCCGATGTCCCGAAGTAACCCGAATCCGCCCTAATCCTGCCGTAGCTCGAGGCCGAGGGTGAAGGAAGCGGGTAGGTCGAATTGCCGATGTTGGAGTCGATCGTAAAGAAGCCGCGGTTGGAGTAGTCGGCCAAGCCTGCATAGCGCGCATCCGAATTCGGTCCCAGCCGAGTGCTCCAGTAATCGCTATAGCGCTTGAATCGGGGAATGGGATAGCCACTGTCGTAAGCGAGAACAGGCGGCGTCCCCTTTGTTGCGATCAACTGAAAGCCATCGATCTTGTATTCGGGAAGCTGCCTGGCACGAGCATCGATGTATTTTTCGTACCCACTATCCATGAATCCGTGGCTCTCGTTTCGAGTGTGCTGAGGTTGCCCCATATCCTGAATGGCATGCACGGCATCCCCCAGCGCTCGAAACGTCGTGGCCCAATAGAAGCGACGGAGCTCTTCGAAGGCAAACGTGTAGGACCCGACCTGCCTTGCCAGTGCATTTCCCGCCTTGTCGGTCAAGGTAAGTGCACGCCATCGCCTCACGGGCATCGACAACGGTGTAGTGATTGCGCCGCAATGTCCACTCAGCCGGCATCGAAGCGAATGGTTCCAGGCTCCCAAGGGTCCACTGGGCGGAATCGAATACAGGGCTTTCCCAGAAGCAGAAATTGGAAAGCGCGCGACCATACTGCGTTCTCTGAACGACCGGATCAAGGAAATGATTGCAGAATCGATTTATCAACGGCGGGAAGGGATCGTCCACAGGAATCCCAACCAAACGACGGACATTGTCCGCGCCGTCGTCTTCACGAATCGCCCCTCGCATGAGCCAGCCATTAATGCTAAGTAGCTCTCCTCGAAGCTGTAGTTCACGGAGGGTCTTGACCTCGTAATCGGTTTGCGCAATGGCAAACACCTGGCCGTCCCCGAAGTTGAAGTGAAATGAGCCGCTGTCAGAAGTAAAAGGTTGATCGGGTTGTTGAACTATCCAAGGAAGAATGCCTAGGTCTCGCTTGAGTAGGCTCCCGGACGCACTCAAGCTCGTCTTCGCCAGCCCAGCATTGGTAAGCGCTGCATGTGTCGAAACTTCATAACCCTGCGAGGCCATGGAAGTGACCTGCCTGGGTTTTTCGGACCGATCATAACTTGAGAGAATGGCTCCTGCTCTGCCAAGAGGAGCCCATGAAGAAAAGCCGATTTACAGAAGAACAGATGGTCGCGATGTTGCGCGAGGCCGACCGGACTACGATTGCCGACGTATCGCGCAAGTACAAGGTCAGCGACCAGACGTTGTACAGCTGGCGCAAGCGTTTCGGACAGCTCCAGCCTGCGGACGTCAAACGGCTGCGCGCCCTGGAGGCCGAGAACGCCAAGTTGAAACGCATGCTCGCCGAGCGGGAAATGGCGATCGATACCCTGAAGGAAATCAACCGGCGAAAGTGGTAAGCCCGCAGGCGCGTCGTGAGCAGGTTGTGTTGGCCGTGCAGCGCGGCCACTCGACCAGACGTGCGTGCGGGCTGATTGGCGTGGCGCGATCGATGATGGGATACCAGTCGATTCGAGCCGAAAGAGACGTGCCGGCGATTTCGGCCATGCGCAGGCTCTCGGCGCAGTATCCGCGCTATGGCTATCGGCGCATCCGGATCTTTCTGGGACGCGAGGGCCACGGGATGGGGCCAGAACGAGCTCATCGCCTCTGGAAGTCGGCAGGACTGCAACTGCCGCGGCGCCGGCCGCGACGCCGCATTGCGACGAGCCGCCCGCGTCCCTTGCCGCCCTAGCCCCGAACCATGTCTGGGCCTATGACTTCGTGTTCGACGCCTGCGCCAACGGCCAGCAGATCAAGTGCCTGACGGTAGTCGATGAATTTACCCGGGAATGCCTCGCGATCGACGTAGCCGGGAGCATCCGCTCGAATCGAGTGATCGAGGTGCTCTCGCGCCTGGTGAGTCTGCACGGAGCGCCGACGGCCTTGCGTTCCGACAACGGCCCCGAATTCGTCAGCCGCGCCATTCTCGAGTGGCTGACGCGCTCCGGCATCCATACGGCCCACATTGATCCCGGAAAGCCTTGGCAAAACGGCACCGACGAGAGTTTCAACGGGAAATTCCGGGACGAGTGCCTGAGCCTCGAGTGGTTCCGAAGCCGCGAGGAGGCCCCGCGTCGTGATCGAGCAGTGGCGCCGACACTTCAACCATGTGCGTCCGCATTCGAGTCACGACTACCTCACGCCCGTTGAATTCAAGCTACGCTACGATTCCACAACCGCGGGGGCCATTTCCAAGTTATGAATGGCCCGGAAATCCCCATGCAGGTCAGAAGCGGTCATCAGCATAAATAGGCATAACCTGCCCTTGGTAATCTCAATCATTGCCACCTCCAAGATTCTCGAGGCGCGATCTGGCGTTCAGCCGTCGATATGCCTCCCTTTCACCAAGTTCAATTTCCTCGATATCAAAGAGCCTGCTGGATGCGACCCGTCGCTCGTCACGCGTACTGGCAAGGCGAAGCATTTCCTTGTGCAGTGCCAACAAGTACGGCAGAAATTGTCGATTGTCGACGCCGCATCCAAGTACGTAGCTGCTCGGCAGGGATTTGAATTGCTCCGACTTTGTTCCTTTGGCGGGCTCCAGAACGATCTTCAGTTCGCCGAAGTCACTCTTGTCCGAGATCGTATAACTTGGCGCGAGAACCCAGACCGAACGGTTCCTATCCCACAGAATCGGATTCCAGTTGCCGGAGAAGGTCGACAGGCTGAATCGGCCACGCTCGTCGGTGACCGTCGCCTCGGCGCGGTAGCAGCGCGTGAACGGCTGAACGGCTATCGACACTGAGCCGGTCCATGAGGCCACGACATGGACGCCCGCCATCGGCTTGCCGGTCGAGCCGTCGATGACGGTGCCCTGCGCCGCGTAGACGCTGTACAAGCCGAAAAGGATGGCTAGCCCCCCTACCCACGCCATGTGCCTGAGCCTGATCTTCATGTGTTCTCCCTACATGCTCTCGACGCGCCAGATACCATCGGCGCCTCGAATGACGTGAATGATGAAGGCCGTTGGGCCATCGGCCGTGGTTCGAACAACAACCAGCTCGGCATGGTTGCCCGTAATCGAACCGCCCCTGAGCTGCCCGAGCTGTCCTGCGACGCTCGCCAGATTCGACCCGATCTGTGTGAAGAAGTCCTGATAGTCCGTTTGCCTGTCCTCGACAAAGAGCCCGCTTGCCGATGTCCCGTTTCCGGCTGACAGTCGACCGACGATGTCCGTGTAGACGCCCTTGAGAATGTTGTACTTCGCGATGGGATCCACGATGTGCACCTGCTTGGTCGTGGTATAGATCACGCTGCCCGAGGCATCCTTGAAAGTGACCCTCGGCCGCACCGTCCCCGCACTCGAGTACGTTGCCTCCACCCCCGCCGGCGGAATGCCCTGCGTGGTGATGTCCACCGTCCCGTTGCCGTCCACGTCGAACTCGATGGACGTGATCGGTGTAGCGCCCCCGGTGATCGTGAACGTCACCGTGTGCGGCGCAATTCCGTCGGGCTCGTCGATCGAGACGGTGAATGGTGCCGCCGCTCCGCTGCTCGTAACCGTGATCGCCTGGCTCGCGGTGTCGCCATCCTGCGTGGTCACCACGAGGGTGATCGTGTTGGCTCCGGCGCTCAACGGCACGTCGTTCACCGAGAACTGGTTGTCGGTGCCCACTGTTGCCAAGATTCCGTTCACCGTCACCCCGGAGTTGGCAGGAGCGGTGATGGTGCCGTTCACCAGCATCGTCTTCTCGTTCACCGTCGAGCCGTCCAGGCCCGGCGCGGCCGCAATGGCAAGTGCCGGCGGGGGCGGTGGACCGGCGGCCACGGTCAAGTTCACCGGGGCGGAGGTGGCCGTCGCCGCCCGGCTGTCGGTCGCCTTGGCGGTGATCGCGTAGGTGCCCGCCGCCACGTTGGTCCAGGTGAAGACGAAGGGGGCACCCGTCGCGGATCCCACGAGTGTGGCGCCATTGAAGAACTCCACCTTCGCGATCGTCGCCGTCCCCGCGGCCGTGGCATTGGCGGCGAGCGCGATGGTGGCGGGCGAGGTGAAGGTGGCGCCGTCCGCAGGCGTGGTGATGGCAACCACGGGCGGCTGCGGCGCACTCACCGTCACCGAGACAGGAGCGGAGAGCGTGAGGCCCCCCGCGCTGTCGGTGGCGAGCGCCATGAGCGAGTAGGCCCCCGGCTGCGTGTTCGTCCATGGGGCCGTGTACGGGCTGGCATTCGCCACCGCCACCACGTTCGCCCCCGCGTAGAAATTCACGGACGCAGCAGTCGTGCAGCCTAGTTCCCGAACGTGAACCCGGAAACCGGTACCGGAACCAGTTCGCCCCCCGACAGCACGGTCATCTTTGTCTTGCGATCATCGAGAGCGGTGGGATCCGAGAAGTCCCCGTTGAGAACACACTCCACCATCTCCCAGCTCCTGACTCCGCGCACGGGGACCGGCAGCTTTATCACCGTCTTCCTCTCTTCATAGTCGCCTGGCGACCCCGCCACCGGCGGATAGTCCACCTGGAATACCCTTCCGTTTGCATTGAGTGTTGCGCTCGGGACGCATGAACTCGCGGAATGATCGAACGGAGCCGTCGCGTCCCGAGGAACCAGTAGTGCCAGGCGAACATACGACCGGACGCCCGGCAGGACAATGGGCACCGTCGGCGCAATTGCCGGCGCGGGGGGCGAAAGGCCCACCTTGAGCGGGAAATCGAACGCGAGCGGCCTGAGACAACTGTCGAGAAGCTGGTTGTTCACGACGCAGTTCGTCGGCCGGACCTGCTCCAACAACCCGCTGGAGGCGGCAATCTCGTCCCGAGTGAAGACACGATCTGCGAGCTTGATGTAGTCGGTCGAGTTCAGGAATGTAGTAGCTAGGCTCGGCCAAATCGACCGTCTGAACCACGACCGCATCCGCCTCCGCTCCCAGTGCACCGCGGTAGACCACCTGCAGGCGAAGGTCCGTGGCATTGACCGGAATCGGATTGGCGAAGTTGAATACCAGCCGAATCGACTTCGATTGGCAATCCCCGCCCAGGGACGCATTGCAGGGCGGGATGCTCTGCGACGGAAGGGGGTCGGAGACCACGATGTCCTCGACGGCCGACGTCACGCAGTTGCCGTAGTACGTCTCGGGCAGCGTCCCGCTTCCCTCGACATATTCATTCGACAGGTCGGCTGAATAGCACGCGCCGTTGCGTCGGTACTTGGCTACTGCCACGACCGTGCCGCCGGGCATCGTCTGGGGTTGTGCCGCCTGTCCGACTCCCGAGGGCACGATGTCGGGCGTGCTGTTGGCCAGGTTCAGCTTGATCGTCTTGAAGCCGCAGGTGTCCTTGCAGTTCGAGGCGGAATCGCCGTGATCGATGAGACCAAAGACGCCCTCCGCCGGCGGGCCCACGAAGAGTTGGCCGCGGAAGAAGTAGTCGATGAGGCCGGCTGAGTAACCAACGGCACGGGGCACGAGCAATTTCGCTTGGTCGTCGTAGTTGTAGTAGTTGAGTGTGTAGCTTCCCCAGGTCGAGTTCCTTTGCTGCAGGAACTGGTCCCAGGCTCCGATCGCCGCCAGCTTCACGTTCGGCTCCGGAGCGCCGGTCACGTTGTCCAGCACCGCTCCCACGCGAAAGATGACACTGCCGGCAAGCGGTCTCTTGGCGCCGTCCCTGAGCTCGGGCTCGGAGATAATTGTGTAACCGAGGCCGCTGCCGGTCGGGTTGGGATGAGGATAGGCGGCCGCGGCGCCACTGTTGATATTGGTGCCTACGGAATAGAAGCCTGCGTTACTGTAGTTTGCGAGGCCCCGTCCATTCGCGTTTCCTCCCTGAACCGCCGTAGCGAAATAGTCGCTGTAGCTGTTGAAAGCCGGTTTCGCATATCCCTGGTACTCGAGCTGATCAGGGGCAATCCCGATTTCAAGAGTCGAGAGATCAACGCCCCCGATACCCTCCTTAAGGTAGACGAAGCTCTCCCGCAATGTGCGCGCCCGCAGGTGCTTTTCGAAATAGCTGTCGTGACCTCCCATACATCCGACGCCCGGTACGCAGGCGCGACCGGAATGGGCGTCGTTCCTCGTATGCTGTGGCTGCGCCATGTCCTGCAACAGGTGCGCCGCATCGCCAAGGGCACGAAACGTCGTCGCCCAGTAGGCCTTGCGCAACTCCTCCTTGCTGGCCGATTGCCAGTCCGAGGGCCACACGTCATCGCTCAGGCTTCCGCCGGCCCCGACCTTCTTCAGCGTGAGCGCACGCCACATGGCCTCCCGGGCATCCGAGACCTTGTAGTGGTTCTCCCTGTTGCCACCAAGAATCGGCTTCACGGTAGCGCCCGCTTGAATGGCCCAATCCACGGCGCGCGGTTGAGCGCTGAGTAGCGGAACCGTCAGTCTGGAATTCCCCCGTTTCCCCGGACACATCTGATGATGCCAAACTGGCAATTGGAGGTGTTCGATGGCAACGAAGCAAAGACGGAAGTTTACGGCCGAGTTCAAGCGCGAGGGAGTGAAACTCACACAGCAACCTGGACGATCGGTGTCGGCGGTTGCGCTGAGCTTGGCGTGGAGCGTTCGGTCCTGAAGGGGTGGGTGGACAACTTCGCGGCAGGTCGATACGAGAAGGACCGGGCATTGCCGTTGAAGGCTGCGCAGCAGCTGGAGAACGAGCAGCTTCGGCGAGAGTTGGCGAAAGTTCGAATGGAGCGCGACATTCTAAAAAAAGCGCTGGGCTACTTCGCGAAGGAACCAACGTGAGGTATGTGTTTGTAGCCCGCTATCGGCCGGTGTGGCCGACCCGGATGATGTGCCGCTTGCTCGAGGTGTCGTCGAGTGGGTTCTACGAGTGGCTTGGACGCTCGCCGAGCGTGCGCTCGATCGCCAACGCGGGCTTGCTGGTGCTGATCCGGGAAAGCTTCGCCTGGTCACCAGACCTACGGCTCGCCGCGGGTCTGGAAGGACATGGTCGTCGCAGGCCAATCCTGCAGCGAGAATCGGTGGCGCGACTGATGCGAGGGGCTGGCATGAGCGCGCAGCCCAAGCCGCGGCGCATGCCTACCGACATTGGATTGCGTCCGGAACACAGCATCGCACCGAACGTGTTGGAGCGAGACTTCGCCGCTGCTGCCCGAACCGGAAGTGGGCAGCCGATTTCACTACATCTGGACGGGCGAGGCTGGTTGTTCCTGGCCGTTGTGGTGGATCTGTTCAGCCGGCGCGTGGTCGGCTGGTCTATGCAACCCACCATGACCGCGCAACTGGTGCTGGACGCGTTGATAATGGCGCTGTGGCGACGCGGCAAACCTTCGGAGCTTTTGCACCATTCCGACCAGGGCAGCCAATACACCAGCGAGGACTTCCAGCGCCTGCTGTCGGCCGAGGGCATCACCTGCAGCATGAGCAAGCGCGGCGACTGTTGGGACAACTCCGCGGTCGAGGCTTCTTCGCCTCGCTCAAAAGGAACGTGTCTATCGCAGGACGTACGCCACGCGCGAAGTCGCGCGCGCCGACATCTTCGACTACATCGAAGTGTTCTACAATTCCCGGCGCCGACATTCGACGCTTGGGCAGGTCAGCCCGATGGAGTTCGAACGTACTCATGCGGGCTTAGCGTAGTGTCCGGAGAAGCGGGGGAATTCCAGTCCACGGTCGATCTGGGGATCGAAGAAGTGACCGAAGACTCGATCAAAGATTCCACCGGGTTCGTCTCCACCAGGTGTTTCCAGCGTGTTGTCGTCCTCACGAATCGCCCCGCGCATGAACCAGCCTGTGATCGTAAACTGATCGGGGATAGTGAGTTGCGTGATGTTCTTAAATGACAGCGTTCGTATCATTTCAGCCTCGATTGAAAGGCTGTCGCGTGCCCGAACGTCGGCTCCCATGTCGATGTATCTAGTTCCAAGGCCGGGATAGCGACCCGCAAAGTCCGGCGTAAAGTCGAACAACCCGAGTCGCTTCAGCACAATGCTTGCATTGGGATCCCGCGTGAAACTCGAACTCGCCATAGCCTCCGATGTCATTGCGCCATGGGTGTGTTGATCAAATGCATATGCGACTTGCCCCGCAGCGACGCAAGCAATCTCAAGAACAACCAGCGAAAGCACTCTTATCTTGTTCATGTCAGTCTGTCTCTGGTGAATGATCACGGGAATACGTCCTGGCATGGCCGCCAAGAGCTTCACTTGACTGTTTCCACCCTCGGCGAGGGCTTGGCCGGTGCCACCTCGGGGCGCGATTCAAGATCTCGAATCATTCCCTCAACCGCTCTTATGCTCTGCTTGTCCGCATTGAGTCGCACGCACTCGCTCAACTCGATCTTGAGGAACTCGACCCCCGCCGCCGCATCCTGCTTCGTCTCGGCGTGATTGCAGTACACGTCCCCCGATCCGAAGCGATATTCCGGCTTGGCGGGGTTTTGCGGAATCAAGGGTAGATCGCGCCCCGTGTAGGCCTCGCGCCCCTGCTTCTTTCTCACCTCCGGCGAGGGCACTACGGGCCTGTCACTGTAGTAACCAGGCTTGATCGCGTTCACGGAAAGCGGGCTGTCGCCGTCCAGCTTCTCCACCGGGAAGTGGAATGTCCCGTCCTTTCCCGTGTACATCCCACGCGTCTTCACGCACCAGATGTCCATGGCCGCCGGTCCGACGATGCTCTTGTAGTACAGCGCGACCACGTAGGCGCCCTCGATCGGCTGCTTCGTCGTGGTGTCATATACCGTTCCGGTGAGTTCGAAATCGGGTTTGCCGAAGGAAAGAGGTGATCCCCCGCTGGCTCTCGCATCGCCGGCAAGGGCAATTGAGGCGGCCAGCAGGACGGCCAGGCAGGACAAGATTCTGTGCAGCTTCATGATCTGATTCCTTTTTGATGGCTCGCGCGCGCGCCGAATTACATCGACTCGATTCTCCAGATCCCGTCTTCCCCGCGCATCAGGTAGACCGGGAACACGGAGGTGCTTGCATTCGCGTCGCGGGAGAGGATCAACTCTGCCCGGGAATGGGAGAACGAAATACTCTTGACGCTTCCCAGTTGGTTGGCGATCGACGGCAAGTCAGTGCCGAGCTTATCGAAGACATCCTGGTAGGTCGCCTTGGCATGTCCGAAGAAGAGATTGAGCGCCGTGGCGTTGGTTCCCGCCTTGAGCCGGTTGACCATGTCCGAGAATGCGCCCTTCACCAGATCGTACTTGTCCGCCGGGTCCACGATGTGCACCTGCTTCGTGGTCGTGTAGATCACAGTGCCGGAGGCATCCTTGAACGTGATCCTCGGCCTCACCGTCCCGGCCGTGCTGTAGGTCGCCTGCACCCCCGCAGGCGGAATACCGGTTGTGGTGAGATCCACCGTCCCGTTGCCGTCCACGTCGAACTCGATCGTGGCCACCGGAGTGCCCCCTCCGCTCACGGACAACGTCACCGTATGCGGCGCAATCCCGTCGGGCTCGTCCACGTTCACGGAAAAGGGTGCCGTAGCGCCACTGCTGTTGATGGTGATCACCTGGCTCGCCGTGTCCCCGTCCTGCGTGGTCACCGTGAGCGTGATCGTATTGGCCCCCGCACTCAAGGGCACCTCGTTCAGGGCAAACTCCCCTGCCGTGCCCACGGTCGCGAGCATCCCGTTCACCGTCACCCCGGAGTTGGCAGGAGCGGTGATGGTGCCGTTCACCAGCATCGTCTTCTCGTTCACCGTCGAGCCGTCCAGGCCCGGCGCGGCCGCAATGGCAAGTGCCGGCGGAGGCGGGGGACCGGCGGCCACCGTCAAGCTCACCGGGGCGGAGGTGGCCGTGGCCGCTCGGCTGTCCGTCGCCTTGGCGGTGATCGCGTAGGTGCCGGCCGCCACGTTGGTCCAGGTGAAGGCGAAGGGTGCGGCATTCGCGGATCCCACGAGTGCCGCGCCATTGAAGTACTCCACCTTCGCGATCGTCGCCGTCCCCGCGGCCGTGGCGGTGGCGGCGAGCGCGATGGTGGCGGGCGAGGTGAAGGTGGCGCCGTCCGCAGGCGTGGTGATCGAAACCACGGGCGGCTGCGGCGCACTCACCGTCACCGAGACAGGAGCGGAGAGCGTGAGGCCCCCCGCGCTGTCGGTGGCGAGCGCCATGAGCGAGTAGGCCCCCGGCTGCGTGTTCGTCCACGGGGCCGTGTACGGGCTGGCATTCGCCACCGCCACCACGTTCGCCCCCGCGTAGAAGCTCACGCTCGAAATCGTCTTGCCGGAGGCGGGCGAGGCGGTGGCCGTCATCGAAACGGTCTCGGGCGAGATGAAGCTCGCCCCGGTGAGCGGCGCGGTGATCGCCACGCCCGTGGGCGGGGTGGCACTCGAGCCATTCACGACGAAGCGCACTGCCGGCGTGGTCGTGGTGTGGCCCTGGTTGTCCTGCGTGGTGGCGAAGATCGTGTAGACGCCCGGGGCCAGGGCCGGCAGGTTCCAGACCTGGTAGGCCGTGGGGCTGGCGACGTTCCAATAGACGTAACTGCCGCCGAGGTAGATCGTCACCCGCGTAAGTGTGTTGCCGGGCGCGGCGTTCGCGTTCACGGTGACGGTGCCGCTCGTCCAGGTGTTTCCGGAATTGGTGACGAAGGCGGCGCCGTCGGCAATTCCCGACATGCCGAGCGTGGGCGGCGTGAGCGGATCGGTGAGGCTCAGCACGACGGCCTCCGAGGCGCTCGGGTTGTTGTGCGCATCGCCCGCGTACGAGGCGGTGAGCGAGTGCGCGCCGCCCGCGAGCGTGGATGTGACGAGCTGCGCGGTGGTGCCGCTGACCGCGCCCGTGCCGAGCGTCGACGCGCCGTCGCGGAAGGTGACCGTGCCCGTGGGCGCATTGCCCGTGACGGTCGCGGTCATCGTCGTCGCGGCGCCCACGGCGCCGGGATTCGGCGCGACGGCGAGCAGGGTCGTCGTGTCCTTCGTTTCATTGATCTTGGTGACGAACGCGCTGATGCCCGCCGTTGAGCCAAGCGTCGCCTGGAAAGCCCCCGCCGTCGTCGGGAAGTCCGACTTGTTCGTCATCCCCGTCACGTAGGCGGAGCCGATGGAATCGATCGCGATGCCGGTCGCGAGGGGGCTCCCGGGACCGTTGAGCGGGGGGGCCGCGGTGGTTTCCCCGCCCAGCAATGTCGAGAAGGCGAGCGACGTTCCGCCCGGCGTGAGCTTGGCCGCGAAGAGATCGGCGCCGCTCAGGCTGCTGCCCGAGAACGTGGATTGCAGCGGTTTCACGAGCGGAATCTGGTTCGATGTCGTGGTTCCGGCAATCCACGCGCTGCCGGCCGGGTCCACCGCGATCGCCAGGCCACGGGTATCGGCGGCGGTGCAGTTGACCGTATTGCAGTTGCCGCCGCCGATGCGCGAGAAGTAGCCCAGGCTTCCCCCGCTCGCGTTCAACCGGGCGATGAACGCGTGCAGGTTGCCGGGAAGGTTCACGTTGTTGTTGAACGACGTGAATGGCGCAGTGAAGTTCGGGATCGCCGTCTTGTCGGTCACCATGCCGGTGACATAGGCATTCCCGGCCGCATCGACCGCGAGGCCGAAGGGATAGGTGAGCCCCGCCGTGCCGAGGTAGGTGCCGTAGACGAGCGCGGTGCCGCCCGGATTGATCTTGCTCACGAACCCGGTGGTGCGGCTCGTCTCCGAGGGATTGGGGCGTGTCGTCTGGAACGCGCCTGCGGTGACGGGCAGGTCGCTGGAATAAGTGATCCCGGCCACATAGGCGTTGCCGGAGGCATCGACCGCGATTGCCTGTGCTTCGTCGGACGGCGAATACCCCGAACCGCCGACCAGGAATTCGTAGGTCGTCGACGCGCCGGCCGCGTCGAGCTTCCACACAATACGGCCGCCCGTTATGTAGGCGCTTCCGGCTGAATCCACTGCGATGGCCTCCAGGCCCACGGGAACATGGGTCGAGTACACGAACCCGGTGCCGTCCGTATTGAGCTTTGCCGTGAACCCGCCCGGCGAGCCGGGATAGACGGGCACGACGTTCCAGCTTCCCGGCGTCGTCGGGAAGTCCGTGGCATTGGTGGTGCCCGCGACGAAGGCATGCCCCGACGCATCCACCGCGATGGCCGTGGCCTCCGTGTTCTGGGAGTAGGGAAAGCCGTCGCCGAGATCGACGATGGTGCCGGTGAGGTAGGTCGAGTAGAGCAGCGCGGTTCCGGCCTGGTTGAGCTTCGAGACGAAGCCCATCTGGCCCTCGGTGATGGCCGCGCGGCGAAGCGCGCCCGCGGTGGTCGGGAAATCCGTCGCGTAGGTCCAGCCGGCGATGAATGCCTCGCCGCAGCGGCTGAGCGCAATGGCGTTCGCGCCGGAACCGTTGTCGGTGCCGCCCGCGAAGGTCGAATAGACGAGGACGGGGTCGATCACCAGCGCGTGCCGCGGGTCGTACTTGCCGACCGCGAAGGACACCTGGTTGCCGGCGAGCTTGTAGCGCGCTTCCACCGGGCGACGCTCGCCGTCGAAGTCCTGGTAGGCGACGGGCTTCTTCTGGACGAGATTGCCGAGGGGTGTCTCGAGGATCAGGTCGCCGTCACGATCAAGGGAAACCCGTTCCGCCCCTTCGAGGGCGAAGCGGATGGCCCGCGGGTTCGCCCCCGGCGCCACGATGAGGTCGTACTCGAGGTGACCCTGGGTGCCGTAGAACACCTGGTCGATGCCGCGATAGAGGCCTTCGTAGCGCACCTTGGCGAAATGCGGCACGTTGGTGCGCCACGACGCCGGATCGCGGCCGACGAGGTAGTTGCTGCGATTGCCTGCCGGCTCGAGCCCCACGACGGCAGGTCGGGGATTGGCGCCGAGGAAGCGCATGCGCACGGCAACGCTTTCGGCGCGGGAGATCTTCGCAATCCGTGCCCCCGGAAGTGATTTCTCGTGCTCGATGCGCTGCAGCGCGAGGACGCTCTCCGATGGCGTGAGGAAGAGCTGGTACCCGAGCCCGCGCACCTGGAAGCGCACGTCCGCATGGGCCTGCCCCGCGTTCGCCTCGAACGTCATCGGCAGCTTGTCCAGCAACGCGAGCTTGGTGGCAGTTTCAGCCGCGCTGAGCGGCGGCGCGGTCGCGCAACTGTCGGCGCCGTCGACGGAGGCGAACGCCGGTATCGAAACGGAGGAGGCTCCGGTGCTGTCGATCGCCTTGGCCGTTATCGAATAGCCGCCCGAAGGCACGCTGGTCCAGTTGAAGGTGAATGGCGGCGTGGGCGCAGTTCCCAGCAACGTCGCCCCCTGATAGAACTCCACCCGGCTTATCGTGGCTGGCGCGGCAGCACTGGCCGTGGCGGCGATGGGTACTGCTGCGGGCGCCGTATATGGGGCACCCGTGGTGGGTGACGTGATGGAGACCGTCGGCGGCTGATGAGGCACCGACACGACCACGGCCACCGGTGCCGAGGTGGTTGCGGAGCCCTTGTTGTCCGTGGCCCTGGCGGTCAGCGTGTAGTTGCCCGCGGCGACCCCGGTCCACGTGTAGGCGTAGGGCGAAGTCGTGTCGGTGTTCAGCAGCGTCGCGCCGTTGAAGAACTCGACCTTGCTGATCGTGGCGCCGCTTCCCGGCGTCGCCGTGGCCGCGAGCGATATGCTGGCCGGCGGCGAAAACGTCGCGTTGTTCGCGGGGGAAGCAAGGCTCACCGTGGGCGGCGGCGGCGCGGTGACGGTGATGGTTCTCGGCGCGGAGACCGTGGTGAGGCCCCTGCTGTCGGTGGCCTTGGCGGTAAGGGTGTACGTTCCCCCGGTGACGCCGGTCCACGCGTAGGAGTAGGGCGAAGTCGTGTCGGCGTTCAGCAGCGTCGAGCCGTTGAAGAACTCCACCTTGTTGATCGTGGCCCCCGTGGCGGCCGTCGCCGTCGCCGAAATGGTGACGCTCGCGATGGCCGCGAACGTGGCGTTGTTGGCAGGCGCGGTGAGGCTGACGGTCGGCGGCGCGGGATTCGTCACCGTCACGGCAACGGCAGTCGATGTCTTCACGCCGCCGGAGTTGTCGGTGGCCTTGACGGTAAGGGAGTACGTCCCCGCCGCGACGCCGGCCCAGGCGAAGGAATAGGGCGAAGCCGTGTCGGTGTTGAGAAGCGTCGTGCCGCTGAAGAACTCGACCTTCGCGATCGTTCCATCGGTATCGGTCGCGTTCGCGGAAATCGTGATGCCCGCCGGTGCCGAGAAGGTGGCGTTGTTCGCGGGGGCGGTGATGCTCACCGTGGGCAGCACGTTGGTGCTCACCGTGATCGAGCGCGCCGTGGAAGTCTTCGTCGACGTATCGCTCGCCGTGGCCTTGGCCGTCAGCGAATAGCTGCCGATGGCGGCGTTGGTCCAGATGTAGGTATAGGGAGACGCGGTGACCGTGCCGATGAGCGTCGTGCCGCGGAAGAACTCGACTTTGCTGATCGTCGTGCCCGCAGCCGGTGTCGCCGTCGCGGTAAGCGTGACAGTGGCCGGAGCGCCAAATTTGGCTCCGGCGGCGGGCGACGACAGGGATACCGTCGGCGCCCCCTGGACGGCGAGCGCGGCCGCCCCCAAGGTCAGGGCAAGGAAAACGCGGGCACAGAAATCACGGGCCTTCATGGGCTGTCCTCAGGCTTCGACGGGGAACCCGGACCTTCGAACGGGCCGGGTGGGTGACTTGGCGGCAAGCGACTCAGAAATTGATGATAGTAAATTGTTAAACCGTACAAGCTTAACACATAGGCATACATTCCCGCAAGCGGGGGCAGCCGCCCGTTCGAACCGGACCTCGCAAGGCGGGGCCAAACGAAGCCGGGCGCCCGCCTGTGCCAGAATCGGGGATCATGTGCCGCGCCCTCCTCTACCTCGGCGAGCCCGTCCTGCTGGACGACCTGCTCTACCAGCCCGATTCCGCGCTGGTGCGGCAGAGCTACATGCCCAAGATGCTGCACATGCTGAACCTTGCGGGATTCGGCCTGCGCGCGTGGGACCGGCAGTCCCGGGAGCCGGACAGGCCCTGGTCCTACACCTCGACGGCGCTGCCCGTCTTCGACCGCAACCTCAAGGGCCTCGCGGAAAAGGTCGAGGCCTCCTCGGTGCTCGCCCACGTGCGCGGCGTGGCCTACAGCACGGCCGTGGACATTTCGCTCGCGAATGTCCATCCGTTCCAGTTCCCCGGTTCGCCGATCGCGATGGCGCACAACGGCGACCTCGCCCGGTTCGCCGAGCTCAAGCCCGCGCTGGCGGCCCACGTGCCCCCCGTCCTCTCGCGTTACATCCGCGGCACCACCGACAGCGAGTGGATCTACGCGCTCATCCTCTCCGGGCTTCGCAACCCCTTCGCCGTTCCTGCGGGCGACGAGCTGGTCGACGCCATCGCGCGGGCGCTGGCCATCATCCGCCAGGAGCGCGGGAAGCTGGGCATCGACCATTCCTCTTCCGTGAACCTCTTCGTCGCCGACGGCACGCAGGTGGCGGCGGTGCGCTACTGCTTCGATTTCGGCCGCTATGCCACCGACGATCCGGCGCGCCTGCACGAGGCGAACCTCAGCTTCCTGAGCCTGTGGTACACGCTGGGCCGTGACTATGGCCTGCACGATGGCGAGTGGAAGATGACCGGCGGCGCCGAGGCCGCCAATTCGATCCTCATCGCCTCCGAGCCGCTCACGCGCGACGTGGCCTCGTGGGTCGAGGTGCCGGAGTATTCCGTGCTGCACGCGGGCGTTCGCGACGGCCGGCCGACCGCAACGCTTCGCTACCTCGACTGAACTTACGCCGGGGCTGCGCCGCGTTCGGCCCAGAGTTGCGCCGCGCCGGCCGCCTCGAAATGCGCAGCCTGGCTTGCGCACGCCGCCAGCCGCTCGTGGGTGGCCAGCCGCGTGAGGGCGCGGTTGGTGCGGCCGAGGGATTCCAGCAGGCTGCGCTGCACGGCGGCGCGAAGGCGCGATGACGACGGCCCTTCGCCGAAGTAGAGGGTGCGGAAGGCCTGCGCGGGTATCTCGAGAACGGTCGATGATTCGCGTGCCCAGGCGTGCGTGCCGTGCGGCGTTCCGAGCAGCACGCCCATGAATCCGAGCGGCTTTCCGGGCCCGAGGACGGCGACGCGGCGCTCGCGACCATCCACGGGGCGCACGACCTCCACCGCGCCTCGCACCACGATGAACACCGCATCCGCGGCGCCGCCGGGCGCGTGCAGCATCGCACCGCGCGGAAGTTCCAGGACACGGGCCGCGGCGACCACCTCGTCGATCTCCTCGGCGGGAAAATGGTCGAAGAACGCGAGGCGCGGAAGGAATGCAGCGAGGTCGTAAGTCCCCCGCCGCGACCTTTCGATGTCCGCCAGGGGATGCTCCGCGGCCGTAGCGGCGCGCGCGGGACGATCCTCGTGAGAGGCGAGCGCAACCATCCGCACGTTCACGGCGCGAAGCCTTTCCGCCAGCACCAGCGTCACGGCGTGCTGCAGTTCCCGGGCGGCGCGGTGGCGCTGGGTCACCACGGCGCGGAAATCCTCGAAGGCGAGGAACCAGCCGTCCACATGGTCCGTCGCAACCACCGTGGCGGTGCAGGTCCCGGCTTCGATGAGGGCCATCTCGCCGAAGATGTCTCCGCTCGCAAGCCGGGCGACCACGATGCACTCGCCGCCGGGCGCGGGGACGCGGGCCTCGACTTCACCCTCGCGCAGGATGAAAGCGCCACGGGCGGCGTCGCCGTGACGCACGAGTGTCGCGCCCTTCACGAACGAGACGGGGCGGGCGGAGGCGAGGAGCAGCTCGCGCGCTTCGGGTGCCAGCAACTGCAGGAATGATTGCGGCATGGCCCTCTCCCCCAATCCCTCTCCCCAAGGAAGCGGGGAGCCTTCTAGAGGACAGACTTGAGGAGCTTGGCCATCTCGGCGGGGTTTCGCGTCACCTTGATGCCGCACTCCTCCATCACCGCGAGCTTTTCCTGCGCGGTGCCCTTGCCTCCGGAGATGATGGCGCCCGCGTGGCCCATGCGCTTGCCGGGAGGGGCGGTGACGCCTGCGATGAAGCCCACGACGGGCTTCTTCATGTTCGCCTTCACCCAGCGCGCGCAGTCCTCCTCGTCGGAGCCGCCGATCTCGCCGATCATGATGACGGCGTCGGTGTCGGGATCGTCGTTGAAGAGCCTGAGGATGTCGATGTGCTTGAGCCCGTTCACCGGGTCGCCGCCGATGCCCACCGCCGAGGACTGCCCGAGCCCCAGCGCCGTGAGCTGGCCGACGGCTTCGTACGTGAGCGTGCCCGAGCGCGACACCACGCCGATGCGGCCCTTCTTGTGGATGTGGCCGGGCATGATGCCGATCTTGATCTCGTCGGGCGTGATCGTGCCGGGGCAGTTCGGCCCCAGGAGCAGCGTCTTCTTCCCGCGCATCCTGTCGCGCGTGCGGATCATGTCGCGCACCGGGATGCCCTCGGTGATGCAGATCACGAGGTCGAGGTCGGCGTCGACCGCCTCGTCGATGGCCGCGGCCGCGAAGGGCGGCGGCACGTAGATCACGGAGACGGTGGCGCCCGTGGCGGCTTTCGCGTCCTTCACCGTGCCGTAGATGGGGATGCCCTCGAAGTCCTCGCCCGCCTTCTTCGGGTTCACGCCGGCCACGAAGCAGTTTTTCCCGTTGGCGTAGTCGCGGCACATCTTGGTGTGGAACTGGCCGGTCTTGCCGGTGATGCCCTGCGTGATGACCCTGGTGTCCCTGTCGATGAGGATGCTCATGTCGTCTTCCCTGTCAGCCCTTGGTGGCGGCGACGGCTTTCTGCGCCGCGTCGCCCATGTCGGATGCCGAGATGATCGGCAGCCCCGAATCGGCGAGGATCTTCTTGCCGAGGTCCACGTTGGTGCCCTCGAGGCGCACGACGAGCGGCACTTTGAGCGAGACCTCCTTCGCCGCGGTGACCACGCCGGTGGCGATCGTGTCGCACTTCATGATGCCGCCGAAGATATTGACGAGGATCGCCTTCACCTTGTCGTTCTTGAGCATGATCTTGAACGCCTCCGTCACCTTCTCCGCCGTCGCGCCGCCGCCGACGTCGAGGAAGTTGGCCGGCGTGCCGCCGTAGAGCTTGATCGTGTCCATCGTCGCCATGGCGAGCCCGGCGCCGTTCACGAGGCAGCCGATGTTGCCGTCGAGCGAGATGTAGGTCAGGTCGAACTTCGAGGCCTCGACTTCCGCGGGATCCTCTTCGTCCAGGTCGCGGTAGGCGACGATATCGGGGTGGCGGAAGAGCGCGTTGGAGTCGAAGTTGAGCTTGGCGTCCAGGGCGATCACCTTGCCGTCCCCGGTGAGGATCAGCGGATTCACCTCGGCCAGCGAGCAGTCGCACTCGTCGAAGACCCGGTACAGGTTCTTCAGGAGGTCCCGCGCCTGGGCGACGGAGCCTTCGGGCACGCCGATCTTGCGGGCGATGTCCTCGGCTTCCGCGTCCTTGAGCCCGGTCTTGGGGTCGATCGCCACGCGGTGGATCTTCTCCGGCGTGTGCGCCGCGACTTCCTCGATATCCATGCCGCCTTCGCTCGAGGCCATGAGCGTGGCGCGCTGCGTGACCCGGTCGACGACGAGAGCCACGTAGAGCTCCTTCTTGATGTCGGCCCCCTCCTCGATGAGCAGGCGCCGCACCTTGCGGCCTTCCGGGCCCGTCTGATGCGTGACGAGCGTCATGCCGAGGATCTTCCCGGCAAGCTCCTTCACCTCGGCCGGGGACTTGGCGACCTTCACGCCGCCGCCCTTGCCGCGCCCGCCGGCGTGGATCTGGGCCTTGACCACCCAGACCTTGCCACCGAGGGTTTCGGCGGCCTTCACCGCCTCATCGACCGAGAACGCCGGAATGCCGCGCGGCGTGGGCACGCCGAATTTCCGGAAGATTTCCTTGCCCTGGTATTCGTGGATGTTCATGGACGTGGGGGGCGGATTGGAGAGCCCGGCCATTCTAGCAGCCGGGTTTGCGGGGAATGCTTGATGCGGGTCAGCAACCGGCCGATGGCCGTCAATGCTGTTCCGGAGTTCCTGCCTCGACGACGGCCGCGGCGCCGCGGTACCACTTCGGGTAGAACCGGCCGACCACGGGGCTGCGGCTATCCAGCGCGTGGCACCGGTCGAGCTGCGGAGGCTTGCGGTCGGTGGGGATCAGCCCCTGGCCGGCGAAGGTCTGGAAGGTGACCGTCGCCAGCGCGCCGGCCAGCTCCGTGATGTGCGTGCAGCCGCGCACGCCGCCGAGGAGTTCCTTCACGCGGCGCAGGTACCCGGGCCCGATGCAAAGGCCGATGAGCTTCGCGTAAGCGGGCGTGATGCCGTCGCAGTGGCCCGGGTAGGGCATGGCCTCGGTGCAGGCTTCAGCGTCCACGATTCGAAGCTCGCGATCGACGGTAATCCGCAGCCACATGCCGTGCACCGGCTGGCGCGGCTCGAGCACCCGGCCGCCCACCTTGAACTCGATGTCCTTGGCGTCCACCAGGTGCCCCTCGATGTCGAAGAGTCCGTCGTCGCGCTTGTAGCCGGTGATCTCGACACTGCGGCGATGCAGCGGCACCCGTCTGGCGCGGGGCTCCGAAAGCGTCATCAGACGGCGCCCTTTCGCGCCTGGCGGATGGCCTCCGCGAACTCCTGGCCCGTCTGGTAGCGCTTCTCGAAGTCCTTGGCGAGCGCCTTGTCGATGATGGCGTCGATCCAGGCAGGCAGGCCCGGGTTGTAGTCGTGGATGTTCGGGTGCGGGTTGCTCGCAATGGCGAACATGAGCTGCGTCATCGACTCGCCCTCGAACGGCAGGCGCCCGGCGAGCATCTGGTAGAGCGTGACGCCCAGGGAAAAGAGGTCGGAGCGGCCATCGATCTTCTTGCCCGCGAGCTGCTCCGGAGACATGTAGGACGGCGTGCCCAGCACCATGCCCGTCTTGGTCTTCGACGAGTCGGTGATGCGCGCGATGCCGAAGTCGGTCACCTTGGCCGTGTCGCTTTCCGGCTCGTACATGATGTTGGCGGGCTTGATGTCGCGGTGCACCACGCCCATCGTGTGCGCGTAGCTCAGCGCGTCGGCCACGCGCTCGACGATGGACAGGACCTTGTCGGGCGGCAGCAGGTTGGGCTGCTTCACATAGGGCACGAGGTCCTTGCCCTTGAGGAATTCCATGGCGATGTAGGCGAGGTCGTGCTCCTCGCCCGCGTCGTAGATCGTGACGATGTGGGGATGCTGGAGGCGGCCGGCCGTCTCCGCCTCGCGGAAGAAGCGTTCCTTGGCCTCGGTCAGCTCGTCGCCCTCGAACTCGGAGGAAAGCGCCATCGTCTTGATGGCCACGGTGCGGCCGATCTTGGGGTCCTTGCCGAGGTACACCACGCCCATGGCGCCCTTGCCCAGCTCCTTCTCGACCTGGTAGCGGCCGAGCATGGGCTTCTCGGCCTGCCCGCCCTGCAGCACCATGGTCGCGTTCGTGGAGCGCGCGCCGGAGGAGCCGCCCAGGATGATCGTCTCGCTCATCGCCTTGTTGCGCTGCATTCGATCGGCCACGTCCTTGAACTTGGGATCGGACTTGTGGATGAAGCCGAACACCGACTCCGCCTTGTTGAACTGGCGGCGGCGCTCGAAGTCGAGCGCGAGCGCGTACAGGTTCTCGCCCAGTTGCTCGTCGTACGGGCACTTGCGGAACTTGTCGAAGGCCATGTCGAGCTGGCCCTGCTGCTGGAAGGCGAGGCCCAGCATCCGGTTCGATTCCGCGCCTTCGCTGTCGGCTTTCTCCTTGCCGCGCTCCGTGACGAGAAAGCGCTTGGTGGTAAGGAGCAGGTGCCCGACCACGAGCAGGGTGGCGGGCAGCATGAGCTGCAGCCACAGCCCCGCGCCCGTCATGAGCCCCAGGTGCGCGCCGAAAAGCGCCGCGAAAAGGGCCGCGGTGAGAACCGCGCCCATGCCGGCGCCCACCCGCGGCAGCAGCACGATGAGGTAGGCCGCAACGAGCAGGTACACGGCGATCGTCGCGTACAGGCCCCACGTGGGCGCCACGAAGAAATGCTCCTGCAGCAGGGAGGACACGGAGTGCGCGAGCGTCGTGACCGGGTTCATCTGCGCGGAGATCGGCGTCACCTGGTTGGCGCCGATGCCGGCGGCGACCGCCCCGATGAGCACGATCTTGTCGGCGTACTTCGTCGCGGGAATCTTGCCCGTGTAGACGTCGAAGAACGAATCGACCGGGAAGGCCGCCCGCCCGTCGCGGTCCTTGTAGAAGTACGTGAACATCTTGGCCTGCTCGTCGGTGCGGACCACCTTGCTGCCGAGCGCCACGCTCTCGCCCAGGTTCACCTTGATGTCCTTGGGCCCGAGGTTGAGACTCTTCGCCGCGATCACGAGCGCCAGCGAAGGAAACTGCTGGCCGTAGTAGTCGATGACGAGCGGCTCGCTGCGGATCGCGCCGTCAGCCGGATCGGGCGTGGAATTGAGGTGGCCGATGGCGGCCACGTTGGCGCCGATCTGCTCGATGGGCACGATGATCGAGGCGCCGTAGATCAGGGACCCGTGCGATTGCGAGGCTCCGCTGATTGCGTTGCGCGCCACATATTCCGGGAGCGGCTTGTCCGGCTTGCCCGGGGGGGGCGAGCCCATGATCTCGTCGAACATCAACGGCACGACGACATTGCCCGCCTTCTTCACGCTGGCGGCCAGGCGGATGTCGTTGTTGAGCGAGACGGAGGCCTCCTTCAGGAGCTTTCCGATCTCGGCCACGTCGCCGGCGGGCTGGGCAACCTGCGCCGCGGGCGTGGCCGCGCCGATGGTCCCGACGCCGGGCGCCTCCTGCGGCGCCGCGCCAGGGTAGGCCTTGTCGTAGATCTCGAGCATCTTCTCGACGTAGGCAAGGCCCGGATCGATCTGGGGCTCGAAGAAGAACACCGTGTTGCCGATCACCTTCGCCTTCGCGGCGGAGAGCTGGTCGATCAGCTTCGCGTGCACCTCGCGCGGCCACGGCCAGCGGCCGATATTGGCGATCGACTGCTCGTCGATGGCAATCACGGCGATCTTGTCGCTCGGGGTCTTGGAGGTCATCTTCACGCCGAGGTCGTACGCCCAGCGTTCCAGGCCCGGGATCAGGTTCGACGTGGAGTTGAAGACGAGAATGGCGACGGCGATGACGGCGCCGAGGAACCAGTCGGCCTTCCAGAATTGGCTCTTCATGGATTCTCCCTAGTTCTTGCGCAACGCCCGGGCGGTGAGCTGCCGGTGGCGGGCTCTCCAAGTGCCGGAATCTTACACGGTGTCGGTCACGGGTGTCTGACTCCGCGGGCCCCATGGGATCGCCCCGGTAGTGCCCGGCACGCGTGCCGGGCACCGTGGCCAGTCACGCGCCGACGTCGACCTCGGTGCCCAGGCCCTTCGCCCGGGCCATCTTCGCGAGTTCGGCGGCGATGATGAGGTCCTGGATGGCCATGCCCTGCGACTCGAACAGGGTGACCTGGTCGGGGCGGGTGCGGCCGGGCCGCGTGCCGTTCATCACTTCACCGATCTCGACGAACTGGCCGGCGTGAACCCGTCCTTTCTCGAGGGCCGGCAGGAGGTCACCGGCTTCCTTGATCGCCGTGGGGCGAGAATCGACCACGATGGGCGAGCACTTGCGCACCGTCGCCTCGTCGATTTCCTGGCGCAGCAGCGAATTGGAGCCGGCGGCATTGATATGCGTGCCGGGCTCGACCCACTCGCCGTCGAACACCGGCGTGGCCGACGTCGTGACGGTGACGACGATGTCGCTGCCCCGCACCGCCTGCTCCGCGGATTGCGCGGGAACGATCCCCACGCCCAGCTTTGCGCTCATGCGCGCGCAGAACGCCGCAAGCTTGTCCGCCTTGCGCGAGTAGACCTTCACGAGTTCGAGGCTCCTCACCCGGGCCAGCGCTTCGATCTGCCCCTGCGCCTGCCATCCGGACCCGAACAAACCGACGACCTTCGCCTCGGGCCGGGCCAGGTATTTCGCCGCCACGCCGCCGGCCGCGCCCGTGCGGGTCATGCCGAGGAAGTTCGCTTCCACGATGGCGTCGAGGTTGCCGCGCTCCGCATTGAAGGCATACACGATGAAGCGGATCCCCTCGCGGCTGGAGGTGTAGGCCTTGTAGCCGAATACGCCGGCCGAGGGCACCGCGCCCTGCAGGATGTGCAGGGCGGTCTTCGGCAGTCGCGTGCGCTCGCGCGGCACGTCGATCGCGTTGCCGGCGGAATACTCCTTGTGGACCCGCTCGATCAGGTCGATCGCAAGCGGCATCGTGAGCAGTTGCTCGACGTCCTTTTCCTTCAGCAGCAGGGCCATGGCGTGGGTCGCGTTGACAGTGACGGTTTCGGAAAGGGTGATTGTAGCAACCGGACGGCTTCGCCATGAGCCCTCCGGGCCTGCGCCTTGCCGGGGAACGCGAAGCAAGCCTGATGCCTGGCGGCGGGAGGCCCGCGCGCCCAGTACAGCCGTTGTTCAGCCTCCCCGAGAAAATGCCGTCCGCACTGCTTTTCTCCCGCAGGTATAAGATGTCCAATTCCTGAAAGGATCAGCCATGTCACGAATTGAAAAGGACTTCCTCGGCGAGAAGGAGCTTCCCGACGACGCCTACTACGGCGTCCAGACCCAGCGAGGCAAGGACAACTTCCACATCACCGGCATCCCGATGTCGACGGAGCCGAATTTCGTCAAGGCGTTCGGGTACGTGAAGAAGGCCGCGGCGATGGCCAACCGGGATCTCAAGGTCCTCGACGCCGTGGTGGCCGACGCCATCATCAACGCCTGCGACAAGCTGATCGCCGGTGAATACCGCGACCAGTTCGTGACCGACTTCATCCAGGGCGGCGCGGGCACCTCGACCAACATGAACGCGAACGAGGTGATCGCCAACCTCGCGCTCGAGCACCTGGGCCAGAAGAAGGGCCAGTACCAGCTGGTCAACCCGAACGACCACGTGAACTTCGGGCAGTCGACCAACGACATCTACCCGACGGCCTTCCGCCTCGCGCTGATCCTGCGGCTGGGCAGCTACATGGAAGCGCTTCGCCGCCTGCAGGACGCGTTCTTCGCCAAGGCGAAGGAGTTCGACAAGGTCATCAAGATGGGCCGCACGCACCTGCAGGACGCGGTGCCGATGTCGCTCGGCTCCGAGTTCCACGGCTGGGGGACCACCATCGGAGAGGAAGTGCAGCGCATCGCCGAGGTCCGGCAGTTCCTGCACGAGATCAACCTCGGGGCGACGGCGATCGGCACGTCGGTCACGGCCGCGCCCGGGTATCCGGAGCTGGCGACGAAGTACCTGTCCGAGATCACGGGGACGACGTTCATCCTGGCCGGCGACCTGGTCGAGGCCACCTCCGACACGGGGGCGTACGTGCTGCTCTCCGGCGTGCTCAAGCGCACCTCGTCCAAGCTCACGAAGATCTGCAACGACCTGCGCCTGCTCGCCTCGGGGCCGCGCTGCGGCTTCAACGAGATCAACCTGCCCCAGATGCAGCCGGGCTCCTCGATCATGCCGGGCAAGGTCAATCCCGTGATTCCGGAGGTGGTGAACCAGACCGGCTTCCTCGTGATCGGCCTGGACCTGACGGTCACGCTCGCCGCCTCCGCCGGGCAGTTGCAGCTCAACGTCATGGAGCCGGTCATCACCTTTGCGCTCTTCACCTCCATCTCGACGATGGAGAACGCGGTGAACAGCCTGCGCGTGAACTGCATCCAGGGAATCACCGCGAACGCCGAGCGCACCCGCGAGATGGTCCTCAATTCGCTGGGGATCGTGACGGCGCTCAAGACGACCCTGGGCTACAAGCAGTGCGCCGAGCTTGCGCGCGAGGGCTACGAGACGGGCAAGAGCCTGCACGACATCGTGGTGAAGGAGAAGAAGCTTCTCACGCAGGAGAAGTGGGACGAGGTGTTCGCCTTCGAGAACCTGATCAACCCCAGGTTTGAGCAATAACCCCGGCCGCGGGCCATTTCCACAAGGGAGCAGAGAGATCATGACACTGTCGATATTCATGCAATTCGTCGTCATGCTTGCGGCGATCTGGATGGGCTCGCGCTACAGCGGCGTGGGCCTGGGCCTGTGGGGCGCGGTGGGCCTGCTCGTTCTCGTGGTTGCTTTCGGGGTGAATCCGACCTCGCCGCCCATCGACGTGATGCTGATCATCCTGGCGGTGATCATGGCCGCCTCGGTCATGGATGCGGCCGGCGGCATCGATTTCCTGGTGCGCATTGCCGAGCGGATCATCCGCGCGAACCCGAAGTACGTGACGATCGTGGCGCCGCTGACCACGTGGAGCTTCACTTTCGTGGCGGGCACGGGGCATATCGTGTATCCCCTGCTGCCCGTGATCTTCGAGACGGCGCACCAGAACGGCATCCGTCCGGAGCGCCCGATGGCGATTGCCACCATCGCCTCGCAGCAGGCCATCACCGCAAGTCCCGTGGCGGCTGCAACGGCAGCGATGATCGGGCTCTTCTCGGAGAAGGGCCTGACGGAATGGGGCCTGCCGCAGATCCTCATGGTGTGCGTCCCGGCCACTCTCACCGGCGTGATCGCGGGCGCGGTCATCTCGATGTTCCTGGGCAAGGACCTGAAGGACGACCCGGAGTATCAGGCGCGGCTCAAGGCCGGGCAGATCCCGGCGCCCAAGGGGGCCGGTGAGCGAGCGCCCCTGAAGCCGGCGGCCAAGGCGTCGGCGTTCGTCTTTCTCACGGGCGTGGCGCTCGTGGTGCTGTTCGGCTTCTTCCCCGAGCTTCGCAAGCTGCCCGGGGCGAAGAGCGCGCTGGGCATGCCGATCGTGATCGAGATCCTGATGCTATCGGTGGCGGCGACCATGCTGCTCGTCACGAAGATCGATGTCGACGAGGTTCCCAAGACGGCCACCCTGCGGGCCGGCGTGGTTGCGGTCATCGGGATCTTCGGGCTTGCGTGGCTGGGTGACAGCTTCATCGCGGCCAACAAGGATGTCATCGTGACCTCGATCGGCGACATGGCGAAGGCTGCGCCGTGGACCTTCGCCTTCGGGCTCTTCTTCGCCTCGGTGTTCCTCTACAGCCAGGCGGCGACGACGCGCGCGCTGATGCCGCTGGGCATGGCCTTGGGCATCCCGCCGCAGTTCCTCATCGCGATGTTCCCGTCGGTCAACGGCTACTTCTTCATCCCGACCTACGGCTCGCTCATCGCGGCGATCAACTTCGACCTTTCGGGGACGACGAAGATCGGCAGGTACGTGCTCAATCATTCCTTCATGATCCCGGGGATTGTCGCAACGTCCGTCGCGGTCGCCACCGGCCTGGTGATTGCCAAGGCGCTTTTCTGAGCGCAGGCGGCGGAACTCGCTCCGGCGGCGGGGAACGACGATGAACTCGAAGCTGACGACGTGGATCCTTGTCGCGGCGGTCGCGGGCATCGCTGCCGGCTGGGCCGGAAATGCCTTCTCGCCCGACGCGGCCGCGGCCGCGTCGCTGGCGGGATACCTGTCCATCCTCTCGGACATCTTTCTGCGCCTCATCAAGATGATCATCGCGCCACTGGTCTTTGCGACGGTGGTGTCGGGAATCGCGGGCATGGGGGATGCGAAGTCGGTGGGGCGCATCGGGGGAAAGGCGCTCCTGTGGTTCATCACCGCCTCCCTCGTTTCGCTCCTGCTGGGCATGTTCTTCGCCAACCTGTTCCACCCGGGCCAGGATCTCGGGCTCCCCCTGCCCGACAAGGATGCGGCGACCAGCCTGAAGACGGGTGGGATGGGGCTCAAGGAGTTCATCACGCACGTCTTCCCGTCGAGCTTCTTCCAGGCGATGGCGACAAACGAGATCCTCCAGATCCTCGTGTTCTCGTGCTTCTTCGGTTTCGCCATCGCTTCAGTCAAGAACGAGTCCACGGCCGCCGTCACCGCGTTCGTGACCGAGTTGGTGCCGGTCATGCTCAAAGTCACGGATTTCGTGATGTGGGCCGCGCCCGCCGGCGTCTTCGGGGCGATCGCCTCGGCCATCACGGTGCAGGGCATCGGCGTTCTCGCCACCTACGGCAGGCTTATCGGATCGTTCTACGCGGCGCTTCTCGTGCTCTGGATTGTGCTCATCGGCGCGGGATTCCTCGCCCTCGGGCCCCGGGTATTCCGCCTGATGGGGCTGGTGAAGGAGCCGCTGATGGTGGCCTTCTCCACCGCCAGCAGCGAGGCGGCCTACCCGAAACTCATGGAACAGCTGCACCGGTTCGGCGTGAACGACCGGGTGACCTCCTTCGTGCTGCCGCTTGGCTATTCGTTCAACCTGGACGGCTCCATGGTCTACCAGTCCTTCGCGGCGCTGTTCATCGCGCAGGCCTACGGCATCGATATGTCGTTCGGTCAACAGGTCACGATGCTGCTCGTGATGATGGTGAGCAGCAAAGGGGTGGCCGGCGTTCCGCGAGCCTCGCTCGTGGTCGTGGCCGCCGTCCTTCCCACGTTCGGGCTGCCGGAGGCGGGACTGCTGCTGATCATGGGGATCGACCAGTTTCTCGACATGGGGCGGACGGCCACCAACGTGATCGGCAACAGCATCGCGACCTCGGTCGTGGCGAAGTGGGAGGGGCAGCTCGGCCCACCGCTCGAGGATGCGGGAGCCGGCACAGGGGAGAGTCTCCCGCAACCCGCGGCCTGACTGGAAGGAACCGCTGATGGCGAGGCGAGGCGCAAGGCAGGTGGCGAGCGTATGCATCGTCGCCATCTTGCTGTTCGCGGCGGCAGGCGCGCGCGCGCAACCCCTCGACGAGCCGCCTGCCGGGGCGCTCACGGGCATACTCAAGCGCATCAAGGAGACGGGGGTCGTGCGTCTCGGCTACCGCGAGCATGCCGTCCCCTTCTCGTTCGCCGGATCTGACGGGCGGCCCCATGGTTACTCGATCGACCTGTGCCACGCCATCGTGGAGGACATCGCAGCGGCGGCCGGTGCGGTGCTGCTTCGAGTCGAGTACAGGAAGGTGACGCCATCCGACCGCTTCGAGCAGGTCGTGGAGGGACGCATCGACCTGGAGTGCGGCACGACAACCGCGAATGCCGAGCGCCGCCGGCTGGTGGAGTTCTCGCCGCTCGTCTTCGTGACGGGCACCCGGCTCCTCGTGAAGCGCGGCGCAGCGGTGCGTTCCTTGCGGGATCTGCCCGGCCGCAAGGTGGTGGTCGCGCGCGGCACGACCAACGAGGAGGCCATGCACCGGCTTGCCGAAGGCCGGGGCCGCGGGATGACCGTCGTGGTCGCGGAGAATTTCGAGCGGGCCCTGGCGCAGCTCGCGTCCAGTGAGGTCGACGCACTCGCGGCGGACGACATTCTCATCGCCGGCCTGCTCGCGCAGAAGGGCCTGCGGGGACAGTACGCCGCGGTCGGCGAACTGCTTTCCTTCGAGACCTACGGGATCATGTTCGCGCGGGCAGACGCGCCGCTTGCCGGTGCCGTGCAGGCTGCATTCCGGCGCCTGGCGGTCACGCGCGAGTTGCGCTGGATTTACGACAAGTGGTTCCGGCGAACCCTTCCTTCCGGACTGCGCTTCGACGTGCCCATGAGCCCCGCGCTCGAGCGCTCGTTCGAGATGCTCGGCCTTCCGCCGAACTAGCGTTCCACCCTCGCTGCACGTCCGGATGAAACGCCGGTCTCAGCGCCGGCCGCCTCGGGACCTCGCCGCAGGGCGCGGCATGGGCGTCGGCCGAGGGGGGGTGGGGGTGGCGATCGGATGCGCAGGCCGCACTGGAGGTGGATTGGCGATGGGATGTTCCGGGCGCGGGGGCGGCGGGCCGATGTCGACGGGAGGACCGGCGCAGCACCCGCCCCAGTACCAGGGATCGGCGTAGTAGTCATAGGCGTCGCCATAGAAGCCGGCGCCGGCGGTTCCATCGGTCGCGCATCCCGTGCCGAGCAGGGCAATGGCCGCAAACAGCGCGGCGATCCATCGCGGGTTCGCGCGTGCGCGTGACTTCGCTTGCGGCGTCACCGAACGGGTCCTTCCGCTTTTTCGCGGGGAAGCCAATCGACCACCCCCACGACGCCGCCATTGGGATCGGCGATCACCGCGAGATTTCCGTCGAGCAGGTCGGCGCGAGGCTCCACGACCACCTTTCCTCCCGCGGCCAATGCCCGCTTCAGCGTTCCGTGCACGTCATCAACGAGGATGTAGGGCAGCCACCCGGGGCCGAACGTGTCCGGCCGGAGCGCCACGATGCCGGCGCGCGCGATCCCTTCGGTCGCAAGGACCCGCCGCTTGCGGCCGGCCAGGGCATCGCTCTCGCTCACCTCGTAACCGGCGATCCCGGAATAGAACGCCGATGCCCTCGACGGATCCGTGGTGAACAGATCCAGCCAGAACACCTCGCCATCGTCCACCGCATTGTCCGGCGGGTCTCCGTCAACCGCGGCGAGCACGCCGAACACCGCACCCTGGGGATCGCGGAAGAGGGCGTGGGTGCCCCGCCCCGGCACCGTGACCGGCGCGAGGACCACCTCGCCCCCGCGCTGCCGAACTTCACTTGCTGTCTTTGCCACGTCGCGGACGGCCATGAGCGAGAGCCAGCGCGAACCAACCGGGGCGCGGGGCGGCCGCGCATGGAAGAACAATCCGCCCACCTTGCCGCCGGCGTGCTCGATGATCATGTAGGAGGACGGCCCGCCGTCCGTCTGGCGAAAGCGCCAGCCGAACACGGCGCCGTAAAACTTGCGCGCGCCCGCCGGGTCGTCGGTCGCCAGGTCGAACCAGATGAACTTTCCGGGATGGAAGTGCCCCGCCTGGCCGTCGGGGCCCAGCGGCGAGGCATGGGAAAACGCACTCGCCACGGCAAGCAACACCACGATTGCCACGCGCAATTTCATCTTTGGAAGGACCCTTTCCCCGTCGTTGCCCGCAAGCATGAAGCGCGCTGCGCTGTTTGACAACACTCAGTCAAGCGCAAGGCGCCACCTGGCGCGAATCGCGCGGAGCGCAACCCGATGCATCGGTCCGGCCGGTGCCGCTTCACGACGCGCGTGGTCTCCACGATGCCACTTCCGGCTACACTGACCGACATGCGTCCGTCATCATCCGCGCATGCAAGTCGCCGCCGGCCCGCCAGAAGCCGGCTGCGAACGTGCATTCCCTGGATTGTCCTGGCTCCCGCGCTCTGGAGCGGCGCATCGTCCATCGCTCTCGCCCAACAGGCGCCAGAAGCGACACGCGATGCCCGGATCGCTGCCGACTCCGTTTCGGGAGCGGACAAGCGCGAGGGCCGGGCGCGCTTCTTCGATCCCGAGGACCAGCAGCTCGACCTGAGCTATTTCCTGGAGAATCCCCGCGGCTTTCTGCCCATTCCGATCATCGTGACCGAGCCCGCTGTCGGCTACGGCGGCGGCGGGGTCGGGATGTTCCTGCGGCCGCGCAAGGAGGCTGGGGAGGAGGGCTGGTCCCGGCCCGACATCTCTGCCGCAGGCGCATTGGCGACGCAGAACGGAACGCGGGGCGCCTTCGGCGGTGACACGAGCCTCTGGTTCGACGGGCGCCTGAAGACCGTGGCGGGCGCAGGGACCGGACGCGTCAATCTCGATTTCTACGGGCTGGGCTTCGATCGCGCCTCGCTCGATCGGCAGGTGCGCTATTCACTGGATTTCACCGGGGCCGTTGCCCAGGCCAACTGGCAGCTCGCGCCCAGGTCACCCTGGTCGCTGGGATTTCGCTACGTCTACGCCGACGTGGATCCGAAGCTGCGCGACGAGGCGGTCTTCCCGGGTCTCGCCAATTCGATTCGCGTCAAGGTTTCCGCGCCGACCGCCATCGTCGAATTCGACACTCGCGACAACGTATTCACGCCCACGCGCGGAGTTTATGCAGAATCCTCCTACCTGGCTTCGCGCCAGGCCCTGGGCGCGAGCGACGACTTCGAGCGCTTCCAGCAGGTCCTGATGGGCTGGCAGCCGCTGGCGCGCAAGGTAACGCTGGGCGCCCGCGGCAACTACGCGTGGGCCTCCGAGGGCACCCCATTTTTTCTCCGTCCGTTCGTCCAGCTGCGCGGTGTCCCCGCCATGCGCTATCAAGGTGACCGGATGGCGACGGCGGAAGCGGAAGTTCGATGGCAGCTCGAGGGGCGATGGAGTCTCGTCGCCTTCGGCGGCGCCGGCACGACCAGGACGAACCGCGATACCTTCACCGCCACGCAGAACGTCGGCAGCGGCGGCGTCGGCTTTCGTTACGAACTGGCTCGCAAGTTCGGCATGCATGCGGGCATCGACGTCGCGCACAGCCCCGGGACGACGGCAGTGTATTTTCAGATCGGCAATTCGTGGTTCCGGCCTTGATTCGCTGCCGATCGACAAATCATCCTGGCACGCTCAACGCCCCATTCTGCGGTTGTAGGAATCCGTCAGGCGCTGGGTGAGAGTCGGATCCTGTTTGTTCGGGTCAAGGGAAGAGATCTCCACGCCCACGCGGCCATCGGGCCGGGTGCGCACGTTGATGATGCCTTCGACGGCGCCGCGCGTGCCGCGGATCGTGCCGGTCCCGCGGTCCGCCGTCACGAGCGTGAGCCCGGCGTCGTTGATGGCACCCGTCGCCGCCTGCCAGGGCGCCTCGAAAGGATCCACCGGAACAGGAACGGGTTCGTAGACCACGCAGCCCGCGAGCAGCAGCAGGGACGCGAGGGCAGCGAGAATCATCCGAATGCATTTCATGGTGGACTTCCTTTCAGGTCGAGTAGCACGTGCACGACGCCGTCGCCGCGCCTCGTCTTCATGGGGCAACCGGACTTCCGGAAGACGCCGAGCATGGGCATGTTATCCGGAAGCACTTCCGCCACAAGTTCGGAGAGCCCGGCCGCCCGGCCGAGGATCGCGAGGTGGCGCATCAAGAGCGAACCGATTCCGAGGCCCTGGCAGGCGTCAACCACGAGAAAGGCGACTTCCGCGCTTCCCGGTTTCACGATGATGTATCGCCCGCCGCCGGCAACGAGGGGCTTTCCGTCTTCCTCGAGGATGGCGACGAGAGCCACCTGATTGACGAAGTCCGCATCCATCAGGAAGGCAACTTCGCGTTCCGACATGGATCGCTTCGGCGCGAAGAACCGCAGGTAACGCGTGCGCTCGCTGGTTTGCCGGGCCGCCGCCGCCATGGCCTCGCGATCGTCCGGACTTTGCGCGCGGATCAGGGCGCGGCGACCGTCGCGAAGAACCTCCTGCGCGCAATACCTTGCCGCTGCAGGTCGTGTCCCCGCCTCTTCGGCCATGGGCGCCGCGCCCGGCAATGCTTCGGGCAACGGCCTCAGCCTCGTGCCGGTGGATTCACCGGCGCAGGCGCGTCGGGCGGCGGGTAGCTTGAAGGCGGCACGTTCGAAGGTGGCGCGTAACCCGACGGCGGCGCGTGTGAAGGCGGAGCGTACGACGGCGAGGGATTGACGTTCGTCACCCCGGGTGGTGGAGGCATGTTCGGGGGGGGATAGCGTGAAGGCGCCGAGTCCGGGTATGCATAGGGGCCACTGTGGGGCGCCATACCGTAGCCCCGCGGCGCCGGGACGCGATTGCCGCGCGCATACATGCATTGCAGGTATGCGTTGTCGTAGCCGCGCTGCAACTGGTAGGACGACATCGCGGTGTAGTTGCTGCCGGCCATGCTGCCGAACAGCAATCCGGTGCCTGCGCCGATGGCCGCGCCCTGGCCGGCCTGGCCCGTGGCGGAACCGATGATGGCGCCGGCAGCCGCACCGAACACCGCGCTTGCGGCCGCTGCCGAGGCGGCACTGTTGTCGGCGTTCGCCGCCGTACCGCTGCTGGCGGCAACGACCGCGCCGGCGTACTGCTGGCACGCGATGGCGTCGCCCTGGTATTGCTCCACGCTCCTGCTCGAGCCCGGGAGCGCCATGATGCTCGGCCCGGTGGGCATCACCGTGCATGCGCCGAGCAGTAAGCTCGCCGCAAGCGGGAACGCGACGAGGCGAGCACGGCCCACGGCAGGACGTCCGGTCATGGCGACCTCATTTCGTGGTCACGCCCGAGGGCGACGTCTGCCATACGGGGTTCACGGGTGTCGGGGCGATCTTGCCGCTCGGTATTGCCGGTGTCGAGGGCGGCGGAACGACCTTCACCCAGGGCTCGTTGCAGTTCTGCACGTACGGGAAGTAGCCAGCCGGATTCGCGCAGTAGTACCAGAGATTCGTTGGCGCGGGCTCGGGCGCATAGGTCGCGTCCGCGGGCGGTGCCGGTTCGAAATAGACGGTGGGTGCCGTATCGTAAACCGGGTACGACCCGTAATACGGATATCCATAGGCGCCTGCGTAATACCATGGCCAGCCGCCCCAGTACCCGAGGCCACCGTAGTAGAGGCCGACGCCGCCATACCAGCCGCGATACCCGCCGTAATAGCCCCCGTAATGGCCGCCGTAATGACCGCCGTAATGACCGCCGTAATGGCCCCCGCGATAGCCGCCCTGCCCGCCGGAACCATGTGAATACCCTGAGCCCCCTCCGGAGTAACCCCCCCCGCGTCCTGCACCGCCGCCGTAGCCGCCTGCGCCGTGTCCACCCCCGCCCGCGCCGCCGGAATGACCACCGCCGCCGCCTCCCCCCCCACCACCGCGACCCTGGGCGCAGGAAAGATCAGCCGTCATCATCACCGCCACCAACGCGACGAGCGCAAGAACGAACCTTTTCATCGCCATTTTCTCCTCGGGGAGAGCCCACCACGCCAAACTACCCAGTTCCACACAACGGCTGGGCTACAGGTTGTTGGAAAGCAAGATCGGGCGCAAGTTCAGCAATCTCCCATCCTCCAGCCGAATGGGATTTTCCCGTGCCACTGCAGCCCGTCGCGCCCGGCGTCGAGATCGGACCGATCAACCTCGACGGGCCCTGGCATCACGGGCCGTACGGCATCGGGTGAGGGGGAACGGCGACGGTGTCCGCCCGCTGACATGAGTTCGCGGCGGTCGGCAAAAGCAGCGGTCGCCGCTACCGCTTGCGTGGCGCTCTTTTCACTTTGGTTTTCGACGCCGGCTTCCTGGCGACTGCCTTCCGTTTCGGCCTGCTCGGGGATGCCGCTTTCCTCTTGACAGGGCTTGCCCTGGCGACCGTCTCTTTCGATTTGCTTGCCGCGGTCTTCCCTGCCGCCTTTTCAGCCTTCCTGCTCTCCTTTGCGGCCTTCCTGCTTTCCTTCGCAGCCTTCTTCTCCGCCTTCCTTGCTTCCTTCAAGGCCTTCCTGGCTGCCTTTCTTGCTGCTTTGTCCGCCTTCTTCCCGGCTTTCTTCAATGCCTTCTTTTCCTTCTCTCCGACCTTCTTCGCCATGATCACCCTCCATGAGTTTCAAGGTAATGAAATGCGCGGATTCACTGCGCTGTCGCTACTCATCGGCCAACCGGTTTCAGTCAGCGCCCCATCCGACGATTGCAGGACTCCGTAAGGCGCTGGATCAGCGCCGGATCCTGGTTGTCCGGGCCGCGAGCCGAGATTTCCACGCCAACGCGTCCATAAGGCCGGGTGCGCACGATGATGATGCCCTCGACGGCACCGCGCGCGCCCCGGATCGTGCCAGACGCGCGATCGGCCGCGACGACCTTGAGAAGGGAGTGAACCCGGGGGCGAGAGCCGGCTGCCTTGTTTCAATGACCACGGGTGTGGACGGATCCTAGTTGACCAGGGGAACCACGACGGCGGCGTCGAACCGGGTCAGCGCCCGGATCTTGGACTCGATCTGCAGGTAGCGGGCTGCCTTCTTCCCCGGAAGGACCTTCGAGACCCTCTTGAAGCACGACTTGCGCGCACCGGCCTCGTCACTCTCCGCGGCGAGCAGGTCCTTGGTGATCTGCCTGGCGTGGGCATCCGACATGGAGCTCTCGCCGTTGACGTAGTCGAGGATGGCCCGGTTGATCTTGCGCTGGGCGGCGTCCATGCCCTCATGGCACTTGTCGTATGCGGGCCAGAAGACCTTCGCCTCGGCCTCGGTGAGATTCAGGTTCTGCGCGACGACGGCCTTGGGGTCCGTCCGGATGCGCTCGCGCAGCTTCTGGATCGTGGCGGCATCGGCGCCTCCGGCCGGCATTGGCGCGGAGGTTCCCGACTGGGCGGAGGCGGGCATCGCGATTGCGATCGCAGAGGCCAGGACGAGGGTGCGAATCGCTTTCATCGGATCTTTCCCTTTTTCGGTTGGGAGCGTTGTTGGTGAATCCCGATCAGCGTTGGGCCGAGCGAGCGGGGGGTGGTTCCCCAAAGCTGCCGCCTAGCGCCAGGTACAGGTTGACGCGCTGGACGCGCTGCTCGCTCTGCATCCGCACCAGGGAAGCGCGGGACGCGAACAGCGCGAGGCTTTGCTGCTGGACCGCACGCAGGTCGGCCGACCCCACGCGGTAGCGGATGTTCGCGATCTCGACGAGACGCTCGTTCTGGCCGACTGCGCCCGTGAGAATGGCGGCGCGTTCGTTGGCGGTGAAGCCGGCCGACAGCGCCGCTTCCACCTCGCCGAAGGCGCGGGCGCCGATGCGGCCGTAGTCCGCGACGGCGATTTTCTGCTCCGCCGTGGCGATATCGACCTGCGCCGCGAGGGCGTAGCCGTTGAAGATCGGCGCCGTGAGATTGCCGCCGAAGCTCCAGCTCGGGTTGCTCACGTCCTTGAGCACGATGAGGTCGCTCGAGATGCTGGTGACGCTCGCGGTGAGGGCGATCCTCGGCAGCCGCGCCGCCTGCGCTTCCTCCAAGCGCCGGAATGCCGCCGAAACCCGCCGCTCGGCAGCGACGACGTCGGGCCTGCGCTCGAGAAGCTCCGAGGGCAGACCCACCGGCACCGGGCCGGGCATCGCCGTAAGAGCGGGAGCGACTTCCATGGCCGCGGCCGGGTAACGCCCGAGCAGGGTCTCGAGAGCGCGAACGGCCTGCTGGTACCCCAAGTCGAGCTGCCTTTGCGCGTCGCGATAGGACTGCAGGCTCGCCTGCGCCGCCACGAGATCGTAGTCGTCGCTCCTGCCGACACGCTTGCGGTCGCCGGCCAGGCTCAGCAACTGCTCGCCCGAACGCACCATCTCGCCCGCGAGAGCGCGCTGCAACCTAGCCTCGGTGGCCAGCATCCAGCTCTTGGCGACCAGCGCCGCGATCGATTGCCTGGCGTACTCGGCATCCGATTCGACCGAGAAGTACTGCAGTTCTCCGGCGTCCCGGGCAGCGCGTACCCGACCCCACAGGTCGATTTCCCAGCTCGCAAAGAAGCCGCCGCCGTTCAGGCCCGACCCGTCCCCGCCGCTGCTGCCGCCGCTGCCGTGGGCGAGCAGGTCGAGCGTCGGATAGATCGTGCTGCCGGCCAGTCTGGCATGGCCCGCAGCCTGCTCGACACGCGCCCCGGCGACGCGCAGATCGGCGTTGTAGGCGAGCGCCTCCTGCACGAGTTCATCGAGCTTCGGATCGTTGAAGGACGCCAGCCACCCGTTGGCTACCGCGCCTTGCGCCGCGTCCGGACTCGCCCATTGCTGCGGCACGCGGACATTGGGCATGGCCTGCGGGCCCAGGTCGCTGGCCTTCGGCAGCTCCTGGAGCGCGCAGGCGGAGAGCACCGCCGCGACCAGCAGCGCCCCGACGGAAATCAGGGGCTTACGCATCGCCTAGTGCATCTTGAGGATGAGGTAGTTGGTGATCGATCCCACGCGCAGCAGGATCTTGCGCAGGATGTGGACGGCTTCCCCATGCTCGGTGTAGATCGCCGCATGACCCACGGCTCCCGCGGCAAGGAACACTTCCCGGTCGCGAGGCTCGATCTCCAGTCGCACCGGAAAGCGATTCGGAGCCGTTGGCATGGCGCCCGTCGTCGGCAGCGCCGTGCTCATCTGGGACTGCCCCTGCCCCTGCGCCCAGACGATGGAGTCGACTTTCGCCTTGATGATCCGCCCCGGATAGGTCTCCAGCGCGATCTCCGCTTCGTTGCCCGGCGCAACCTGGTGAAGCTCGTTCTGCTGGTAGAGGGCGATCACCTGGAACTCGTCTTCGACAAAGGTGAGCGCGGGCGTCACCGGAAAGGCCGCCGTCATCGACCCCGGCCGAAGCTGCAGGTTGATCGCGTAGCCGTTGGCGGGCGCGGTGACGGTGGTCTGGGAAAGGTCCCATTTCGCGCTTTCCAGTTGCGCGCGGACCTGCGCGACCTGCGCGTATTCGCCGTTCGCCTTCGCTCCCAGTCGCTGGGCCACCTGGCGCTGGCTCGCCGTGGCCTGCACCTCGGTCGCCTGGGCCTGCGCTTCGGCGCTTCGTGCGCCGTCGAGCTGGCCTTCGAGTTCCTTGAGATTCGCCTCGGCCTGCTCGAGGTCGAACTTGCTTCCCGCCCCCGTCGCAACCAGCTCGCGGTTCTGCTCCACGCGCATCCTCGCGAGGTCGACACGCGCCGAAACTTCGCGGCTGCGCGCCTGCGCCTGCTGGATCGCAGCGCGGGCCTGCGCCACTTGCCCGGCCGCGCCGGCCGCCTGCTCCTCGAGCTCCTTCGAGGTCCCGATCGCGTTGGCGAGCTGCGCTTCGAGCGCCTGCACCTGGAGCTGATAGGGCGTCGGATCGATGCGGAAGAGCACGTCGCCCTTCTTCACGGGCCGGTTGGCCTCCACCGGCACCTCGAGCACGCGGCCGCGGACCTGCGGGACCACGTTGATCACGTACTTGATCACGCGCACGTCCGAGGACGAAGGCGCGACCACGTTCAGGACGAGAATCAGCGCCGTGAGTCCCACGATCGGGATGACGGCGACGATGACCTGGGACACCATGTTCCAGGGCAGCCACTTCATCTTGATGAAGATGAACCAGACGATTCCCGAATAGATCGCAAGGAGGAGCAGTTCCATTACCGGCCCCCTCCCGGCTGGGCAGCGACCGCACCTGGAGCGGGAGCGGGCGCCTGCGCTTTGGGCCTTGCCTGCGCCAGGATCGCGGGCAGTTCCCGCAGCGCTTTCGGCAGCACGCCACGCGAGGACAACTCGGCGAGTTCGTCGCGCAGGTGCTCGAGCTCCAGCGTGTCGAGGTCTCCGCGTGAGGCCCTCTCGCCCATCTCGATGAAGTAGCTTTCGTGCATCTCCGTGCCGTACGCCATCCGGTACTGCGTGGGCCGCGTGAACGCCCACAGCCACGCGAGCGGCCAGAGCAGACCTCCGAACACGAGCGACAGGAAGCACAGGGTCTTGATCGCGTTCACCTGCGGATGGTGGCGCCTCTCGGCGATCTTCTCCGGGAGGACATGGACCACCAGGAACAGGCCGATCCCGACGATCGGCACGAACAGGATCACGAACCACGCCATGAACGTGGCAACGCTGTCGAGCGTGTCTCCGGAAAACAACGAGGCCCGGGCGACAGCCGGCAGGAATGCAACGGCGCTGCCAAGCAAGGAAAGCTTCGCACGGCGAAGGACGCTTGCTTTCACAATGCGGGGTGACATGGGGTTCAATTCTCCAGCGGTGATCCGACCCAGGCGCAATCGTGGTCGAAGGCTGTGCCAGGCAAAGGCGAATAGTATCATTTCGTATGCGCCGGCTTGTCACGCCCGGACCGGGATCGCATCAAGATCAGAACAGGTTCCTCTCGCGTTCCTCGAAGGGCGGCGAGGCGCCCGTTGCCGTGGACTTGCCGGCAGCGTCGATCCAGCCCGCGCCCATCGCCAAGTGGACCGACACGACGGCGCAGGGCGCCTGCTGCTGCACGGCCCCGGCCTGCGCCACCTGCGCCCCGCAGGGACTCCCGTCGAATCAGAATTTCTCGGCGATGTACTTGAACGGGTACTTCGGATCGCGATAGTCGCCGGGCTTCTGGCGCTTGGGCAGCGTCACCTTGACCCGGGGCGCCTGCTTGTAGGCAATGGTGGAGAGGAGGTGGCTGATGATGTTGAGCCGCGCCTTCTTCTTGTCTTCGGAGACCGCCACGTACCAGGGCGCGAAATCGACGTCGGTTGCGGCGAACATCTCGTCGCGCGCCCGCGAGTAGTCGTACCAGCGGCTGTAGGACTTGAGGTCCATCGGCGAGAGCTTCCAGACCTTGCGGCCGTCCTTGATGCGCTGCTCGAGGCGCCTCGTCTGCTCCTCCATGCTCACTTCCAGCCAGTACTTGATGAGGATGATCCCGGAGTCGACCATGTTGCGCTCGACCAGCGGCACCCCCGTGAGGAACTTGCGCGCCTGCTCCTCGCTGCAAAACCCCATCACCCGCTCGACTCCCGCGCGGTTGTACCAGCTGCGGTCGAAGATCACGATCTCGCCCGCGGCCGGGAGATGCGGCAGGTAGCGCTGGACGTACATCTGGGATTTCTCGCGCTCGGTCGGGGCCGGCAGCGCAATGACCCGGAAGACGCGCGGACTCACCCGCTCGGTGATCGCCTTGATGGTGCCGCCCTTGCCGGCACCGTCGCGCCCTTCGAAAACGATGCAGACCTTGAGGCCCTTGTGCACAACCCATTCCTGGAGCTTCACGAGCTCGGCGTGCAGGCGGGAAAGCTCCTTGTCGTAGTCCTTGCGCGACACCTTGCCGTTGGTGTCGGGGGACTTCGGTTCCTTGCCCTTGCTCTTGCGCGCAGCCATCGGTTGTCTCCTGTGCGTGGGCCGGTTGCGCCCGCTTGCGGGCTCCCGGCTGTTGAAACGAATCCACGATATTATCCGACTCACGATCAAGCGTCGTGATGCCGTTCGGGCGCGGCAAGGGCCGGGGTGCGCAGCATTGGATTGCAGCGGCCGTAAGTAACGAGGAAAGAAACCGCTCCCGCGGAGGGCCTGCACGGAGGACCCATCATGAACCCGGCCGATCACAAAGTACCCCTGGTGCCCGCCCTCGGTTGGCTGGCCACTTATGAACTGGCGTGGTTGAGGGCGGACGTCGTCGCGGGCCTCACGACGGCGGCCATCGTGATCCCGAAGGCAATGGCCTACGCGACGATCGCGGGGCTGCCCCTGCAGGTGGGCCTTTATACCGCCTGCATTCCCATGGTCGTCTACGCGATCCTGGGAACGTCGCGCATGCTGAGCATGAGCACCACGACGACGATCGCCATCCTGGGCGCTGCCGCGCTCGGCTCGGTGTCGCAGGCGCATCCGGACGTCAGTCCCGTCACCGCGACGGCCACGCTCGCCGTGCTCGTGGGCGCGATCCTTCTCGTCGCGCGGCTGTTCCGGCTGGGCTTCGTCTCGAACTTCATCTCCGACCCCGTGCTGACCGGATTCAAGGCGGGGATCGGGCTCGTGATCGTCGTGGACCAGCTCCCCAAGCTCCTGGGGGTGCACATCCACAAGGAAGGTTTCTTCCGCGACCTCGTCGCGATCGCCGGCCACGTTCCGGAGACGTCGATCCCGACGCTGTCCGTTGCGCTGGCCACATTCGTCGCGATCCTGCTTTTCGAAAAATTCATTCCTCGCGCTCCCGCGCCGCTGGTGGCAGTGGCCGGAGGGATCGCCGCTTCCGCCTGGCTGGGGCTCCAGGCCCGGGGGGTAAGCGTCGTCGGGGTGATCCCCGGCGGATTCCCGGCGCTCACGCTGCCCGATCTCTCGCTCGCCCTGGAACTCTGGCCGGCCGCCGCGGGCATCGCGCTCATGAGCTTCACGGAGACGATCGCCGCCGGGCGGGCCTTCGCACGCCCGGGCGATCCCCGCGTGGATGCCGACCAGGAACTGGTGGGCATCGGCGCGGCCAACGTGATCGGCGGGCTCTTCGGCGCCATGCCGGCGGGCGGCGGAACGTCGCAGACCAACGTGAACCTGAGCGCGGGCGCGCGCACGCAGGCGGCCGAGCTAGTCACCGCGGCGGTGTCGGTCGCCACGATGCTCTTCCTCGCGCCCGTCATGGCGCCGCTGCCGAATGCGACCCTGGCGGCCGTCGTGATCGCCTATTCGATCGGGCTCATCAGCCCGCGCGAGATCGCGGCCATCCGGCGGATCCGGACGATCGAGTTCCGGTGGTCGCTGGTGGCCTGCGCCGGGGTTGCCGTGCTCGGCACGCTCCAGGGCATCCTCGTCGCGGTGATCCTCTCGATGGCGAGCCTGCTGCACCTGGCCAACAACCCGCCCCTGCACGTGCTGGGACGAAAGCCCGGCACGAACGTGTTCCGCCCCCGCAGCGGCGAGCACCCCGACGACGAGGCATTCCCGGGGCTGGCGATCGCCAGGACCGAGGGGCGCATCTATTTCGGCAATGCCCAGGTCATCGGCGAAAAGCTGCGCAAGCTCGTGGACCATGAGAAGCCGCAGGTCCTGCTGCTCGACTGCGGCGCCGTTCCAGGCTTTGAGTTCACTGCGCTCAAGATGCTGGTCGACGGCGAGGAGCACCTGCGCAAGCGTGGCGCGCAACTGTGGCTCGCCGCGCTCAATCCCGAGGCCCTCGACATGGTGATGCGCACGCCGCTGGCCGAAAGGCTCGGGCGCGAACGCATGTTCTTCACGGTCGAGGACGCGGTGGCCGCCTTCCGGGAGCGCAGCGGCCCATGAGCCCGGCCTTGCTCCTTCGAGTCTTGCCGGCCATCGCGCTGCTCGTTGGCGGACCGGCGGCGCATGCGTCGGACTGCGCGCCGCAGGCACTTCCCCCGTTCGACGCCGTTTCCGCCGGCAAGCCCGCATGGATTCACGTGCCGCTGTCCAGGCTCAAGCGCGACACGCAGTACGCGGTCACGAAGGAGGACGGCCGGGTAGTCCTGAAAGCGACGGCGGACGCTTCGGCTTCGGCCTATGTCCACATGGAGACGTCGGACCCCACCCGTGTGCCTGTCCTCGAATGGAGCTGGCGTGTCAACGCCCTTATCGGCGCGGCCGACAACCGGGATCCGAAGCGCGAAGACGCCCCGGTTCGCGTCATCGTCGGCTTCGACGGCGACAAATCCACCCTGTCGGGCCAGGAGAAGCGCCGGCTTGCCCTCGCAAAGCAGGCCTCCGGCCTGGCTCCTCCCTACGCCACCTTGATGTACATCTGGGACAACCGCAATCCGGTCGGCACGGTGATCCCCAGCGCGCACAGCGCGCGCGTGAAGATGATCGTTGCCGAAAGCGGTGCGCAGCGCGCGGGCGCATGGCACAGTTACCGGCGCAATCTCGTGCAGGACTATCAGCTCGCCTTCGGCACGATGCCCGGGAAGATCGTCGGCGTGGCGGTCATGACCGACACCGACAACACCGGAGCAAAGACGGAAGGCTACTACGGCGAGATTCGCTTCGCCTGCGCGGCGCCCGCCGGCAGGTAGCGCATGAGCGCGGCTCTTCCCGGCGGCGGTGACGGGCGCGAGATGCGCGAGCGCGAGCCCGTGCTCGACATCGTCGAGCGCGTTTCCGAGATGTGCTTCGGCCTCTTCATGGCTCTCACCTTCGTTGGCGCAGTCTCGGCCGCCACGGCCGGCCAGGATCCCGGCCGCACGGTGCTGTATGCCGCCCTGGGATGCAACCTCGCGTGGGGGCTGGTCGATGCAGTCATGTACCTCGTCCGCACGCTCACGGTGCGCGGCAAGAAACTCACGCTGGCTCTCGCCGTGCGCGCCGCGCCCCGTCCGGAAGACGGTGTCCGGCTTCTCCGGGACGCGATGCCCCGCCCGATCGGAACCCTCGTGGAGGACAAGGAACTCGACGCCATCCGCACGCGCCTCGTGGAGGCGACCACGCTCCCGGCAGGCCCGGGCTTCCAATCCGGCGATATTCGCGGCGCGCTCGGGATCTTTTTCATCGTCGTGCTCTCCACGTTTCCGGTCGCGCTGCCTTTCGTGCTCATGAGCGACGTGCCAATGGCGCTGCACGTCTCGCGCGCGCTCACGCTTGCGATGCTGTTCTTCGGCGGGCTGACGCTCGCGCGGCATGCGGGCTACCCCGGGTGGAAGGGCGGCCTAGGCATGATGGCGCTGGGCATCACGCTCACGGTTGCCATCATCGCCCTGGGCGGATGAGGCGCGCAGCGCATTTCGCGGCGCTCGCCTTCGGATTCGCGACCGTCCTCGCGCAGGCGCAGGAGAGTGGCGAGCCCGGGGGGCGGCGGGCATCGCGTCCGGAGGCGTCCGACTGGGAACTCGCGGCCACCGGCTACTGGAATTCGCCTCGGGGCAGCGCCGACTACGCTTCCGGCATCTTCGCTGCTGACCGCGGACCGCTACACCTCGAGGCACGGGCGAATTACGAGGCCGTGCACGCGCAATCCGCGTTCGTCGGCTGGACCTTCTCCGGCGGCGACGCCATCAAGTTCGAGGCCACGCCGATCGTGGGTGGGGTGACGGGGGCTGTGCGCGGAGCGATCGCCGGATTCGAGGCGAGCGTTTCCTCCGGCCGGTTCGACTTCTACGTCGAGGCCGAATACGTCCGCGACCGCAACGAACGGGAAGCGAGCTACACCTACGCCTGGAGCGAACTGGGCTTTCGTCCCGCCGAATGGCTGCGCGCGGGAATCGTGGCGCAGCGCACGCGGATTTATGGCGGCGATCGGGAATTGCAGCGCGGGGGCTTCGCCCAGGTTTCGCTGGGCGAGTTCACGCTCGGCGCCTACTGGTTCAACCCCGGTTCGGCGGACCAGATCGTCATCACGTCCCTGGGCATCGCCTTCTGATCAGCGCCTTTTCGACAGCTCCGCGCGAAGGGCTTCGACTCGATCGCGGTTGACGCCGAAGTCGCGCACGCCCAGCCGCGCGCAGGAGCGGACGTGGATCACGCCTGCCGCCGCATCGAGCGCGAACTCGGCGTCGTCCACGAAGCCCATCGCCTTCGAGAAGAACTCGACGTGCATGTAGCGCGCATCGCGGGTGATCACGTTCGCGCGCGGCGTGGTGCGAATGATTTCCTCGAGCGACTTCCACGCATCTGTCGCATCCCCTGAAAAAGACAATGGCGCGATGTAGTGCGTCACGTCGCTCGCCGGCGCCCGGGAGGAGACCCAGTTGGGTCGCCAGTCGCCGCCGCGCAGTTTCCCGTCGTGAAGACCGAGGTCTGCGGGTCGCTTTCCCGAGAAGAGGCCCATGGCGGATCCGGCGATGACGGTGGCGAGCCCCGCGAGGGCCAGGGCCGCGACGCCGATCGCGATTCGGCGGCCCGCCCGCCGCGGTATCACGGCACCAGGATGGTGGAGCCCGTGGTCTTGCGGGCCTCGAGGTCGCGGTGAGCCTGCGCCGCATCCTTGAGCGGGTACGACTGCCGCGGGTTGATCTTGATTCGCCCGGCGAGCACATGGCCGAAGAGCTCGTCGGCGGCAGCCATGAGGGCGGCACGCGGCGTAGTGTGCGTGATGAGGGTCGGCCGCGTCACGTAGAGCGAACCCTTGGCCGCGAGGATGCCGAGATTCAGCGGTTCGACCGCGCCGGAGGAGTTGCCGAAGCTCACCATCATGCCGCGCGGCTGCAGGCAGTCGAGCGACTTCATGAAGGTGTCCTTGCCGACGCCATCGTAGACGACGGGAACGCCCTTGCCGCCGGTGATCTCCTTGGTGCGCGCGACGAAGTCCTCCTTCGTGTAGATCACGATATGCTCGCAGCCGTTGTCGGTGGCGAGCTTCGCCTTTTCGTCGGAACTCACGGTGCCGATCATGTGCACGCCCAGCGCTCTTGCCCACTGGCTGGCGATGAGGCCCACGCCGCCCGCGGCCGCGTGGAAGACGATCGTCTCGCCGGCCTTCAGCGTATAGGTGCGGCGGAAGAGGTATTGGACGGTGAGGCCCTGCAGCATCATGCAGGCGGCCTGCTCGAAGGAGATCCCGTCGGGAATCTTCACCAGGCGCTCGACGGGATGCATCTTCTTCTCTGCGTACGCGCCGATGGGCCCGTTGCAGTAGGCCACGCGGTCGCCCGCCTTGAGCTCGGTTACGCCCGGGCCGACCGCTTCCACGACGCCCGCGCCCTCGAGGCCCAGCCCGGAGGGCATGGGCATGGGATAAAGGCCGGTGCGGTGGTAGGTGTCGATGTAGTTGAGACCGATCGCCTTGTTCGCGATGCGGGCTTCATTGGGGCCGGGTTCACCGATGGTGACTTCTTCCCACTGCAGGACTTCGGGACCGCCGTTCTTGTGGATTCGGATTGCGTGGGGCATTTTCATCTCCTTGGGTTTCGTCGTTTCTTCGTCTCGCAGCATACCGCGCAAATGCAACGCCCCGCAGGCGCGGGGCGTTGCGGGGCGAAGGGCGAGCAGCTCAGCTTCCCAGGATCGTCCCGGGGCCGACGCCCGCGGACTTCGCCCACTCGGCCGCGGACATCTTCTTGCCCTCCTCCGGCTTCACCTTGGCGATCTCGACCTGGCCGCCCTGCGCGGTGATGCGGATCGACTCCGCGCCGACCTCGGTGATCTCGCCGATCTTTCCCCTCACGGCGCCGAAGGTGCGCACGAGGTGCTTCTTCGAGCCGAAGAGCTGAAGCTTCTTGCCACCGATCGTGGTCCACGCGCCGGGCGCCGGGTCGGACCCGCGGATCGTGTCGTGGATGGTGTCCACGTGGTTGTTCCAGTGGATCTTCGCCTCGCCCGCGCGGAACCAGCCCTCGTAGGAGGCCTGCGATTCGTCCTGAACGCTTTCCTTGTGCTTGCCGGCGACCACGAGGTCGGCCGCTTCCAGCATCGCCGCCACGCCCAGGGGAAAAAGGCGGTCGAAATAGACCGTGCCGAGCGTGTCGTTCTCCGAGACGGGCGTTTGCTTCTGCAGGATCACCGGGCCCTCGTCGAGGCCATCGGAGGGGCGGAAGATCGTGAGGCCCGTCTTCGTCTCGCCCCTGGCGATCGGCCAGTTTATCGAGCTGGGACCGCGGTACTTCGGCAGGAGCGAGGGGTGGAACTGGATGGTGCCGTGCTTCGGAATGTTCACGAATCCCTGCGGCGCGAACTGCAGCACGAAGGCCATGATGCCGATGTCGGCGTCGAGCGCCTTCATCGCGGCCGCGGCTTCCGGCGCCTTGAGGGAGGCGAACTGGAAGACCTCGAGCCCCTTCTCGGTTGCCGTGACCTTCATGGGATCGGGCTTCGCACCTTCCTTCTCCGGGGCGCAGAACACGCCCGCGACCGTGTCTCCGCGGGCGAGGAAGGCTTCAAGGACGGCTTTGCCGAAATCCTGCTGACCGACAATTGCGATGCGCATGGGGAGTTATCCGGGAAGTAAACCTTTGGAACACGGATGAACACGGATAACGACGGATAAAGGCGGATTAAGGCTCATGACGTATTGATCGCATGTCGGTCGGCAACCGTCGATGGTGCTTCCCGACACTCACTTGCCCTTATCCGTGTTCATCCGTGTTCATCCGTGTCCGACGTCTTCGGGCAGCGTAACTCTGCTACGCAACCTTCTTGGGGGGAGCGGAGAACGCGCCCGCCGTCTTCATGGCGGCGATCTTCGCGTCGTCGTAGCCGAGCACGTTCTTCAGCACGTCGTCGGTGTGCTCGCCCAGGAGCGGGCTTCGCTCGATTTTCGCGGGCGAGGCCGAGAGCTTGATGGGCATGCCGACGTTGAACCACTTGCCGCGCTGCGGGTGGTCGATTTCCACGTACATGTCGCGGCCGCGGATGTGCTCGTCGGTGGCGAGGTCCTCCGTGGACATGATGGGGCCGCAGGGAACGTCCAGGGGATTGAGGATCGCCATCAGCTCGCGCTTGGTGTACTGCTCGGCGAACTTGTTGAGCAGCGTCCACACCAGGTTCTGGTTCTTGCGCCGCTCGGCAATGGTCGCCACCCGCGGATCGCTCGCGAGATCGGGCACGTGCACGTCCGGGCCGATGCGGTTCGCGAGAGCGGTCCAGACCGCCTCCTGCACCACCACGTAGAGCCAGTCGTTGGCGCCGTGGGGCTTGCAGTGGATGGCATTGCCGAGCTGGCCGCCGCCGGAATCGTTGCCGGCGCGCGGGACGTCGCCCATGCCCTGGTAGGTGGGAACGGAATACTCCGCGAGGGCCTGGCGCGTGAGCCGCTGGTGGTCGCGGAACTTGACGCGGCACAGGTTCATGACGCCATCCATCATCGCAACCTCGACGTACTGGCCCTGCCCCGTCCGGTCGGCCTGACGCAGCGCCGCGAGCAGGCCGATGGCCAGGTGCAGGCCGGTGCCCGAGTCGCCGATCTGCGCGCCTGTAACGAACGGAGCCCCGTCGGGAACGCCCGTGGTGCTCATCGCCCCGCCCATCGCCTGGGCCACGTTCTCATAGGCCTTGAAGTCCGCATAGGGGCCCGAGGACCCGAAGCCCTTGATCGATCCCACGACGATCTTCGGGTTGATCTCGTGGATCTTGTCCCAGGTGAAGCCCAGGCGCTCGAGGACGCCGGGGCCGAAATTCTCCATCATGATGTCGCACTTCTTCAGCAGGTCCACGAAGACCGCCTTGCCCTCGGCGCTCTTCATGTTGACCGTGATCGAGCGCTTGTTGCAGTTGAGCATCGTGAAATACAGGCTGTCCGCGCCGGGGATGTCGCGCAGCTGGCCGCGCGTCGCGTCGCCCTGCGGGGGCTCGAACTTGATCACGTCCGCGCCCATCCACGCGAGCAGTTGCGAGCACGTGGGGCCTGCCTGCACGTGGGTCATGTCCAGAATGCGTACGCCCTTCAATGCTTCCATGCTGTTCCTCTCGATGCGGTTTCCCGGCGGACGATGAACGGCGCTTGCGACCGTTCGTCCGGACGCCCCCTTGGGCGGCGCGCCCGATCGTTCATATTAGAATTTTTTCTCTCTCGCGTCCCCTCGAAGCGCTATTTCTTCCCTGCGCTCTTCGGATTCAGGTTCGTGATGCGGCCGCTTTCGGTGCCGGCGGATTCATCGATGACGGCATTGATGAGTGTGGGCTTGCGCGAGCGGATGGCTTCTTCCATGGCCTTGCGCAGCTCGGCCGGGGTCGTCACGTGCACGCCCACGCCTCCGAAGGCCTCCATCAGCTTCTCGTAACGTGCCCCCTTCACGAACACCAGGGGCGCCGGATCGGCACCACCGGTCGGATTGACTTCGTTGCCCCGGTAGACGCCGTTGTTGTTCATGATGACCACGCAGACCGGCAGGTTGTAGCGGCAGATGGTCTCGACTTCCATGCCGGAGAAGCCGAAGGCGCTGTCGCCCTCGATCGCGATCACCTGCCCGCCGCTCACCACGGCGGCCGCGACGGCAAAGCCCATCCCGATGCCCATCACGCCCCAGGTGCCGACGTCCAGGCGCTTGCGCGGCTTGTACATGTCCACGATGCTGCGGGTGAAGTCGAGCGCGTTGGCGCCCTCGTTGACGAGGATCGCGTCCGGATTGGCCCTGACGATGTCGCGCACCACGTTCAGCGCGCTGTGAAAATTCATCGGCACCGGATCCTTGGCCAGGGTCTCGGCCATCTTGGCCAGGTTCTTGTTCCTGCGCTCGGCGATGGCGAAGAGCCACTCCATGGGCGGCTGGGCCCAATCGTCGCCAATGCCGGCGAGCAGCGCGGACACGCAGGAACCGATGTCGCCGACCAGCGGGGCATCGATACGGACGTTGCTGTCCATCTCCTGCGGCGAGATGTCGATCTGGATGAATTTCTGGCCGCCCCACGCCTTGGGGTCCTTGGCGCCCCAGGTCTTGCCCTTGCCCTGCGAGAGCAGCCAGTTCAGGCGGGCGCCGACCAGGATCACCACATCGGCCTCGGGCAGCACGTACGAGCGGGCGGCAGCCGCGGACTGGGGGTGCGTGTCCGGAAGCAGGCCCTTGGCCATCGACATGGGCAGGTAGGGGATGCCGGTCTTCTCGACCAGGGCGCGAATATCCGCGTCGGCCTGGGCGTAGGCGGCGCCCTTGCCCAGCAGGATGAGCGGACGCTTGGCGCTCTTGAGCAGGTCAAGGGCGCGCTGCACCGCGTCCGGGGCCGGGATCTGGCGCGGCGCCGGATCGATCACCCTGATCAGCGATTTCCTGCCGGCCTGCGCATCCATGCCCTGGACGAACAGCTTGGCCGGCAGGTCGAGGTAAACGCCGCCGGGACGGCCGGAGACGGCCGCGCGGATGGCGCGCGCGACGCCGACGCCGATATCCTGGGCGTGCAGCACGCGGAAGGCGGCTTTGGCGAGCGGCTTGGCAATGGCCAACTGGTCCATCTCCTCGTAATCGCCCTGCTGGAGATCGACGATCTCGCGTTCGCTGGAGCCGCTGATGAGGATCATCGGAAAGCAATTGGTGGTGGCGTTCGCCAGCGCGGTCAGGCCGTTGAGGAAGCCGGGGGCGGACACCGTCAGGCAAATGCCGGGCCTTTGCGTCATGAAGCCGGCGATGGCGGCGGCGTTGCCGGCGTTCTGCTCATGGCGGAATGAAATGACGCGCAGGCCTTCGGCCTGTGCCTTGCGGGTCAGGTCGGTGATCGGGATGCCGGGCACGCCGAAGATCGTGTCGATGCCGTTGAGCTTGAGGGCGTCGATGAGCAGGTGAAAGCCGTCGGTCATGTCTTGGGGTTGCGCGTTGGCGATGACCTGTCCGCTGCCCGCGGGGTCGGGGGCTTGCGCGGCGCTCTGGCCGGATACGACGGGATCGTTGACGGTTGCCATGCTGCTCTCCTCGGAAACGCCCCTTCCGGAGCCCTTGCGGGCTCGACGGTCGGGGGCTCGATCGATTGTTCGTGGCCGGCCGAATTGCCTGGAGGCTCGGCTGCATTGAATCGCGATAGAATGGTAGGCAACCGCGCGAGCCACCTGCCTTGATGCGGGTCAATAGTCCACCTTCCATGACCCTGTTGGCCAATCACCCCGAGCGCGCGCCGATCAGCGCCCAGCTCCGGACGAACATCGTCCTGCGCAGCCTCCCGATGGAGGATTTCGAGGCGCTCGAGCCGCTGCTCGCGATCGTGGACTACCGCAAGGGCGACGTGCTGCTCACCCAGGGGGCGCACGACATGGAGCAGTACTTCGTGATCGACGGGGTGCTCAAGCGCGTCGTGTCCAACCACGAGGGCAAGGAGATGATCCTGCGCTTCGCCAAGGAAGACGACATGGACACGAGCTATGCCGCGTGGCGCCTGCGAACACCCGCACCCTACTCGATCCGCGCGGTCACCAAGGCGCGCGTGGCGAAGCTTCCCCTTCCCCAGTGGGCGGCATTCCTGGATGGCCACCCGGAGCTCAAGGACGACTTCGAGTACGAGGTCATGCACCTCATGAGCGAGGTGATGGCCCACACCATCACGTTGCACCTGCTGGATGCTCCGGGCAGGGTGCACCGGTTCGTCCGCAAGCACCCCGACCTCGCCGAGCGCGTCCCGAAGAAGGAGCTCGCCTCCTACCTCAATCTTTCGGCCGAGACGCTCTCCCGCCTCAAGCACGCCGGCAAGATCTGACGCCCGCCCTAGGGACTGGCGAAAGCGCGGCAGGCGTCCTATAGTGGGTCTGCCGGCCCAGGCGCGCCGGCAAGGGAGCGTTCCATGCTCGACGAGAACCTCGTGTTTCACAAGACCGGAACCGGTGCCAGTGAAATCGCGTCGCCCGCTCACGGTCTTGCCCCCAAGCTGCGTCGCGCGCTGATCCTGGTGGACGGCGCCAAGCGAGTCGCGGACCTGGCGTCCGCGTTTCGCCCCGGCGAGGTGGATGCGATCCTCCTCGACCTGCAGGCGAAGGGCCTCGTCTCGCTTGCCGGCGGCGCCGCCGCCGCGATGCCCGCACCCTCCGCCTCGGGCACGCCCGAGCTCGCCGACTGGTCCATCACGGGAACGCATTTCGAGGAAGTTCGCCGGCGCGCCATGCGGGAAATTTCCGACCGGATGGGACCCAATGGCGACACGCTGGCGCTCAAGATCGAGCGCTGCAAGTCCCCCGATGACCTGCGTGCGGCCCTGCGAGAGGCGGAGAAGATCCTCGCCAGCTTCCTCGGGGCGGAGTACGGCCGCACCTTCGCCCGGAAGATCGGGCGCGACCTCCTCTAGCGGGCTACTTGCGGGGTTGCTGCGGGAAGGTCTTCATGCGGCCCGACATCGTCGTGAGTTCGTCCTCGATGCCGGCACTGCCCGCGAGGGCGCCGACCACTTCCCGGCAAAGCGCGTGTTCCCGCTCGTTGGCAACGATGCCGCGCAGGATCAGCCGTCCGTCCTTCGCCTCGATGGCGACGTCGATCCCCGCCGTGCCCGGATTCGCCTTGAGCACGGCCCGCGCCCTCGAGCGCAGCGCGAGATCGGCGAGGTGCCGGCGGGATTCTGGCGTCTCCAGGAAGGACGCGCTCTTCGCGAGCCCGACCACCATGTCCACGCAGGTGGCGATTGGGATGCGCTCGGTGTTGAGCGTGAGGTCGTAAAGGGTCGGATCGCCCCACTGCACGCCGAAGTGCTCCGACATGCGCGAGGCCCGCGCATGGTCGTCCACCGTGATCTCGTGCCGGGCGAGCTTTTCGTCGTCCGTTTCGAGCCGCTTCATGAGGCGCTGCACGCGCAGCTCCATCGGCGCGCACACGCGCACGCAGGGAACGTGGGCCACCGATTGCAGGAGCATCGTCGCTCCCCAGCCCCGGACGAGCACGTTGCCCTTCACGGCGAGATCGTAGATCTCCTCCGCGGTGAAGATCGAGATCGACTTCTCGTCGGCGGTCCAGCGCTCGAAGGGGCCGGCCTTGCCTTCGCGCAGTCGCCGGATGAGGCTTTTCTTCACCTGCATCTTGCCGGCGACGTGGTCGCCAACCTCGTGGCGGACCATCTCGAGGCCCAGGGCCTCGCACACGCCCAGGGCCACGTCGGAGCCGAGCGTCGCCATCTCCTGGGTGAACGCGATGACAGCCATGTCACTTGCCTCCGTTGCCGTGGCGGTCGCGCAGCAGGGCGATCCCCTGCGAGATGAGCGGCCAGAAGAGGAGCAGGAGCGAAAGGCCGGTGATCGTGCCCACCAGTCCGTTCGCGAAGAACACCGACAGGTCGCCTCCCGAGCCGAGCATCGACTGGCGGAAGGAGTCCTCGGCCCGGTCGCCCAGCACGAGCGCGAGCACGAGCGGAGCCATCGGGTAGTCGAGCTTCTTGAAGACGTAGCCGAGGACGCCGAAAGCCACCATCAGCCAGACGTCGAACATCGAGTTGTGCACCGTGTACGCGCCGATCGCGCAGATCACCAGGATCACCGGCGCGATGATCGAGAAGGGCACGCGCAGTATCGCGGCAAAAAGCGGCACGCAGGTGAGCACCACGATGAGGCCCACGATGTTGCCCAGGTACATGGAGGCGATGAGGCCCCACACGAAATCCTTCTGCTCCGTGAAGAGGAGCGGGCCGGGCTGCAGGCCCCAGATGAGGAGTCCGCCGAGGAGCACCGCGGCCGTGGGAGAGCCCGGGACGCCGAGCGTCAGCATGGGCAGCAGGGCGGAGGTGCCCGCGGCGTGCGCCGCGGTTTCCGGCGCCACCACGCCCTCCACCATTCCGGTGCCGAAGAGCTCGCCATCCTTGCTCATCTTCTTCGCCAGCCCGTAGGACATGAACGACGCGGGCGTGGCGCCTCCGGGCACGATGCCCATCATGCAGCCCACGAACGAGGCGCGGACGGATGTCCTCCAGTACCTCGGCAGCTCCTTCCACGTCTCTATCACGACCTTCATGTCGAGCTTGGCGCGCGTGCCCTTGAACTCCAGCCCCTCCTCGATCGTGAGCAGGATCTCGCCGATGCCGAAGAGGCCGATGACCGCGATGAGGAAGTCGAAACCCTTGAGGAGCTCCGGGATGTCGAACGTGAGCCGCAACTGCCCGGTGACGGTATCGATCCCCACGGCGGCGAGCGCGAAGCCCGACATCATCGCCGCGACGGTCTTGAAGGGCGCGCCCTTCGACATCCCCACGAAGGCGCAGAAGGTGAGCAGATAGACCGAGAAGAACTCCGGAGGCCCGAACCGCAACGCGAATTTCGCGATGACCGGGGAGATGAACGTGATGAGGATCACCGCGACCAGGGCGCCCACGAAGGACGAGGAGAAGGCGGCGGTGAGTGCCGCGCCCGCCCGCCCCTTCTGCGCCAGCGGATAGCCGTCGAAGGTGGTCGCGACGGACCACGGCTCTCCCGGGATGTTGAACAGGATCGACGTGATGGCACCGCCGAACAGGGCGCCCCAGTAGATGCACGAAAGCAGGATGATCGCCGACGTGGCGCCCCCCGGCTGCTGCGCCATCGTGAAGGTGAGGGGCAGGAGGATCGCCACGCCGTTGGCGCCCCCGAGTCCGGGCAGCACGCCGATCAGCACACCCAGGCTGATGCCCGCGAGCATGAGCGCCACGTTGAACCACGACAGGGCGACGGCGAAGCCGCCGATGAGGGACTGGATTTCTTCCATTTCTCTCTGGTCCCCGTCAGTTGAACCCGAATGCCGCTTCGAGCGGCCCCTTGGGCAGGGGTACCTTGAACCAGATCTCGAACATCAGGAAGAAGAAGACCATGGTGCCCACGGAGACCGGGATGATTCTGCGCCACGTGTACTTGCCCAGGAAGTACATGAATATGGCAATGAAGAGCGTCGAGGCCGCGTAGATGCCCATGCTGAACCACGGATTGGCAATGAGCGCGACGTAAATGACGGTCGGGATCATGACGACCAGGATCATCCGCAGCTGCCCCCATTCCACGAAGGCTTCCTTCCCCTTTTCGCCCATGCCGATCGCGCGAAGGAGGTTGGCCACGGACGATACGCACACCAGCAGCCCCACGTAGAAGGGAAAGTAGCCCGCCTGCGGGCCATCCGACCCCCACTCGGCACCCAGCCGCCGGCTGTCCCAGACCACCACGAGCCCGAACACGAGAAACGCGAGTGCAACAACAGATTCGGCGGCGCGTACGGACGCCACCGGCTTCTTCTCATCCATTCCACTGCCTCCCGGAAACGGAAACAAAGGGCCCCGGATGTCGGGGCCCCAGGTGGCGCACTACTTGGGGGCCGCGAGGAAGCCCGCTTCCTTCATGAGTTCGTGGTGCACCTTGTCCGCCTTCTCGACCCAGTCCAGGTACTCCTTGCCGGTAAGCGCCGTCTGGTTGAACGCGCCATTTTCCATGAACTTCTTCCACTCCGGAGTGCTGCGGACCTTCTCGAGGAGGTCCACGTAGTACTTCACCTGGTCCGGCGTCACGCCTCCGGGCATGAAGATGCCGCGCAGCATCACGTACTCCGTGTTCACGCCGGACTCCTTGCACGTGGGGATGTCGCCCCAGCTCATGTCTTTGGTGACCATTTCCTTGTAGGGCATGCGCTGCGCGTCGAACACGCACAGCGGACGCAGGTTGCCGCCGCGCCACTGGGCCACGGCCTCGATCGGATTGTTCACGCTCGAATCGATGTGCTTGCCGACGAGCTGCGTGGCCACCTCGCCGCCGCCCTTGTACGGGATGTAGATGAACTTGATGCCGGCCTGCTTCTCGAGGGCAACCGTGATGATCTGGTCCTCCTGCTTGGAGCCGGTGCCGCCCATCTTGAACTTGCCGGGACCGGCCTTCTTCACCGCCTCGACGTAATCCTTGGCCGTCTTGTAGGGTGTCTCGGCATTCACCCAGAGGACGAACTGGTCGAGCGCCATCATGCGGACCGGCGTGAGGTCCTTCCAGCTGAAGGGCACGCCCGTCGCGAGCGGCGTGGTGAAAAGGTTCGACAGCGTGATCACGATCTTGTGCGGGTCGCCCTTCGAGTTCTTCACCTCGAGGAAGCCTTCGGCGCCCGCGCCGCCGCCCTTGTTCACCACGACCATGCCCTGCTTCATCAGGTTGTTCTTGGCGACGACCGACTGGATGAAGCGCGCCATCTGGTCTGCGCCGCCTCCCGTGCCCGCGGGCACGATGAACTCGACGGTCTTCGTGGGCTCCCAGGCGAGCGCGGGAGTCAGGATGGAGAAAGCGCTGGCGACCACGGCGACCAGCAGGCTTTTCGCGAAAGTGCAATGTGTCATCGAATATCTCCTCAAGTGGCGGAAGTTTGCATGGGCATGACGGATGTTATCTCGCGCAGAAGGATTGCGGACGTTAATTGCTTTCCGCGTCCATCCCCAGGCCGCTCGGACGGCGACGAACCCATTCTAGGACCGCGAGGGGGAGGCCGTCTCTTGACCCGGGTCAATCGAAGCCGCAATAGTCGCCGCACGAGGCGGCCAGCGCGGCGCGCGGCATCCAGGCGTCTAGCGGATGAGCAGGACGGGAACGTCCGTGAGGCTCAGCACCTTGGTGGTGACCGAGCCCATCACGAGGCCCGCGACGGAACCCAGGCCCCGTGTTCCCATCACAACCTGGTCGATCGCCTTCTCGTTCGCGTAGTGCGCGATCGCGTGGGCCGGCTCGCCCACGCCGATGTGGGTCACGTGGGCAATGCTCGCCCCGGCCAGGATGGCCCGGGCGGAGGCGAGCGCCGCCTCTCCCTGCTCCCAGTGAAAGCGCTGGAGCTGCTCCGCGGAGATGAACCGGCTCACGTCGCTCGGCAGGGCCGTCTGCACGTTCAGCAGGTGGATCTCGGGACTCTCCTTGTACCACGCCAGTTTTTTCAACAGGTGAGCAACAGCCCGGTCCGAGGACTCGGACCCATCGACCGCAACCAGAATCCGGAACATCTCGTTCTCCCTGGATCAGACAGATTGACCGGTTTTCGGAAGCCCTCAGGCGCCCGTCCCGCCACCCGGCGGGTCGGCCTTGGCAAGGTCCACCGCCGGCTCGGCATAGATCCTGGCCTGCGCCCTCGAGGCGAGCCACTTGCCGAAGGCCACGACCGCGATGGCTCCCGCCGCCGGTGCGACCGTATGGAGCCAGGCCGCATGGCTATTGACCCACTCGCCCACCGCCGGGTCGGTCACCGCCATGTCGCCGGACACCCAGCCCAGGAGCGCCGCTCCTCCCGTGATGATGATGGGAAAGCGCACCATGAGCTTCAGCAGCAGGGTGCTCCCGAATATCACCAGCGGAATGCTGATCGCGAGCCCCAGGACCAGCAGCGTAATGCTGCCCTTGGCGGCAGCCGCCACCCCGATCACGTTGTCCAGGCTCATCACGAGGTCGGCGATGAGGATCGTCCGGATGGCTGACCAGAGGTTGCCTGCGACCGGCTCCCCGCCTTCGCCCTCGCCTTCCGGAAGCAGCAGCTGAACCGCGATCCACACCAGCAGGGCGGCACCCACGAGCTTGAGGAAGGGCAGGCGCAGCAGCTCCACCGCCACGATCGTGAGGATGATCCGCATCACGATGGCGGCGCTGCTGCCCCAGAAGATGGCGGCCTTCTGCTGCTTGGGCGGCAGCGACCTGGCGGCCAGGGCGATCACGACGGCGTTGTCTCCCGACAGCACGATGTTCACGCCGATGATCGCCATCAGCCCGGTCCAGAACTGCGCCGTCATCACTTCGCCCATGCTTCGTTTCCTCCCTGTCCGCCCGCTCTCTCCGGCCGGCCACGTCAATGGTACCCGATCGTTCATCTCCTCCCGATCATCAAGCGGGAATGGATGCGCCGAGCCCCTATAATGGCCGCGAGAATAGGCGATCGGAACCCTCGTGGCGTTGACCTTGTTCAAGAATCGTTTCCTGGCGCCGGCCTTCATGGCGTTCGCTGTCGCGGCGCAGGCCGCCGACGCGGATATCGTCGCGGCGCGCGATGCCGCCCAGCGCGGCAACGTGAAGGCGCTCGAGACCTTTCGCGCGCGCACGATCGGGCACCCGCTGGAATCGTACCCGGCCTACTGGCTTCTTTCGGCCACTCTCGACAAGGCCTCGCCCGAGGCCATCCGCGCCTTTCTCGCGGCCCACGCCGACAGCCCGCTGGCGGACCCGCTGCGCCGCGAATGGCTGCGCAGCCTGGGCGCCACGCGGCAGTGGGACCTGTTCCGCCAGGAGTATCCGGCTCTCGCGCAGGAGGACACGGAAGTCACCTGCTATTCCCTCCAGGAGCGCCTTGCCCGCGGGGATGCCGAAGCGCTTCGCGAAGCCCGCGGCCTGTGGCTCGCCGGACGCGAGGCGCCCGCCTCCTGCACGCCGCCCTTCGAGGCAGCGGCCCGCGAGCGCCTCATCGGCTCGCCTGAAGCGTGGGAGAGAATCCGCAAACTCCTCGCCGCGGGCCTCCTGAAGGATGTGCGCCGCGCGAATGCATTCCTCGCGACGGCGGAACAGATGAATGAAAAGGCGCTCGAGCGCGCCCGGGCCGAACCGGATCGCTACCTGGCCGCCGAGAAATCGAGCATTCCGGGGCGCGCGACCCACGAATTGCTTCTCTTCGCCGTTTCGCGCCTGGCGCGCTCCCGTCCGGACGACGCCGCGAAGCACCTGCAATCCCGAGCCACGGTGCTTGGGGCCGACGACACGCGATACGGCTGGGCACAGATTGCGCACGCCGCGGCGCAAGTGCATCACCCACGCGCCCTCGAGTGGTACCTCGAGGCCGGCGAGGGGCCCTTCACCGACGCCCAACTGCAGTGGAAAGTGAGGGCGGCGCTTCGCGCAGGCGACTGGGGCTCGGTGCGCGCCGCGGTGAACCTCATGTCGCCGGAAGAGGCGCGCGATCCCGCGTGGCGCTACTGGCTGGCCCGGGCGCTCGCCGAGGAGGGGGAGCGGCCGGCATCCGATGCCCTGATGCGTCCGCTCGCCGGCGAACGCAATTTCTACGGCCTGCTGGCCGCCGAAGCGGTCGGCGCCGTCGAAAGCCCCGACTGGACCTCCCCGCCCATCGCCGAGGAAGACCTCGCCCGCGTCCGCGCCATTCCCGCGATTGGCCGGGCCATCGCGCTGTACAAGCTGGACATGAACCCCGAAGCGTTTCGCGAATGGCTTTACGGCCTGCGCGCGCTGGACGACCGGGGCTACCTCGCCGCTTCCGAACTTGCCCTGCAGGCCGGACTCGTTGACCGCGCCATCGGCGCCGCGGATCGCACGGCGGCATTGCACGACTTCACGCGTCGCTATCCGACCCCTCACCAGGCGCCGCTCTCCGCTGCATCCCGGCAATGGAACGTGGACGAAGCGCTGGTCTTCGGCATCATCCGGCAGGAAAGCCGGTTCAACGCCTCGGCCCGGTCGCGTGCGGGCGCGATGGGGCTCATGCAACTCATGCCCGCCACTGCCCGCTGGGTTGCGAAGCAGATCTCCCTGCCATCCTACCGTCCCGCCCTCCTCGCACAGCCGGACGTGAACGTCACGATGGGCACCTATTACTTCCACCGGGTGCTCGCGGACCTGGGCGACCCCGTGCTGGCCACGGCCGGCTACAACGCCGGGCCGGGTCGCGCGAAACGCTGGCGGGACGCGAAGCCCCTCGAAGGCGCGATCTACGCCGAGTCGATCCCCTTCAACGAGACGCGCGACTACGTGAAGAAAGTCATGGCCAACGCGTGGTACTACACCCACCGCCTCACCGGCCGCACCGCCAGCCTGCGCAGCCTCATGGGGACGGTGCCCGGCCGCAATGCCAATGAGGCGGCCAGCGTCGCCGCGATTCCGTGATGAGCCCCAGTCGCGTCCTCGTCCTGGGCGCTACCGGCTTCGTCGGCCGGTCGGTGTGCTCGCAACTTGCCGCGCGCGCCATCGCGCCTCGCATCCTCACGCGCGACCGCATGAAGGCAAGGCCGCTGCAGGTGATCCCGTCGATCGACATTGTCGCCGGGAGCCCGCACGACGACGGGGATCTCGCCCGTGCGCTGGACGGCGTCGATGCGGTGGTGAACCTCGTCGGCATACTCCACCAGAGCCGCCGCGAGCCTTTCGAGAAGGTCCACGTCGAGTTGCCGCGCCGCCTCGCGCGCGCCTGCCGCGCGGCGGGGGTTTCGCGGCTCCTGCACATGAGCGCTCTGCACGCCGGGCGCGACGGGCCCAGCGAATACCTGCGTTCCCGGGGCCAGGGCGAGGACGCCTTGCGCGAAGAGGGGGCCGGGCTTGCCGTCACGGTGTACAAGCCCTCGGTGATATTCGGGCAGGACGACAGCTTTCTCAACCTGTTCGCGGGGCTCGTGAAGCCCCTTCCGATCGTGCCTCTCGCCGGTGCGGGCGTAAGGTTTCAGCCGGTGTGGGTGGAAGACGTCGCGCAAGCCGTTGCCGTGTCGGTGGACGACACACGCACCATCGGACAGTCCTACGAACTCTGCGGACCCGGCACATACACGCTCGCGCAGATTGTCCGCTTCGTGGCAGGGCTGCAGGGGAAAAGCCGCGTGATCATCGCCCTGCCCGGGTGGGCGGCGCTTGCCCAGGCATTCGTGCTCGAGCACCTGCCGGGTCCGGTGATGACGCGGGACAACCTGGCTTCGATGAAGATCGACAGCGTGTGCGGATGCCCTTTCCCCGGGGTATTCGGGATCGCGCCCGCGGCAATGGAGGCGATCGTGCCGGAATACATGGCGGGCACGGGCCTTCGCGGCCGCTACGCAAACTATCGCCGCCGCTTCGGGAGGTGAAATGGCCGGCCTGACCCTTGTCATCGGCAACAGGAACTACTCGTCGTGGTCGATGCGGCCCTGGGTGCTGCTGACCCAGCTCGGCATCGCCTTCGAGGAGAAGAAGCTGCGCTTCCATTCCGGCGAATGGGACGACGGCATCGGTCGCTGGTCGCCCTCCGGGCTCGTGCCCGTCCTCTGGAGGGGCGACATCGCCGTCTGGGACTCGCTCGCCATCATGGAAACGGTGGCCGAATGGTTTCCGGACAAGGGCGCCTGGCCCGCCGACCCAGCCGCACGCGCCTTCGCGCGCTCGGCCGCCGCCGAGATGCACGCCGGGTTCGGCGACCTGCGCACGAAGATGCCGATGAACATCCGCTCGAGCCATCCGGGCAAGGGCATGACGCCGCAGGTGCGCGCCAACATCGACCGGATCGAGCGGCTCTGGACCGAGGCCAGGTCGCGCTTCGGCTCCGGCGGCGATTTTCTCTTCGGCGCTTTCTCGGCTGCCGACGCGATGTTCGCGCCGGTGGTCATGCGCTTCGCAACCTACGCCGTTGCCTGCGGACCGGTCGCCTCGCGTTACTGCGACGCGATGAAGGCGGCGCCCGGCGTGCGGGCGTGGGTCGAAGGCGCGCTCGCGGAGACGGAGCTCGTGGCCGAGGACGAACCCTACGCGCAGCTTCTGCGCCCCTGACGCGTGCCCCGGGAAGACGAGATGAAGACCTACGCGGTCGGCGGTTCGGTGCGGGACGAGCTTCTCGGCCGCCCCGTCGCCGACCGGGACTGGGTGGTGGTCGGGGCAACGCCCGCCGAAATGACGGCTCGCGGGTTTCGCGCCGTGGGATCCGATTTCCCGGTTTTCCTGCACCCGCAGACGCACGAGGAATATGCGCTCGCCCGCACCGAGCGCAAGAGCGCCCCCGGCTACAGGGGCTTCGCCTTCCACGCCTCGCCCGACGTGACCCTCGAGGACGACCTGCGCCGGCGCGACCTCACCATCAACGCCATCGCGCGCGGCGATGACGGGGTGCTGATCGACCCCTACGGCGGGGCCGCGGACCTGCGCAGCGGAATTCTGCGGCACGTGAGCGAGGCGTTCGCGGAGGATCCGGTGCGGATCCTGCGCGTGGCCCGGTTCGCGGCTCGATTCGGTTTCAGCGTGGCCCCGGAAACGATGCGCCTGATGCGCGGCATGGTGGAATCGGGCGAGGCCGACCACCTCGTCCCCGAGCGCGTCTGGCAGGAGCTCGCTCGCGGCCTGCAGGAGACTGCGCCGGCGCGGATGATCGAAGTGCTTCGCGAGTGCGGGGCCCTGGCGCGCGTGCTGCCGGAAGTGGACGTGCTCGCCCGGGGAGACGGGGCGGCCCTGTTGGCGGTCCGTCTCGAGGCTTCGACCGCCTTCGACCTTCCGGTGCGCCTTGCCTGCCTCACCCTCGGGCTCGCGCCCGAGGCGGTGGCGGCGCTCTGCGAGCGCATCAATATCCCGGGCGAATGCCGCGATCTCGCCGGACTCGTCGCCCGTGAACGCGCCGCGGTCGAAGGCGCCGCCGCCCTCGGACCGGAGGCCCTCCTCGCCCTGCTCGAGCGAGCCGACGCGTTTCGCCGGCCCGAGCGGCTCGAGCGGCTCATGGACGCGTGCGAGTGCGACTTGCGCGCCCGCGGACTTGCGCGGCGCGTGCCTCGGGAAAGGATCCGGGCCGCCCGCTCGGCTGCCCTGGAGGTGGACGCCGCGGCCATCGCTCGCGAGCACCCGCAATCGGTGCGCACCGCCATCCATGCCGCGCGCGCTGCGCGGATTGCGAACGCCCTCCCGGGCGCCTGAGGTGATCGTTCCCCCCAATCCGTGGCGCGGGGGGATTGCATGCAGCAGTCCGGTACCTGGGCGCGGGCGCGAGTCCGGTTCCCCGAGGCAAAAAAACCCCCGGTCGAAACCGGGGGTCTTCATCGAGCGATCACTTCACGCGCCCTGGCGGGCGCGGGTCATTACTTGCGCTTCGCCTTGCGGACCGGGGCCTTCGGGGCCTTGGCGGCGGACTGGACGGTCGCGACGTTTTGCTCGACAGCATTCTCGACCGTGTCGTAGAGCTGCTTGTTGATCGAGGCGAGGTTGGCAAACGCGCTCTGCGCGGCGGCCATCGCGGACTTCACGTTGCCCAGGTAGGCTTCCGAGCCGGCCGGCGCGTTCTTGAAGGCTTCTTCGAGGGCGGCAACGGCGGTCCTGTTGGCTTCCGCGGCCTGCTTCTCGAACACGCCCTTCACTTCGGCGTTGGTCTCGGCAGCGGTCTCGTACACGGTGCGCGAGTAGGCGTAGGCGCGCTTCATCGCCGGTTCGAGGGCGGCGGAGTTGATGGCGATGACTTCGTGCACGTCCTTCGCGCCGGCCAGTGCCGCGGCGTGCGCGGTGGCTTGCTCGACGGAATCGCGGGCGGCATCGAGGCCCATCTCGGCGAACTTCTCGAGGTTGGCGAGGGAAAGCTGGGCGAAGTAGGCGAACTGGTTGATCGCGGCTTCGTTGGTGGCGCTGAACTGGTCGACCTTGAACATGATTGTCTCCTTGTGGGATTGGCCTGGGGTGATCGGCTGAGGCAGCAAAAATTGCTGCACTGCACAAATACGAATTGTAGACCTTCCTGCAGTCAAGTCAAGAGGGTTTACAGAATATTTATTGCACTGCAGCATAGACTTTCCGGGTAAGGGAAATCAAGGACTTGCGCGCGCTCCGGGGGCCGGAACTCCCGCCACGGGAAACAGAAAGGGCCCGCGAGCGGGCCCCTTCGGTACGCCGCGCCGGCAGCCGGCGGGCAGAAAGGCGCCTCAGTTGACCTTGAGGCCCTTCTCCTTGAAGTACCTGAGCGCTCCCGGATGGAACGGGATCGGCGAGGCGCCGGTGAGCTGGTTGTCGAGGGAGAGGAAGGAGGCGTCCTTGTGAACCCTCACCAGGTCATCCTTCTTCTCGAACATCGTCTTCGTGATCTGGTAAACGAGGTTCTCGTCAGCCGACTCGGGCACCACGAGGAGGTTCCACACGTCCACGTTGGTGGTGTCGCGCGACTCGCCCGGATAGGCGTTGGCGAGGATCCGGTTCTTCACGTAGATCGGGCCGTACTTCTTTCGCATGGCCTCCGCGCCGTCGCCGTGGTCGATGAGCACGATCTTCTTGCCCGGCGTGGCCGCCAGGTCGGTGAGGCCCGGCGTGGGCACGCCGCCGACCCACGTGAGCGCATCGACCTTTCCGTCCTTGAGCGCGTTGACGCTCTCGGCGAGCGAGAGGCGTTCGCGGTGGACGTCCTTGTTGGGGTCCAGGCCGAAGGCCTCGAGCAGGCGCATGGACATCACTTCGGTTCCGGAACTCGGCGAGCCCGTTGCGACGCGCTTGCCCTTGAGGTCGGACATCTTCGTGATGCCCGTGCTCTCGACCGTCGCGACCTGCATGCGGTTGGGGTAGAAGACGACGAGCGTGCGCACGCCGACCTTCTTGTCCTTGAACTTTTCGAGGCCGTTGTAGGCATCCCAGGCCGAGTCGGCCATGGTGAATCCCACCTCCGACTTGCCGCCCCCGATGAGCTGCAGGTTGGCAACCGACCCGCCGGTCACCTCGGCGGTCGCCTCCACGCCGGGAACGAACTTGGAAATGAGCGCGGCGAGGCCGCCACCGAGGGGGTAATACACCCCGGCCGTGCCTCCCGTGCCGATCGACAGACGGACCTTCTTGTCCTGCGCGCCGGCCGTGCCCAACCCGACGGCCGCAACCAGGGCGGCCACGACTGCGATGATCTTCCTCATTCTCTTCGCTCCTTTTGTCCACGCGGGGGGGATCTCGCCCCTCTCCGCCAGTTAGTCGTCAGGCTTGCGGACGACGCAACTCGCCATTCTATCGAAAAGTCGGCGGCCTACTCGGCAATGCCGAGCGATAGCGGCCGAGCGGACTGGAAGCCGGTCAGCGGAAAATCAATTCCACGCCCTATCCCCAGCACCTTGAAGAGCTCTCCCATTTCAGACGGATCGATCAGCCGGCGCACCGCGCTGGTCACCTTGAGGCGGGAGAGCGTCATGCTGGGGTCGCCTCCCGAAACGATGACCCCCAGGCCGCAGGAAATCAGGAAATGGGCCTGTGTCGTGTAGCCCATGACCTCCGCGCCGGCCGACTGCGCCGCGAGGGCCATGGCAGTGAAATCCACGTGCGCCGTGATGTCCTGCAGCCCCGGCACGAGGAACGGGTCGTTGTGGTAGCGGTGGCGGTAATGGCAGCGCAACGTGCCCATCGACCTCTGGGGGTGGTAGTACTCGCCGCGCGCGTACCCGTAATCGATGAAGAGGGCGAGACCGCGGCGCAGAGCGCCAGCGACCGTGCGCACGAGCGCCTCGGCGGCGAGGTTCACTTCGGTGAGGTACTCGTAGTCGCCCGCAGGGATCACGACGTTCGCGCGTCGCTTGAGCTCGCCTTCGGGCAGGGCCATGTCTTCCCACCCGAATCCGGCATCGGTGACGACTACGCCCCTTTCGACGATTTCCCCGCCCGTGCGATGCACCAGCGCACAGGGCAGGACATCCAGCACCTCATTGGCGAGAATCATGCCGTCGATGCGTTCCGGCAGCCGATCGATCCACTCGAAGCGACCGGCATCGCCCGGGTGGCGCTCGGCGATGAGGGCACGCTGGCGTTCGCGCAGCTCGGGGCTCACCTCGAGAAGGCGATAGCGCGTCGGCGCGGCGTCCTGGGCCTTGAGCTCCGCGAACAGGTCGGCAGCCAGGACCCCCGTCCCCGGCCCCAGCTCGAGGATTTCGCTTCCGGCAAAGTCGAGCACTTGCCGGACTTGCTGCGCCAGGCAGCGGGCGAAGACCGGAGTGATCTCGGGCGCCGTGATGAAATCGCCGTCGACCCCGATCTTGCGCGACCCCGCGGCGTAATACCCGAAACCCGGCGTGTAGAGCGTGAGCTCCATGAATCGGGAGAACGGGATCCACCCGCCTTCTTCCGCGATCGCGTTCGCGATGCACTCGGCCAGCTCGCGCGAGTGCGCGGCCGCCTCGGGCGGTGGAAACGGCAGGGATGAATCGACCGGGGGAGGCATCGGGAATGAGGTCGCGATCGGGAATCGTTCGGGGATTTCGCTACACTCTCGCCTCTGCTGCCGTCCCATCGAAGGCGGGGCGATACTTTGAGGGAATATAGCACCATGGGCCAGCCTGCGGTTCTCGTGACGGGCGGCGCTCGCCGGGTCGGCGCCGCCATCGTTCGCGCCGTGCATGCGGCCGGCGCGAGTGTCGTCGTCCACTGCCATCGGTCCCGTGCCGAGGCCGACCGCCTGCTCGCCGATCTCGAAGCCGTTCGAGGCGGCTCGACCGCGCTCGTGGAAGGCGATCTCCTCGATTGCGCCCGCCTGCCCGGTCTCGTGGAGGAGGCCACCGCCCGCTTCGGCCGGCTCGATGGTCTGGTGAACAACGCCTCCTCCTTCCATGCCACGCCGCTTGCCGACCTCGGGGCCGGGGCCTGGGAGGATCTCGTCGGCACCAACCTGCGCGCGCCGCTCTTCCTCGCAAAGGCGGCTGCACCGCACCTGCGTGCCTCGCGCGGCGCCATCGTGAACATCGTGGATATCCACGCCGAACGGCCTCTGGCGGGCTTCCTCGCCTATTGCGTCGCGAAGAGCGGGCTGGTCGGCCTCACGCGCGCCCTCGCCCTGGAGCTTGCGCCCGAGGTGCGAGTCAACGGCGTCTCCCCGGGGGCGATCCTGTGGCCCGACGATGGCGCGGCGTTCCCGCCCGGGGAACGCGAGCGCATCACGGTACAAACGCCTCTTCGCCGGGTGGGTAGTCCGGAGGACGTCGCGGGCGCGGTAAAATATCTGCTTTTCGATGCCCCATTCGTCACCGGCCAGGTTCTCGCGGTTGACGGCGGGCGCTCGATTGCCCTCTAGCCCGATGACCATCGCCATCCTTCCCGTGCCCGCGCAGGATACCCGCAAGGCCGACTTCGAGGCCTCGAAGCGCCGCAAGCGCATTCGCCGCCTCGTGGGCGAGGCCATCGCCGACTTCTCGATGATCGAGGCGGGCGACAAGGTGATGGTGTGCCTGTCCGGCGGCAAGGACAGCTACGCGCTGCTGGACATCCTGCTGCACCTGCGCGACTGCGCCCCGGTGAAGTTCGAGGTCGTCGCGGTGAACCTCGACCAGCGCCACCCCGGCTTCCCGGCGCACGTCCTGCCCGAATACCTCGCTTCGCGAGGGGTGCCGTACCGGATAGAGGTCCAGGACACCCACTCGGTGGTGAAACGCATCATCCCCGAGGGCAAGACCATGTGCAGCCTGTGCTCGCGTCTTCGCCGCGGAGTGCTCTACCGCGTCGCGAAGGAACTGGGCGCCACGCGGATCGCGCTCGGGCACCACCGCGACGATATCCTCGAGACCTTCTTCCTCAACCTCTTCCACAACGGCAAGATCAAGGCGATGTCGCCCAAGCTCGCCTCCGACGACGGGCGCCACATCGTGATCCGGCCCCTCGCGTACGTGGAGGAGAGGGACCTCGCCGCCTACGCCGTGGACAGGCAGTTTCCGATCATCCCCTGCGACCTTTGCGGATCCCAGGAAAACATGCAGAGGAAGCAGGTGAAGGCGATGCTGCGCGAATGGGAAAAGACGCATCCCGGGCGCGTGATATCGATCTTCAGCGCCCTCACGCGCGTGACTGCCTCGCACCTGATGGACCGCGCGCTCTTCGACTTCGCAAACCTGGTGGCCGACGGCACTCCGCAACCCGACGGCGACACCGCCCTGGATCCCCAGCCCCTGCAGGACACCCTGCAGGGAACCGTCGTGCGCTTCACGCAAGGATTCTGAAATGACGCTCAAGCAACTCGCCCCCACGAAGAAGATCCATTCCTTCCACCCGCCGCAGCGCACCCTCATGGGACCGGGCCCCTCCGAGATCAACCCGCGCGTGATGGCGGCGATGAGCCTGCCGGCCATCGGCTACCTCGACCCGATTTTCGTCGAGATGATGGAGGAGCTGAAGTCGCTGCTGCGCTACGCCTACCAGACGAATAACGCGCTCACTTTCCCGGTTTCGGGCCCGGGTTCGGTGGGCATGGAGTACTGCTTCGTGAACCTGGTCGCCCCGGGCGACAAGGTGATCGTCTGCCGCAACGGCGTGTTCGGCGGCCGCATGATCGAGAACGTCGAGCGCGCGGGCGGCACCGCCGTGGTGGTCGAGGACACCTGGGGCGAGCCTTGCGACCCCGACAAGCTCGAGAGCGCACTCAAGAAGAACCCGGATGCACGCATCGTCGCCTTCGTGCACGCGGAGACCTCCACCGGCGTGCAGTCGGACGCGAAGACCCTCGTCTCGGTGGCCCACAAGCACGGGGCGCTCACCATCGTGGACGCGGTCACCTCGCTGGCCGGCACGCCGGTGATGGTGGACGACTGGGAGATCGACGCCGTCTATTCGGCCAGCCAGAAGTGCCTGTCGTGCACGCCGGGCCTGTCTCCCGTTTCCTTCAACGACCGCGTCGTGGAGCATGTGAAGGCCCGCAAGGACAAGATCCACAGCTGGTTCATGGACATGAACCTCCTGCTGGGCTACTGGGGCGCCACCACCCGCACCTACCACCACACCGCGCCCACCAACAGCCTGTACGCGCTGCACGAGGCGCTCCTCCTCATCAAGGAGGAAGGCCTGGAGAACTGCTGGGCGCGCCACCACCGCCACCATGTCGCGCTCAAGGCGGGGCTCGAGGCGATGGGTCTCAAGTACCTGGTCAAGGAAGGCGCACGCCTGCCGCAGATGAACGCGGTGCACATTCCCGAGGCCGCGCGCGACCGCGAGGCGCAGGTGAGGAAGACCCTGCTCACGGAATTCAACCTCGAGATCGGCGCCGGACTCGGGCCGCTCGCCGGCAAGATCTGGCGGGTCGGCATCATGGGCTACTCGTGCAAGGCGGAAAACGTGATGCTGTGCCTGTCGGCCCTGGGTTCCGTCCTGCAGGACATGGGGCTGCCAATCAAGGTGGGCGAGGCGGAAGCCGCCGCGCACCAGGCCTATGCGCAGTTGCACGCGCAGGAAGCGCGCAGGAAGGTCGCGAACCTCAAGTAGCGGCAGCAAGAACAAAAAAGGGGACAGACCCCTTTTTTACTCCTTTTTTACTTCACGCCCACGGCCTGGCGGAAGCGGCCGCCAACCTGCGGCTGGGACGCGTATCTCTCCAGCGCCACGGGCACCACCTTCTCGAGTTCGGTCAGGCGGTCGGCCGCCGATGGGTGCGTGCTCATCGAGATGGACGCCCCGGCATCCTCCGGCTTCACCTGGGCGAGCATCTGCATGACGGAGACGAGGCCGTAGGGATCGTAGCCCCCGCGCGTCGCGACCACCACGCCGATGCGGTCCGCCTCGTATTCCATGTCCCGATCCAGGGGCCGCAGGAAGAATCCGTCCCTCACGAGGTTCACGCCCATGTCGGTCAGTTGCCCCTTGATCCCGAGCACGTCGTTGCGGCCGAGCCTCGATTGCGCGATGGCCTCCTTGCCCACGGAGGACGCGACGTCGCCCCACGCGCCCGACTGGATCGCGGCGAGCTGGTGCTTCTTCAGCACATGCGCGATCTCGTGGGCCAGCACGCCCGCCAGCTCGGACTCGCTCGCCAGGCGCTTCACCAGCCCGTGCGAGACGATCACGGTGCCGCCGGGCATCGCGAAGGCGTTGATGGTGTCGGTGTCGATCACGCCGAAGGTCCAAGGCAGGTCCGGGCGCTCCGTCTGGGATGCGAGCCACCGGCCGATGCGGTTCACGTAGCGCTGCAGGCGCTCGTCGGGGTGCAGCTTGGTGGCCCCGAGAAAGCCCGATGCGATGCCGTCGCCGAGGGCCACCTCCTCCTCGACGGAGTATTCCTTCGTGGCCTCCTGGATCTTGGGCGCGACCTCCACGGCCTTCCGGCCCAGGTCGAGCATCCGGCCGATGTCGAACTGAGCCTGCGCAGGCAGCGCCGCGGCGAGCGCCAGCATCCCGACGAGCCTTCTCACGAGCCGCCTCCCGCGTACGCGACCGCCACCGGCGCGAGCTTCGCCTCCCGGGCAAAGCGCTCGGCAGAGGCCTTGTCTGACCGCCAGGACTGCATCTTCTTCAGCGCCGCCGGGTCGGGGGAGGCATTCTTGAAATCCTCGGGCGTGAGGCCGCGAATGCCGAGGGTAGCCACCTTGGACGTCTCCGGACCCTTCTTGTTTCCGAAGCCGAAGAGGGACGTGATGCCGCTGCCCGACGACGATGTCTCGACCGTGGACGGGAAGCGCAGGTGGAAGGCGCGAACCCAGCCGCGCTGCGTGCCGGCCTCGACCTGGGTCCAGGCGCCCTGGCGCGCGAGCACCTTGACCGGGGCATCGGCGGCCAGCGGCGCGAGCGTCCGGGCATCGGCCGCGGGGCGCTCCTTGAGATCGGTGGCGCGATTGGCGAACGCCTGATCCTGCGCGAAGGCGTCGCCGATCAGCGACAAGCCCGCGAGGAGCAGTGGAAGAAGGAATCGGATGAGCATGGCGGGGATGATAGGTCTCCCGCCCCCAATATTCAATGCACCCCTTGCCCGGCCATCGGGCCGGCTCGTTCCCCGGCCACGCAGTTCACCGCACCAGAATCGTCGCGAGGCCGAGCAGCATCCCCATGCTCGCGACATCCGTCGCCGTGGTGACGATGATGCTCGAGGCCGTGGCCGGGTCCGCGCCCAGCCTCTTCAGGACGAGCGGCACGAGCGCCCCCGAAACACCGCTCACCGCGCAGCTGCCCGTCATCGCAAGAAACACGGAGATGCCCAGCAGTGTCGCGTGAGGCGAATCCTGCATCATCGCCAGGACGTACATTGCCACCCCGCAAAGCACCCCGGTCACCGCTCCGTTGGCGAGTCCGAGGAAGAACTCCTTCGCGACGAGCAGCTTGCCGGCACCCATCCGGATATCGCCCAGCGTAATTCCGCGCACCGTCACCGCAAGCGCCTGGCAGCCGGTGTTGCCCGACTGGCCCGCCAGCACCGGGAGGAAGGTCGCGAGGATCACGAACTTGTCCACCGTGCCCTGGAACAGGGCCACCACACCCCCGGCGGCAAACGCCGTCAGGAGGTTCAGCTGCAGCCACGGATGGCGGAACTTGAATGCCCGCCCGAGGGAGGTGGTCACGCGCTCCTCCTTCTCCACGCCCACCATCGAGCCGGGCTGGGCGGTGATCTCGAAAGCCTGCTCCTCGAACATGGCCGCACCGCGCACGAGCCCGATGAGCTTGCCCGACTCGTCGCAGACGGGATAGACGGGGTAATGCCGGTTGAGGGTGAGCTTCATGGCCTCGGACAGCGGCATGGAGGCGCGGAAGGAGAACGCGCCCCTGAGCATCACGTCGCCCAGCTTCGCTTCGTGCTCGCTGAATAGGAGATCGCGCATCGTCACGAGCCCCAGGAGCTTGCCTTCCGGGTCCGTGACATAGCCATAGGTGACGTGCACCGTCTGCACGACCGCACGCAGCTGCTCGATGGACTCGCCCACGCTCATGTCCGGTGAGAAAACGGCATAGGCCGGTTCCATGAGGCGCCCGATGGAGGCCGTCGCGCAGCGGGCATTTCGCAGCCACTGCTTCGCCACTTCCGGCGCGGCCATCCGCGAGAGGATGGCGAGCGCTTCCGCCGGCAACTCGGCGAGGATGTCCTGGGCCGCTCCCGGGTTCATCTGCGCGAGCGCCTCCAACGCGCGCGCGGGCTCCTCGACCGCCAACATCCTTGCGGCCTCGCGTGCAGGCTGCGACTTCAGACTTGCAGCGAGGGACTGGCGCTCTTCGACGTTCGGCTGGGTCACAGCGGGCTCCGGAGTGTCGCGAAAGTGCCGCGATTCTAACCCCGGATGGGCGCTACAACCCCAGCCGCTGCCAGATGGTGGTCGCGGGGCCGGCCTGGTTGAGGGTATAGAAGTGCAGCCCCGGGGCGCCGATGCCCAGGAGCCGGTCGCACAACTGCGTCACCACATCCAGGCCGAAGGCCTTGATGGAGGCGGTGTCGTCGCCGAAACTTTCGAGCCGCATCCTGACCCAGCGCGGGATCTCCGCCCCGCAGGCGTCCGAGAAGCGCGCGAGCTGCGAGTAATTGTTGATCGGCATGATGCCCGGGACGATGGGCACGTCCACGCCCAGCGCCTCGACGGACTCGACGAAATGGGCGTAGGCGTCGGCATTGTAGAAGTACTGCGTGATGGCGGAGTTCGCCCCCGCATCGATCTTCGCCTTGAAGTGCGCCAGGTCGTCCGCCGGGCGGCGCGCCTGCGGGTGGAACTCCGGATAGGCAGCCACCTCGATGTGGAACCAGTCGCCGGTGCGTTCGCGAACATACCTCACGAGGTCGGCCGCATAGCGGAATTCCCCGGCAACGGCCATGCCCGAAGGCAGGTCGCCGCGCAGGCACACGAGCCTGCGGATGCCCGCCTCGCGGTATTGGTCGAGGAGGTCGGCGATCGCCTCGCGCTTCGAGCCGATGCACGAGATGTGCGGGGCCGCGGCGTGGCCTTCGCGGTGAATCTCGAGGATGGTTCGCAGCGTGCCTTCCTGGGTCGAGCCGCCGGCCCCGAAGGTGCAGGACATGAAGGCGGGCTTCAGCTGCGCGAGCTGGCGGCGCGCATTGCGCAGCCTCTCCTCGCCCTCGGGGGTCTTGGGCGGGAAGAACTCGAAGCTGAAGAGCCTTGGGCGGTTTCCTTGCGTCTGCATGGGCGCATTCGGGGGCGCGGGCCTGAGGCCCGCGCCCCCGCCTCGCTAGTAGCGGTACGAATCCGGCTTGTACGGGCCTTCCTTCGCGACGCCGATGTAGCGGGCCTGCGCGTCGGAAAGCTCGGACAGCTGCGCGCCCAGCTTCTTCAGCTGCAGCCGCGCCACCTTCTCGTCGAGGTGCTTGGGCAGCACGTACACGCCGATGGGGTACCGGTCGGGGTTGTTGAACAGCTCGATCTGCGCGATCGTCTGGTTGGCGAAGGAGGAGCTCATCACGTAGCTCGGATGCCCCGTCCCGCAGCCCAGGTTCACCAGCCGCCCCTCGGCGAGCAGGATGATGCGCTTGCCGTCCGGGAAGATGACATGGTCCACCTGCGGCTTGATGTTCTCCCACCGGCACGACTTGAGCGTCGCCACGTCGATCTCGTTGTCGAAGTGACCGATGTTGCACACGATCGCCTGATTCTTCATGCGCTTCATGTGCGCCGCGGTGATCACCTGGAAATTGCCCGTCGCGGTGACGAAGATGTCGGCCTTGTCGCAGGCGTAGTCCATCGTCACGACGCGGTAGCCCTCCATCGCGGCCTGCAGGGCGCAGATGGGGTCGATCTCCGTGATCCAGACTTGCGCCGACAGCGCGCGAAGCGCCTGCGCGCTGCCCTTGCCCACGTCGCCGTAGCCCGCGACCACCGCGACCTTGCCGGCGATCATCACGTCGGTGGCGCGCTTGATGCCGTCCACCAGCGACTCGCGGCAGCCGTAGAGGTTGTCGAACTTGCTCTTGGTGACGGAGTCGTTCACGTTGATGGCCGGAAACTTGAGCATGCCGTCCTTGGCCATCTGGTACAGGCGCTTGACTCCCGTGGTGGTCTCCTCGGTCACGCCCTTCACCCGGGCAAGCCGCGTGGAGTACCACTTCGGGTCGCGGGCGAGCTTCGCCTTGATGGAAGCGTAGAGGCAGGTCTCCTCCTCGCTGCCGGGGTTCGCCAGGACCATCGCATCGGCCTCGGCGCGCGCACCCAGGTGCAGAAGGAGCGTCGCGTCCCCGCCGTCGTCCAGGATCATGTTGGTGTACCCGGGCGTTCCATCGGACTGGGGCGGCCACTCGAAGATGCGGTGTGTGTAGTCCCAGTACTCTTCGAGCGTCTCGCCCTTCTTCGCGAAGACGGCCGTGCCGCCCGAGGCGATGGCGGCCGCGGCGTGGTCCTGCGTCGAATAGATGTTGCAGGAGGCCCAGCGTACGTCCGCGCCGAGTGCCTTGAGCGTCTCGATGAGGACGGCGGTCTGGATGGTCATGTGCAGCGACCCGGTGATGCGGGCGCCGCGCAGCGGCTGGGTGGCGGCGAATTCCTCGCGGATCGCCATGAGACCGGGCATCTCGGTCTCGGCGATGGCGATTTCCTTGCGGCCCCAGTCGGTAAGGGCCAGGTCGGCGACGACGTAGTCGGCGGTTTTCGGTTTCAGGACAGCGTTCATCGTTCTCTCCAGATTCGGGTGAGGGATGCCGCTGTGCGAACGGGGACTCTCACCCGGTCCTGCACAGTCGGGTGAGCGCCGTTGCGGTGAAACATCCGAGCCTGGCGGGATGGGGTACCCCGTTGCAACGCTCCTCGGACGGGACGGATTATACAGGCCCCCGCCGGTCTTTTCCAGGCAAAGTCTTGTCCAACGAGGTAAGAGCCTGGAGAAGGCCCGGCTGATCATCTCCCGGGTCGTCCTGGGCGCGTTCGAGGCGCTCGACCTGTCCTGTCCCGCGATGAGCGCGGAACGAAAGAGGGGATTGCCGGCCATTCGCCGGCAGCTGGCGAAGCCGTGACCGCGACATGGCCGGCTCGTCAGCGCGCGGAGCGCATGGCCCCCCGGACCACGCGACCGATCGTGAGCCCCTGGACCAGTATCGAGAACACCACCACGCAGTAGGTCAGCGCGACGACGACATCCCGCGGCGGTCCGGCGGGCAGGGACAACGCAAGCGCCACGGAGATGCCCCCGCGAAGCCCGCCCCAGGTGACCACGCGCCACGCGCCGTGGGGCAGCCCGAACCGCCTGCCCAGGACACGGACGGGCAGTCCGACGGACAGTCCCCGTGCCAGCAGGGCGATTGCGACCACGATGCCTCCGGCCACCAGCAGGCGGGCGGAGAACGCGACGACGAGCACTTCCATGCCGATCAGCACGAACAGCACCGCGTTCAGGATCTCGTCAACCAGCTCCCAGAACATGTCCACGTAGCGGCGCGTCGTGTCGGACATCGCCCGCGCGCGCCCCTGGTTGCCGACCGCGAGTCCGGTGACGACCATTGCCAGCGGTCCCGATACGTGCAGGTGGTTCGCCAGTGCGTAGCCCCCGGTCACCGCCGCCAGCGTGAGCAGCACCTCGACCTGGTACTGGTCGACGCTCTTGAGCAGCTGGTAGGTGACGTAGCCCAGCACCACACCGAAGGCGATGCCGCCGCCCGCCTCGCGAAGCAGCAGCGTCAGTGCCGCGTCCGCAGTCGGCGGCGCACCGCCCGCGAGCATGCCCACGAGCAGCGCGAAGATCACCACGCCCACGCCGTCGTTGAACAGCGACTCGCCGGCGATCAGCAGCTCGAGGTTCTTCGGCGCACCCGCCGACTTGAGGATGCCCATCACGGCGATCGGGTCGGTGGGAGAGATCAACGCCCCGAAGAGCAGGCAATACGGCAGGGTGAGCGGCGCGCCGGCCCAGGGCAGCGCCAGCCAAAGGCCGAAGCCGACCAGCAGCGTGGACAGCAGCGTGCCGGCCAGGGCCAGCGCCGCGACGGACCAGCGCTGGACCTTCAGCTCGCTCAGGTCCACGTGCAGGGCGCCGGCGAACAGCAACAGCGACAGCATTCCCTGCATCAGCACGTCGGAGAAGTCGATGGCGCCCAGCAGCGACTCCTCGTAACGCCGCAGCGCCTGGACCCAGCCGGCCGCGTCGAGCGCGACGATCGCAAGGGACAGGCCGAGCGCGATGACCATCACGCCGATGGTCGTCGGCAGCCGCACGAAGCGATGGTTCAGGTAGGCCAGCAGCGCCGTGATGACGAGGCAGGTGGCGGCGATGTCGATCATGGGTCGGTCGTTCGGTAGCTGACGGTCACGGAAATGAGCGTATGCACAGGCCGCCCTTTCCGCCCCTCTTTGCTTCGTACATCAGGGAGTCGGCCGCTTCGAGCATCGCTTCGAAGTTGTCCGCCGGCTTGTCGAACCAGGCGACGCCCACGCTCGCGGTGACCGGTGCAAAAGGCGCCAGCGCTTCGGCGACCGCGGCCGCGATCTTGCGGCCGGCCCCGGTTGCGGCCGGGAGATCGGTCTCGGGAAGCATGATGGCGAATTCATCGCCTCCCAGCCGGGCCATGGTGTCCGTGCCTCGAAGGGCTTGCTTCAAGGCGAGCGCGACTGCCGACAGGGCCGTGTCGCCCGCGCTATGGCCCCGGCTGTCATTCAGCTTCTTGAAGTCGTCCAGATCGAGGAATGCCACCGCCAGGTGCTGGGGATAACGCGATGCGCGACGCGCTTCCGCAGCCCCGGCATCCAGGAATGCCCGCCTGTTCAGCAACCCCGTAAGGACATCGTATCTTGCCAGCTCGGCTTCCCGATTCAGCAGGATCCGGACCTGGGAAGTCATGTAGGCGACAAAGCAGTACGTGAGCAGGCGAATGAAGCCGTTCAGGAGCGCAATTCCGGCATTCGCCCATTCGCGATCGGACAACGCGTCTGCGACCACCCACATCGCGACGGCGAAGATGGACGCGAGCACGCCCTGCCGCAAGCCGCCCGCCCACGTCACCAGCAGGACGGGAATGATGGCAGCGGAGGCAAAGGCGTACTCCGCATCGGTCGACGTGCGCAACAGGCCCAACAGGACGAACCAGGCCAAGGCGCCGGTCCAGACAAGGCGAAGATGCTCCCGCCCGGGGAGCCTAGCGAACGGCTGCATGCCTCATCCCGCTATGCAGCGCTTGTCGGCACCTCACCGCGAGGGTTCGCCACGGAAGCACAGCACCGCGGCCTCGACCATGCCGGGGAGTCCGCCCGCATCCCAGAACTGGCTGCGCAGATAGCTCGCATGATTGCCTCCACTGGCGGCAACGCCATAGAGCTCGTCAAGCGCCGGCTGGCTGGCAAGGACATCGGCGTGGGGCGCAAGCAGGCGCAGGGTCGAGAGGATGTCCTCGCGCAGGGAAATGCTTTCGTTGGTCTTTGGGTGAACCATCGACCCATCCAGCCCGAAGCGGCAGGCCTGGAAGCGGTTGAAGTTGTAGACGAGGTAGTCGTCTTCGGCCGGCGAAGGTTCGCCTTTCTCGAGCAGCATGCGGCACAAGGCCTGCAGGTAGCAGGCGAGCGCTGCCGCGCGCTCGACCGTCAGCGGAGTGTCGCAGACGCGCAGCTCGATGGTGCCGTATTCGGGCTTCGGGCGGATGTCCCAGTAGAAGTCCTTCATGCTCCTGACCACGCCCGTTGCTTCCATCTTGGCGAAATACTTCTGCTCGAAATCGGACCACTTCAGCAGAAACGGTGCCCGTCCGCTCAGCGGGAAGGCGAATACCGAATTCAGCCGCGCCGAATCGAACAGCGTATCGACGCCCTGTGAAAAGGGAGACGACGCCGAAAGCGCGATGAAATGCGGCAGATAGCGGTTCAGGGCGTGCAGCAGGTAAAGGCCCTCATCGGCCGAGCTGCAGCCGATGTGGACATGCTGGCCGAATACCGTGAACTGCTTGGCAAGATAGCCGTAAAGGGTCGAGATCTCCTTGAAGCGCGGCTTGGAAAAGATGCGCCGGTCGACCCAGTGCTGGAATGGGTGCGTTCCGCCGCCGCAAAGGCCGACATTGAGGCGGTCTCCCGCAGCCACCAGTGCACCGCGCATGCCTCGCAACTGTGCCAGCATCTCGTCGTGCCGCTTGTGCACGTCCGTCGAGACCTCGATCATGCTATCGGTGATTTCCGGCTTCACATCGCCCGGGAACGGCGCGCGTTCGAGCAGGTGCAGCATGTCCGACGCCGATGCCGACAGGTCATAGTCGGTCGGGTTCACCAGCTGCAGCTCGAGTTCCACGCCCATGGTGAGGGACTCGCCGGACTTGAAGGGTTCCAGTGCCATCGTCAGGCCTCCTCGCCTTGCCGGCTCTCGCCCGCCCAGATCAGCGCCCACTGCGTGGCCAGCGGGCCGAGCACCTCGAGCAGGAGAACGATCGCCGCGACGCCGACCATGTCCTCGAGAACGCCAAGCTTGAGGTGTCGGGACTGCTCGAGGAGCAGGATGACGAATACCGATACCGGCGTCAGCGCAAGGCCGGTGAGCAATCCCTTGCGCGCCGAGATGCCGCTGGGCCTCGCGAAGAGCGTCGTCGCCGCAATCTTCGCCAGCATGCGCGCGCCCACGACGGCGGCGGCAAGCGGCGCGCCGACGACAATCTGCTTCCATTCCAGGGTGGCCGCGACGAACACGAAGAGGAGGATAGTCAGCAGGTCGCCAAGGGCGCCGAAGTTGCGCTGAGCCTGGGACAGGACGACGCGCCGATGCCGGGCGACCACACCGAAAGCGAGTGCCGCCAGCAGCGGCGAGAATTTCAGGAAATGGGTCAGGGCCGTGAGGAGGAGAACGGCGATGGCAAAGCCGATGGTCGCGCTGCGGGCGAGGCCTCCCGCGCTGCGCAGCACGGCCGGGACGACGACACCGAACAGCGCTCCTAGCCCCGCCGAGACGAGAACGACGACGACGCTGCTCCAAAGCGCCTGGAAGACACTGCCGGCGCTCGCCAGCACCCAGTAGCCGACGATCGCCTTGAACATGATCACGGCCAATACGCAGTTGAAGGCGGACAAGTGCAGGGTACGTTCCGTCACCTGGCCCGACCCGCCGACCTCGTTCACGACGCGCAGGACGGCCGCCGGAGAAGTCGACATCGCCAGCGACGCGAGCAACAGGGACGGAACAAGAGGCGCGCCAAAAAGACGGGCGACGAGAAAAACGGCAGCGAACGTGCCGCCCGCCTCGACCAGGCTCGTGGCGCCCAGCCACGGGTTGGCGCGCAGCCACTTCAGGTTGATGCGATAGCCCAGCTCGAACAGGATCAGGCCGAACGCGACGTCGGCGAGCAAGGCGATGGGGCTGCCGGATGGATCCGGGAGAAAGCCGCCCTGGCTGGCCGCCATGGCGAAACCGGCAATGCCGTAGCTGCTGATTCGCGGCAGACGAGCCCAGCGATGGCCAAATTCCCCCGCGACCCAAGCGATCGCCAGGGCGACAGGCCAGGCAATGTTGGTCAAGACCGAATCCACGTTATCGAACATGACTTCTCCTTTTCAGCGCGCTTGCCCTGCCTCCCGACCCCGAGTCATTTCGGGGCCGGAGGCTTGCCTTGGGCAACGGAAGTCGCGTGGCCCCGCAGGCAGGAATTCCCGGAGCAGGTGTGTTGGCCGAGTTTAATGTATCCCCGGGGCGGATCGATGCATGGGAACTCGCGCACCGGTACGGACAGTGGTTTTCGCGAATCGACCCCTACGGTGACGGCTGGCAGCCGGGAGTAGTTCGCGGCGACCAAGTCGAGGCTCGTCGCCATCGCCACGCGGACGGGAGGCCTCGATGCGCCGCCCCACTCGTGAAGCGCCCCGTCGGCTGACACAGATCGAGGCTGGCCGGAGATTTGGCTTGCCGCGAAGGCCCGCCGCTTGGTAGCGTGCGGCGTGACCCGTCATTCCAGCCGGAGGTATCCCGTGAACTGCCCAGCCCCCCACGTCGCCCGCCTCGCCCTCGCCGTTGCACTCGCCCTTTCCGCCGCGCCCGCGCTCGCGCAATCGAAGGCCGCGCCGGCGAAAACGCCGATCGCCAACTACTGGATGGACGTCGCGACCGTGAACATGTCCATTCCCGGCATGGAGGAGATGGCCGACTCGCCGCTCATCGGCGGCATGATGGGCAACTTCTTCGGCGGCTCGAAGATGGGCATGATGCCCGGCAAGTGGCTCGACCTCGCGTTGTACACGCGCGAGAAGCCCGCCGGCACCGAAGCGACCCATGCGATTCCGCCCGGCCAGAGAATGGGCCCCGGCCTGCCGCTCCAGCCGGTGGCGAGGCCGCAGCCCAGCGGCACGTCGCAAGGCGGGGTCGAGGAGCCGGAGCGGCCGAAGGGCCGGCTGCTGCTTTACTGGGGCTGCAGCGAGACGGTACGCCCCGGGCAGCCACGCGTCCTCGACATGGCCACGGCCGGGCCGGCGGACTTCGGAAAGTTCTTCATGGGCCGTTACGCGCCCGAGCGCGGCGCCACGAGCCAGCCGGGGCGCGCCATCTGGCCCAACGAGAAGGACAAGCAGCGCGTGCCGAAGGATTCCTCGCTGTCCGGCGACCACGCAGTGAGCGGCGAAGGGGTGCCGCCCAGCCTGAAGTTCGCGATCGGGGAAAAGCAGGACTTCATGGAAAGGCTCAATCTCGCCGCGCCCGGGGACGCCAAGGCCTCCATTCCGGTTAGCTGGAATGCCGTCTCCACTGCGCGGGCGTACTTCCTCTCGGCCATGGGCGGCGGCGGGGACGACCTCATCCTGTGGAGCTCGAGCGACGTGCCCGAAGCCGGGCTCGGCCTCATGGACTACCTCGCCAACGGCCAGATCGATCAGTGGGTGAAGGACAAGGTCCTGCTTCCGGCAACGACGCAGAAATGCGCGATTCCCGAAGGGATCTTCGCCAAGGCCGCGGGCGCGATGGTTCGCGCCATCGCCTACGGCAACGAGCTGAACCTGCTGCACCCGCCGCGTCCCACCGCCGCGAAGCTGCTTGCCGCGTGGAACCCCGAGTGGTCGTTGCGCGTGCGCGTGAAGTCGACCTCGATGACGATGCTGGGGCAGGAGGCGGCACCGGAACGGCAGCCGCAACAGCAGCGGAGGGAGAAGGACGAGACGATCAATCCGCTCGACATCCTCAAGAAAGGCATCTTCGGGCGCTGAGCGGAAGGCCTCGATGCACGCACCGGTCCCCCTCGTGATCGGGGCCATCCCTGCGGCCGGCTGCGCCTCGATGCACGGGGAAAGTCAGTCCGCGGTCGCGGCAGCCACGTGGGCGACGCCCTTCAAGCCCGCGGCTTCCCGCAGCAGCTTCGCCTTGTCCGTGGTCTCCCACATGAACTCCGGCTCCTCGCGACCGAAGTGGCCGTAGGCGGCGGTCTTCTGGTAGATCGGGCGCAGGAGGTCGAGCATGGTGACGATGCCTTTCGGACGCAGGTCGAAATGCTCCTCGACCAGCTTCGCGATCTTGTCGTCGGCGATGACGCCCGTGCCCTCGGTGTAGATCGTCACATTGATGGGCTTCGCCACGCCGATGGCGTAGGAGAGCTGGATCTGGCACTGGCGCGCGAGGCCGGCGGCCACCACGTTCTTCGCCACGTAGCGCGCTGCATAGGCGGCAGAGCGATCGACCTTCGAGGGATCCTTGCCGGAGAACGCGCCGCCACCGTGCGGGCAGGCGCCGCCGTAGGTGTCCACGATGATCTTGCGTCCAGTGAGGCCGCAGTCGCCCTGGGGTCCGCCGACGACGAAGCGCCCGCTCGGATTCACGAGGTAGCGCGTGTCCTTGATCATGTCCTTCGGGAGCACGGGCTTGATGACCATTTCGATCACCGCCTCCTTGATCTGCTCCTGGGAAATATCGGGCGCGTGCTGCGTGGAGAGCACGACGGTGTCGATGGAGACGGGCTTGCCGTTCTCGTAGCGCATGGTCACCTGGCTCTTGGCGTCGGGGCGTAGCCACGGGAGGCGGCCGTCCTTGCGCACCTGCGACTGGCGCTCGACGAGGCGGTGGGCGTAGTAGATCGGCGCGGGCATGAGCACCGGGGTCTCGTTGCACGCGTAGCCGAACATCATTCCCTGGTCGCCGGCGCCCTGGTTCAGGTACTCGTCGGAGGCGTGGTCGACGGCCGCGGAGATATCCGGGCTCTGCTTGTCGTAGCAGACCATGACCGCGCAGCCCTTGTAGTCGATGCCGAATTCGGTGTTGTCGTACCCGATGCGCTTGATCGTGTCGCGCGCGACCTGGATGTAGTCCACGTTCGCGTGCGTCGTGATCTCGCCGGCCATCACCACCAGGCCCGTGTTGCACAGCGTCTCGGCCGCGACTCGGGACCGGGGGTCCTGCGCTAGAATGGCGTCGAGAACGGCATCGGAGATCTGGTCCGCCACCTTGTCGGGGTGGCCCTCGGACACCGATTCCGAGGTAAAGAGGTAGTTCGATTTCATCGGGTTCGCCCCACAGTCGCAGTTGAACCCGTAATTTTAGCAAATTTTGCGCCCTCGCTGCCTAACGCCGGCAGACCCGTCTTGAGACTCCTCCTCCGGTTCCTTGCCTGGCTGGACCTTCCCGCGAACCATCGGCTGGGCGCGGTCGCCGGCCGGCTAGTCTTCCTCCTGTCTCCGCGCTTCCGCCTGCGCACGCTCGAGAACCTGCGGACGGCCGCAATCGCCGCCGACGATGCGGCGCTCGCCCGCCTCGCCCGCGAGAACGCTGCCGAGATCGGCAAGGGGGCGGCCGAGCTGGCCTGGGCCCTCTTTCGCCCGGTGGAGGACGTCTCGGGCCTGGTGAAGGAACTCGTTGGCTGGGATACGGTGGAACGCCTGCGCGCCGAGGGACGCCCCCTGATCTTCGTGACGCCACATCTGGGCAGCTATGACATCGCGGGGCGCTACCTCTGGTCGCGACTGCCGATCATGGCCATGTACCGGCCACACAAGCTCGGCTGGCTCGACGAACTCATCCGGGAAGGACGCAACCGCGGCGCGGCGCCCGACGGCTCCAACGTCGCACCGGCCACCATGGCGGGCGTGCGCATGCTCCTCAGGCACCTGCGCAAGGGTGGGTGCACCGTGATCCTCCCCGATCAGGTGCCGGGCGAGGGCGAGGGCGAATGGATCGATTTCTTCGGCCGTCCCGCCTACACGATGACGCTCACGGGCCGGCTGCAGGAGGCCTCGGGGGCGGTCATCGTGTACTGCTTCGCCGAGCGCCTGGCCGACAGTCGCGGATTCCGCCTGCACTTGCAGGTGAGCGAGGCTCCCCTCCCGGCCGAGCGCTCCGCCGCCGCCCTCGCCGTGAACCGGGGCGTCGAGGCTCTCATCCGGATGGCGCCTGCCCAGTACCTGTGGGGCTACAACCGCTACAAGCGGCCGGCAGGCGCGCCGCCGGCACCGGGAGCGATGCGATGGTGATCCTGCGCGGCCTCGGATCGTGGCTGGTCGTCGCCCTGCTGTGGCTGCTGCACTGGCTTCCCATGCCGGTTCTCGGGGGGATCGGGCGCGCCCTGGGGCGGCTCCTTTACCGGTTCGGGCGCGGGCGCGTCACGGATACGAACCTCGCGCTTTGCTTTCCCGGTGTGCCGCAGGAGCAGCGCAAGGCGATCGGGCGCCGCCACTTCGAGGCGCTCGGGCGAAGCGCGATCGAGCTGAGCGTGATGTGGTTCGGGAGCGACGAGCGCGTCCTCGGCCTGGTCACGGTGCGCGGACGCGAGCACCTCGAGCGCCAGCAGGGCAAGCCCACCATCTTGCTGGCGCCGCACTTCGTCGGCCTGAACATGGGCGGGGGGCGCCTGGCACACGAGTTTCCCGATTCTGCGAGCATCTACAGCCGCCAGAAGAACCCGGTCCTCGACCGCCTGTTCCTCAAGGGACGACTGCGTTTCGGCAACCCGACGCTTCTGTCACGCCAGGATGGCATGCGAGCGATCGTCAAGGTCCTTCGCGAGGGAAAGTGCCTCTACTTCCTTCCCGACATGGATTTCGGGGCGCGCGACGCGATCTTCTCGCCGTTCTTCGGCGTTCCCGCGGCGACGGTGACCGCCCTGCCGCGCCTGGCGCGCCTGGGCCGTGCGACCGTCGTGCCGGTGATTTGCTGGCAGCGGGAACACGGCTACGAGGTTCGGATCTACCCGCCGTGGGAGGACTATCCCACCGACGACATCGAGGCCGACGTGCGCCGCATGAACGCCTTCATCGAGGAGCGCGTGCGCGAGCATCCCGAGCAGTATTTCTGGGCCCACAAGCGCTTCAAGACGCGCCCGCCCGGCGAACCTTCCCCCTATCGGCGAAAATGACGCCCATGCGCCTGAGATTCACCAAGATGCACGGCCAGGGAAACGATTTCGTCGTGATCGACGGCGTGCGCCGGCCCATCGCCCTTACCGCGGCACAGGTTCGCGCCATCGCGGACAGGCATTTCGGCATCGGTTGCGACCAGCTCCTGATGGTGGAAAGGGCCTCGGATCCGGCGAACGACTTCCGCTACCGTATCTGGAACGCCGACGGCGGCGAGGTCGAGCAGTGCGGCAACGGTGCGCGCTGTTTCGCGCGATTCGTGCGCGACGAGGGACTCACCACGAAGGACGAGCTGCGGGTCGAGACGGCGCGGGGCGTCATCCGCCCGCGCATCGAGCCGTCGGGGCAGGTAACGGTGGACATGGGGCCGCCCCGCTTCGCGCCCGCACAGATCCCGTTCACGGCAGCGGCCGAGCGCCCGACCTACGAGCTCGAGGTGGGCGGCGCGACGGTCGAGGTGAGCGTGTTGTCGATGGGCAACCCGCACGCCGTGCAGGTGGTGGCGGACATCGATTCCGCGCCGGTCGCAAGCCAGGGCCCGCTCATCGAGAACCACGCCGCCTTTGCGCAGCGCGTGAACGCGGGCTACCTGCAGGTCCTCTCCCGGAACCACATCCGCCTGCGGGTCTGGGAGCGCGGCGTCGGCGAGACACTTGCTTGCGGTACCGGCGCGTGCGCGGCTGTCGTCGCCGGTATTCGCCGCGGGCTCCTCGACCCCCAGGTCCGCGTGACGACGAGAGGCGGCGACCTCACCATCGGCTGGGCGGGACAGGGCGCGGATGTGACGCCCCACTTCGCTCCCGTTATGATGACGGGAGACGCGGTGCGTGTTTTCGCGGGCGAGATCGAGCTCCCGGCGCCCGCCTCACTGGAGAATCCCTCTTGCTGACCCCGGAACAAGTCGCAGAATTCCTTCGCCAGAACCCCGGCTTCTTCGAGCAGAACGTCGACCTGCTGGTGAACATCCAGATCCCGCATCCGCATGGCGGGCGTGCGGTGTCGATCGGCGAACGCCAGCTCGTTGCAGTGCGCGAAAAGACGCGGCTCCTCGAGGACAAGCTGCGGGAGCTGATCGGGTTCGGCGAGGAAAACGACGCCGTCTCGGAAAAGGTTCACCGCCTGGCCTGCCGCCTCCTGGAAGCGGCGGGGCAGGAAGGCGTCCTCGACACGGCCTATCTCGACCTCCTCGACCATTTCGCCGTTCCCCACGTCGCCGTTCGCCTGTGGAACGTCGCCGAGGGCAGCGCCGAGACAAAGGAGTTCGGCGAGGTCGCCGCGGAGATACGCGAGTTCGTGGCGCAAATGACGGCGCCGTACTGCGGCAGCCATGCCGTTTACGAAAGCCAGGCCTGGTTCGGCGAGTCGGCAGCGCACCTGAAGTCATTCGCGCTCGTGGCGCTGCGGCACGGCGAGCAGTGCTTCGGCGTGCTCGCGCTCGGATCGGAAGACCCGCAGCGCTTCTACCCGGAAATGGGCACGCTCTACCTCGCGCGCATCGGCGAACTCCTCGGTTGCGCCCTGTGGCGCCATCTCACCCCCATCCGTGAGCCCGCCGGCTAGCGCGTTCGCGCGCTACCTCGATTTTCTCCGGCACGAGCGGCGCCTGGCCGCGCACACGCTTGCCGCCTACTCCCGCGACGGGATGCTCCTCGAGACGCTTTCGTCCGGACGCGAGCCCGGCGCCGTGCAATCCGCCGACATCCGCCGCTTCGTGGCGACCCTGCACGGGCGCGGCCTCGCGCCACGATCGCTCGCGCGGGTGCTCTCGTCCTGGCGCGGCTATTTCGACTGGCTGGTGCGGCAGCGCGAACTTTCCGCCAACCCGTGCAAGGGTGTGCGCGCGCCGCGTGCCGCGCGCACGCTTCCGGAGACGCTTTCCCCCGACGACGCATCGCGCCTGGTCGCCATCGAGGACACCTCCGATGGCGGCATCCGGGATCGCGCGCTGTTCGAGCTCGCCTATTCCTGCGGGCTGCGGGTCTCGGAACTCACCGGCCTCGACATGGGCGCCATCGACGCGAGAGCAGGCGAGGCCCGCGTCACGGGAAAGGGCTCGAAGACGCGGATCATCCCGGTGGGCGCACCGGCCCTGGAGGCGCTCGCGCGCTGGCTGCCGATCCGCGCCCGCCTCGCGGCGCCCGGCGAGACGGCGATCTTCGTCGGCCGCTCCGGAAAGCGGTTGTCGCCCCGGGAGGTCCAGCGCCGCATCAAGCGGTGGGCTGCCGCCGCGGGACTCGCCGTGGATGTGCACCCGCACATGCTTCGTCACTCCTTTGCCTCGCACGTGCTGCAGTCCTCGGGCGACCTGCGCGCCGTGCAGGAGATGCTCGGCCACGCGAGCATTGCCTCGACGCAGGTCTACACGCACCTCGATTTCCAGCACCTGTCGAAGATTTACGACGCGGCCCACCCCCGCGCCAAGCGCAAGAGCTGACCGAAGCCGCAACCGAATTGCATCTGCACCGGCTCGCGGCCTAGAATTCCGCCATGGGAAAGACCCGATCGCTCCATGCGGCGCAACTGCCAGCCGCGCAGGCCCGGATACGCCTTTCCGGCGAGCGCCTGACCGCCCCGCGCGCTGCGGTCCTCGCGGTCCTCCTGGGGTCCGTTACGGCGCTCACGCATCACGAGGTCGAGGCCGCGCTGCGGGCAAGCCTGCCCGTCGATCGCGTGACCGTCTACCGCGTGCTCGACTGGTTGGTGCAACTCGGCCTGGTCCACCGCATCCCGGGCGACGACCGGACATGGCGCTTTCGCGCCAACCGCGGCGCTTCCCACGGCCCGCACGCTCACTTCACGTGCTCGCATTGCGGCACGACCGTCTGTCTCGAGGAGGTCGCCATGCCGCCGAACGTGAAGCTGCCGAGGGGCTTCGTGCGGGAGAAGGTCGAGCTCACCGTGCAGGGCCGGTGCGCGGCGTGCCGTTGAATCCTTGATTGCGCGACCTGCCGCCCCCAATGACCGCCACCCCGATCACCCCAGTCACGCTGCTCACGGGCTTTCTCGGCAGCGGGAAGACGACGCTCCTCAACCGGCTCCTGCGGCACCCGGCGGCCGGCGACTGCGCCGTGATCGTGAACGAATTCGGGCCGGTGGGGATCGACCACCTCCTCGTGCGCACCGCATCCGAGAACGTGGTGCTTCTGCCCAGCGGCTGTGTGTGCTGCCAGGTGGCGGGCGACCTCGTGCAGGCCATGCGGGACCTCTACTTCAAGCGCGCGTCGGGTGAGATCCCGGCGTTCGGCCGGGTGATCGTGGAGACGACGGGCCTCGCCGACCCGGCGCCGCTCGCCCGCACGCTCATCGAACTTCCGCTGGTCTCCGCGCGGTACTCGCTCTCCGGCATCGTGACCACCGTCGATGGCGTGCATGGAATGGGCGAGCTCGATCGCCATCCCGAGGCCGTGAAGCAGGCCGCGGTCGCCGACCGCCTGGTGATCACGAAGGCGGACATCGCGCAGGCGGACGCGCTCGATGCGATCGAGGTCCGACTCGCCGCGCTCAACCCCGGCGCCCGGCGCATCCGCAGCGCCGAGGGCGACGCCGACCCGGAACGACTGCTCGACACAGGTCTCTACCGGGGCGCGCAACGCCTGCCGGACCCGGTTTCCTGGCTGAACGCCGGCGCCTACCGTCGGGCCGGCGCACCGGCGCCCGCCATGCACGATCCGCACGTGCGCGCTTTCGCGTGGTTCGCCGGTACACCCGTCGACTGGCCGGCCTTCGAGGACGGCCTCGCCACCCTGCTCGAGCTCGCCGGCGACCGGATCCTGCGCGTGAAGGGGCTCGTGAACGCCGCAAGCGAGGCCGGCCCCGTCGCGGTGCACGCCGTCCAGCACACGCTTTATCCCGCCGCGCGCCTGCCGGCCTGGCCCGACACGGACCGCCGCACGCGCCTCGTATTCATCGTCCGCGACCTTGAAGAATCGTTTGTCGCCCAGACATTGGATTCCTTCGTCCTCGCCCCCGCCTAGAGGTAACGCATGGCCGCCGTCCCGAACCCCGACAAGGACCTTATCCCCGTCACCATCCTCACCGGCTTTCTCGGGGCGGGAAAGACGACGCTCCTGAACCGCATCCTCACCGAGCAGCACGGCGAGCGGATTGCCGTGATCGAGAACGAGTTCGGCGAGACCGGCGTGGACAACGAGATCCTCGTGGAGGACCGCGAGGAGCAGATCATCGAGATGAACAACGGGTGCCTGTGCTGCACCGTGCGCGGCGACCTCGTGCGCATCCTGGGCGAGCTCGGGAAGAAGCGCCGCGAGGGCGCGCTGAAGTTCGACCGCGTCGTCATCGAGACCACCGGCCTCGCCAACCCCGGGCCGGTCGCGCAGACGTTCTTCATGGACGAAGGCATCCACGGCGAATACCTGCTCGACGCGGTCATCACCGTGGTGGATGCGATGCACGGCCAGAAGCAGCTCGACGAGCACGACGAGGCGCGCGCGCAGGTGGGCTTCGCGGACCGAATCCTGCTCTCCAAGACGGACCTGGTCGGCGAGGGCGAGATCGCGGACCTGGCGGACCGCCTGCGCGGCATGAACCCCAGGGCCCAGCAGAAGAAGGTCCACTTCGGAGAAACCGATATCCGGGAGATCCTCGACATCCGGGGCTTCAACCTCAATGCCGCGCTCGAGATCGACCCTGCCTTCCTTGCTGAAGACCACCATCATCATGACGACGACGTGAAGAGCTTCGTCTGGAGGGATCCGCGACCCATGCACATGGAGAAGATCGAGACGTTCCTCTCGCTCATGGTGCAGAACTACGGCGAGGACCTGCTGCGTTACAAGGGAATCCTCAACATCCAGGGCGAGCCGCGGCGCATGATCTTCCAGGGCGTGCACATGCTGATGGGCGGCACCCCCGGCAAGCCCTGGGCGTCCGGGGAGGCCCGGGAGACCGTGATGGTATTCATCGGCCGAAGGATCCCGCGCCGCCTGTTCGAGGAAGGCCTGGCTTACTGCGTCGCCTGAACGAGCTTCCCCGCGGCCCATGCTCGCGATCCGAAACCTGCGCCACGATTATGCGGGCCGCACCGTCCTCGACGTGCCGGCCTGGGACGTTGCGCGCGGCGACGCGAGCCTCGTGCTCGGCCCTTCCGGCAGCGGCAAGACCACGCTCCTCAACGTGATCGCCGGCCTCGCGGCACCCACGGCGGGAAGCGTGCGCGTCGCGGGCGAGGACGTGACGCGCCTCACGCCGGCCGGACGCGATGCCTTCCGCGCACGCAGGATCGGCCTCGTGCTGCAAACCCTGCACCTCATCGGCGTGATCTCCGTGCGCGAGAATCTGCGTCTCGCGCAGCGCCTGGCCGGGTCGGGGGTCGACGACACCCGCATCGACGAGGTCCTGGGAAGCCTGGGTATCGCAGCCCTCGCGGGCGCCCGGGCCCGCGAGATCTCGGTCGGCGAGGCGCAGCGGGTGGCCATCGCCCGCGCCGTCGTGAACCGGCCTGCGCTCATCCTCGCGGACGAGCCGACCTCCGCCCTGGATGACGCCAACTGCGAGCGGGCCTTGGCCCTGCTGCTCGAACAGGCCGCCGCGTGCGGGGCGACCCTGCTCGTGGCGACCCACGACAACCGCATCCGCGGCCGCTTCTCCAGGAGACTCGAGCTGTGAGGTCCGCCCGCCTGGCGATGGCCTACCTCGCGAGCCGCCCGCTCCTCACGGCGCTCAACGCGACGATGCTGGCGCTCGGGGTGGCGACGATCACCTTCCTGCTCCTGGTGACGCAACAGGCCGAGGAGCGCCTGGCGCGAGACGCGAAGCCCGTGGACCTCGTGGTAGGAGCCAAGGGAAGCCCCCTGCAGCTCATCCTGTCCACGGTGTTCCACGCCGACGTGCCCACCGGCAACATCGGCGTCGAGGAAGCCGAGGCGATCGTCGCGAACCCGATGGTCGCCTCCGCAACGCCGCTGGCCCTCGGGGATTCCTTCCGCGGCTATCGCATTGTCGGGACCGACGCCTCGTTCCTCGGCCTCTACGAGGCGAAAGTCGCGCAGGGCGCGCTCTTCGCGGGCGCGATGGAAGCCGTCGTGGGCGCGGAGGTCGCCCGCCGCCAGGCCGTGACGGTGGGTGCGAGCATCACGGGCTCGCACGGGCTCGCGGCTGCGGGACCGGCCCACGGCGAACATCCTTACCGCGTCACCGGGATCCTCGCGCCCACCGGCGCCGTGATCGACCGGCTTGTCGTCACCTCCGTCGAAAGCGTATGGCACGTCCACGAGCGCCACGCCACCGCCCGGCCCGAGATCACCGCTCTTCTCATCCGGTACGCCACACCGCTTGCCGCCGCGATGCTCCCGCGCTCGATAAACGCCACCACCGCGATGCAGGCCGCCTCGCCGGCGTACGAGATCGCCCGCCTCCTCGAACTTGTCGGCGCCGGTGTCGAGACGCTGCGGTGGTTCGCGATCATCCTCATGGCCAGCGCCGCGCTGTCGCTCTTCGTCGCCCTGACCTCGGCCCTGCAGGAAAGGCGTTACGACCTCGCTCTCCTGAGGACTCTCGGCGCACGTCCGGCATCGCTCGCCGCGCTCACCCTGGTCGAGGGCGTGACGCTCCTCATGGCGGGCGTTATACTGGGCTTGGCACTCGGACATGGTGCAACGCATGTTCTGGGCCTGTGGCTCGCTAGGTCCGGGTCCTGGCCGCTCACGGGGCTCACGTGGGTCGCCGGCGAGGCGGTCCTTGCCGCCGCAGTCCTTGCGATCGGCGCCCTCACCTGCCTCGTGCCCGCAATACAGGCTTACTTCACCGATCCCGCGAACCTGCTCTCGAAACGATAAGCGAGACACCATGGCGCATTCCGGAACGATTCGATTTTCCGCCGTTGCCGTCGTCGCCGCGATCACCGCCTGCGGGGCGATGGCGCTGCAGCCCCAGGATCGCGCGAAATCCCCCGAGCAGGGCGGCTTCTGGATCGGGACGGATCCCACGCCGGTCGGCACCGTGCCCTGGCAGCTGCTCCAGTCGACGAAAACGGTGCAGAAGGCCGACAAGAAGTTCGGCCCCGTCTTCGCGAAGGAAGTGAGGGAACTGGACAAGCAGCAGGTCAAGCTCTACGGGTTCATGATGCCGCTCGACCAGGCCAGGAAGCAGAAGCGGTTCCTGCTCTCCGCTTTCCCGCCGCACTGCTCGTTCTGCCTGACCGGCGGGCCGGAATCGCTCGTCGAGGTGCTCGCCGACACGCCGATCGACTTCACCTTCGAACCCGTTGTCATTGCAGGCCGCCTGTCGGTTCTCGACAACGACGTCGTGTACTACCGCCTCACCAACGCGACGCCCTTCAAGCCCTGAGGCCATTCCCACCGTGGCCTCTCCCGGCGTCGGCAGCTCCCCGGCAGGCATTTCCCGGCCTGCGCCGCGCGCTGCCGGGCGCGTCGGCAGCGAGGAATTCCACTCCGCCCCCCTGCCCCCGGCGCAGGAAGCCGCCGTGCTCTACGCCGCGAACCTCGTGGCCGCCGCCGAGGCGATCCTCAAGGCCGAGACGCGCAATCCCGCGAGCCGTTCCAACAAGCAGCCCTGGCTCATGTTGTTCGACCTGTTCGAGGTCACGCAGAACCGGACGGAATACGACGCGCTTTGCATGCTGTTTACGGTGAAGTTCGAGCAGTCACCCCCCGCCTGGGCGGGCGGATCCGAGGCCACCTCGGATCCGAGGCGCGTCCAGGGTCGCGAACGCAAGGATTTCTTCGCCCTCAAACCCAATCCGATGGGCGAGCTCGCTCCGGAAATCGAGAAGTTCCTCGCCTTTGCCGAGTCGATGGGCACGGTGCGGGTCGACCTGGGAAAGGTCGCCTCCATCACCGCCTCGGAGTCGGCGCTGCTGGCCGCGGCCCTGCGGCGCCTTCGGCGCGGCGGCCTGCCGATGTGGTTCAACAGCGTCGAGACGCTCGAGCACGTGCTGCGCGCCGCACTCAACGAGCGGGCATCGGACGCCACGCGCAGCTTCTGGCAGCTCCTGTTCGAGCTCTACGTGGTACAGGGGAAGATGGAGCCCTTCGAGGAGCTGGGACTGGAATATGCCGTCGCGTTCGAGATATCGCCGCCCAGCTGGGAGGTGTACTTGAACACCGTGTCGGCCGCGGCGTCCCACGTCCCGGCCGCGCCCGCCGCGGCCGCCGCGGCCTCGGTGCCGGACTCCGCCTTCGTTCTGAAGGGCGTGATCTCCACCGCAAGCCAGAACCAGTTCGCCGACCTGGCCGCCCATTCGGCCGCGGGTTCGGAAATCGTCGTGGACATGAGCAAGGTCCTGCGCGTCGATTTTGCCGCCGGGGCCCAGTTCTTCGAGGTGGTAAAGGCAATCCAGCTCGCTGGCAAGCGGGTAATCCTTTCCAATCTTTCCGAATTGAACGCCGCGCTGCTGGAAGCCTTCGGGTTCAATCGCCACGCGATCCTCATCCGCCGAAGGGTGAACTAGACCCGCCATGGCCGACGAATCCTTCCACGGAACCACCATCGTCTGCGTACGCCGGGGCGCCCGGGTCGCCATGGGCGGCGACGGCCAGGTCACCCTCGGCAACGTCGTCGTCAAGTCCTGCGCGCGCAAGGTACGCCGCCTCTACAACGATCGCATCCTGGCCGGCTTTGCAGGCGCGACGGCCGATGCGTTCACCCTCTTCGAGCGGTTCGAGGCAAAGCTCGAGAAGCACCAGGGCAACCTCCTGCGATCGGCGGTCGAGCTTGCCAAGGACTGGCGCACGGACAGGATGCTTCGCCGCCTGGAGGCGATGCTTGCCGTGGCCGACCGGGAAGCTTCCCTGCTCATCACCGGCAATGGCGACGTGCTCGAGCCGGAACACGGGATCGTCGCCATGGGCAGCGGCGGCTCGTTCGCCCAGGCCGCCGCCATGGCCCTCGTTGCGAACACCGAGCTCGCCCCCGCGGACATCGTGAAGAAGGCCCTGGAGATCGCGGGCGAGATCTGCATCTACACGAACCAGAACCACGTGATCGAGACGCTCTGAGCGGCCCGGCCGCGCTTCCATGAGCCCGAACGCCACCCTGCCTGCCCCGCCGGCCGCGTCGATGATGACGCCGCAGGAAATCGTCCACGAGCTGGACAAGCACATCGTCGGCCAGGGCGCGGCCAAGAAGGCCGTCGCGATCGCGCTGCGCAACCGGTGGCGCCGCTCGCAGGTTCCGGAGCCGCTGCGCAGCGAAATCACGCCCAAGAACATCCTGATGATCGGGCCGACCGGCGTGGGCAAGACGGAGATCGCGCGACGGCTGGCGCGACTGGCGAACGCCCCGTTCGTGAAAGTCGAGGCGACGAAATTCACCGAGGTCGGCTATGTCGGCCGCGACGTGGATACGATCATCCGCGACCTGGCCGAGGTGGCGGTCAAGGCCACGCGCGAGCAGGAGATGAACAAGGTCCGCCCGCGCGCGGAGGACGCGGCGGAGGAGCGGATCCTCGACGCGCTGCTCCCCGGCGTGCCTGTCTCCGAGGGCCAGGAGGCCGGCTCCACGCGCCAGCGCTTCCGCAAGATGCTGCGCGAGGGAAAGCTCGACGATCGCGAGATCGAGATCGACGTGGCCCAGGGATCCGGGGCGATGGAGATCATGGCTCCGCCGGGCATGGAGGAACTCACCCAGCAGATCCAGGGCATGTTCGCGAACATGGGCGGCGGCCGCCGGAAGAGCCGGAAGCTGGCCATCCGGGAGGCGCTGCGACTCATCACCGACGAGGAAGCCGGCAAGCTCGTGAACGAGGAGGAGATCCGCCTCAAGGCCATGCGCGCCGTGGAGCAGGACGGCATCGTGTTTCTGGACGAGATCGACAAGATCGCCAGTCGCGGGGAAACCGGCGGCGCCGACGTCTCGCGGCAGGGCGTGCAGCGCGACCTCCTTCCCCTCGTGGAAGGCACGTCGGTCACGACGAAGTACGGCGTGGTCCGGACCGACCACATCCTGTTCATCGCCAGCGGCGCGTTCCACCTGTCGCGCCCGTCCGACCTCATCCCCGAACTGCAGGGTCGCCTTCCCATCCGCGTGGAACTCTCGAACCTTTCGGTGGAAGACTTCGAGCGCATCCTGACGGCCACCGATGCCTGTCTCACGACGCAATACGAGGCGCTCCTCGCCACCGAGGAAGTCGCGCTCTCGTTCACGCCGGAAGCCGTGCGGCGCCTGGCGGAAATCGCCTTCTCGGTGAACGAGCGCACGGAAAACATCGGCGCGCGGCGCCTGCATACGGTGCTGGAGAAGCTCCTCGAGGAGATCTCGTTCGACGCCGGCCGCGGCGCGCGCGAAGTGCGCATCGACGCGGCCTATGTCGATGCGCGCCTGGCCGAGCTGGCGAAAAGCGAGGATCTCTCGCGCTACGTGCTCTAGGCACATGAAACGGCTGTTCGCCGCGGCAGCAACCGCCCTGGCAGGATGCGCCTGCCTGCCCGATCCTGCCCCGCCCGCGCAGGCGCCCACGTCGCTGGCCGCCGCGGAGTCCGCCTTTGCGGCTCAGTCCGTTCGCGAAGGCATGCGCGCCGCGTTCCTCGCGTGGTTCGCTCCGGACGCCATCCTCTTTCGCGACGGGCCGGTGAACGGCCCCGCGGCGATCGCCGCCCGTCCGGATCCCCCCATTGTCCTCGACTGGCGACCCGTTTTCGTCGAGGTGGCGGCTTCCGGCGAGATCGGGCTTTCCACCGGGCCCTGGACGATCACAAGCCGCAAGGATCCTTCCGCCGCCCCCCTGCATGGCCAGTTCGTTTCCCTGTGGAAGCGCGATGCGGGCGGCCCCTGGCGAGTCCATGTCGACCTCGGCATTTCCCACCCGGGCGCCGCCCTCGCCGAAGCGCGCCTGCAGGCAGGCTCGACGCCGCCTCCCGGCACGCCCCCTTCCAGCTCGATCGCGGCTGCCGAAGCGCAGTTCGCCAGTCGCGCAAGCGACGCCGGCGACGCGGCCGCCTACGCGGCTGCGGCCTCATCGTCCATACGCATGTATCGCGAGGGACAGGCGCCGTTCCTCGGCCGCGACGCCGCGCTGGGCTCTCCCGCGGCGCGCGAATCGCGCACGGCATGGTTTCTCGAGGCTCATGAGGTGAGCGCTTCCGGGGACCTGGGCTACGCGTGGGGCCGGTATGGCCCGCGAGGCGCCGCCACGGCGGGGCACTATGTTCGCGTCTGGCGGCGGGAGTCGCAGGGCTGGCGCATCGCGCTCGATGTCGTGAACGACATCACGTCGCGCTAGGGCCCGGGCGGGTCGCCGGTCGAGAAGCCGCAGAGCATCCCGTGCTCCGCGAGACGGTGGAGAATCGCCGTGCAATCCCACCCGTCCTGCCTGCCGGCCACCTCGCCGAGCGCAAGACCGCGCGCAAGCCCTTCAACGAACGCGGCTTCCGGCAAGTCGAGGGTCGCCTGCCGAACGCGCTGCTCCTCGCGCCAGACGAGCACGTCGTCGGCGCCTTCCTCGCGATCCGGCGTCCCGTCACGATCGGGCTGGTTGGCCTCCCAGATCGAGTACACGGGCCAGGCCGAGCGCACGAGGCGCACGCCGGGGTGGAGGCGAAATCGGATATCCGCCTGCTCGTCTTCCCGCACGAGCGCGAGCGCGGCGAAATCGAGCCGCGGCGCGTCGGCCGCCATGAGCGATTCCTGCCACGCCCACTCGAGCCTCGCGACATCGGCGAGCCACGGCATCGGCTGCGCGTGCGCATACGCGGCCAGGAACGCCGGAAATGACGCGCCATGGCGATTGAGGTCGGCGCGATCCGGCGGCGTCGTTTGCGAGTGGCGCCGCGCCGCCTCGTCGAAGAAGGCATCGCCCACGAGACGCGCAACGACCGGATACGCAGCGCGCAGGGCATCCCGGCGATTGGCGGAAATCGCGCCGCGATAGATGGCGAGCCGGCGTGTCGCCAATCCGGCTTCACCCGCAAGATGCGGCGCAAGTGCCTCGCGATCGCCTTCCAGGACGGCATCCACGAATTGCGCCTGCAGGCGGCCCAGTCGTTCCGGATGCGTCATGCCGCCGCCCGGCGACCGGTTCGCGCGATGGATGAGCCGAGGATCGCATCAGCCCTTCCGGCTTCCGCGAGCAGGACGTCGAGCTCCGGAATGTGGTTGTCCCACTCGATGAGCGTCGGCACCGGGCCCAGGCGCGCGATCGTCTCCTCGAACAGCGCCCAGACCTCGGGAAAGACCGGGGCACCGTGCGTATCGATGAGACCGTCAGGCGTCACCTCGCAGCCGGCCAAATGGATCTCGCCGACGGTCGCGGGGTCGATGGCGCCGAGGAACTGCCTCGCATCGGTTCCATGGTTCACCGCATTGACCCACGCGTTGTTCACGTCGAGGAGCACGCCGCATCCGGTACGGCGCGCCACCTCGGCGACGAACTCGCCCTCGGGAATCGTCGAGGAGGTGAATCGCACATAGGCCGACACGTTTTCGATGAGCACGGTTCGCCCGAGGCGATCCTGCACTTCGGCAACGCGACCGCACACATGGGCGAGCACTTCCTCCGAATACGGCAACGGCAGCAGCTCGTTCAGGTGCCGCCCGCCCAGGCTCGACCAGCACAGGTGCTCCGAGACGAGCGCCGGTTCGATACGCTTCACGAGACGTGCAAGTCGTGACAGGTGCGGCCCGTCGAGCGGATCCACCGAGCCCAGGGAGAGCCCCACCCCGTGCAGGCTCACGGCATAGTCGGCGCGAAATCGCTCCAGCCACGCGATCGAGGGTCCGCCGTCGGCGAAATAGTTCTCGCTGTGCACCTCGAGGAAGGAAAGCGCCGGCCGCCTTGCGGCCAGGGCCTCGAAGTGCGGGGTGCGCAGGCCGATGCCGGCCTTCGCGGAATCCGGTGCGCGAGCCGGGAAGCGCGCGGGCACGAGTGGCGTTCGCTACTTGACGGCCGGGGGCTTGAGCTTGCCGCCCAGCTTCGCGCAGGTGCCCTTGGGAACCAACCTCCACTCATCCGGCGCATTGTCCTTCCTGGCAAGTCCCGCGCAGGCGTGGGTGGCCGTACCGCAGTCGTTCTGGCCGGCCTTGGCGATGCCGTAGCACTTCTCCTTGTCGGCCGCCGGCTGGCCGTCGTGGGCGTCAGCCGCCCGGACCTGGCCGAGGCCGAGCGCGACCACGCCGGCCAGTGCCGACCGGATGAGGGCTCGCTTCGAGTTCATGGGAATCTCCTTTGCGGATGGGTTGCACAGTCGGCTCGCGAGGGGCCCCGAGCAGGCGGGAAATGATACACCGCGGCGATTGCCGCCCCGCCTGCCCCTTGAATTTCGCGCTGCGGGCCAAAGATAGTCCCCATCGGACGCAGTTGCGTCCCGAAGGTTCCGGGCCGCATCCGGACCCCATCCACTGAACAGGAGGCAAGCATGAATTCGCTGCTGCGCTACGAGCCCGTCACCGGGCGACTCGACGGTCTTTTCAACGATTTCTTCCGCACGGTCCCGGCCTGCGCGGGCGCATCCGAGCCTGCGCCCATCCGTGTCGACGTTCGCGAAACCCCGGCCGCCTACGTGCTCCAGGCCGATATCGCCGGCGCGAGGAAAGAGGACATCCACGTCGAGATCGAGGCAAACGAGGTCCAGATCAGCGCGGAAAGCCGGCGCGAGACAGAGGCGAAGGAAGGCGAGCGGGTGCTGCGCACTGAGCGCTACGTCGGCAAGACCACCCGTCGCTTCGCGCTCCCGCAGGATATCGACGAGACGAAAGCCGAAGCGAAATACACCGACGGCGTGCTCGAGCTCACTCTGCCCAAGAAGGCGGCGGCGGCAGGCCGCCGGGTCGCGATCCAGTAGCGCGCGCTCCCGCTTCCCGGGGTCCGCAGGCCCGAAGCCTTCCGGACCCCTTTTTACTTGGAGGAGCGCCGCCTACAATAGCGGCCACCCACCCCTTCCCCTCCGAGCTGCCCCAACATGCCTCCCAAGCTATCCTCCACGCAGAAAGCCGAAGTGCTGGTAGAGGCGCTGCCTTACATCCAGCGCTTTTACGACAAGACCATCGTGATCAAGTACGGCGGCAACGCGATGACCGACGTCGCGCTGCAGGAGGACTTCGCCGAGGACATCGTGCTGCTGAAGCTGATCGGCATGAATCCGGTGGTCGTGCACGGCGCCGGCCCGCAGATCGGGGCGCTCCTGCAGAAGCTCGGCAAGCAAAGCGAGTTCATCCAGGGCATGCGCGTCACGGACGAGGAAACGCTGGACGTGGTGGAGATGGTGCTCGGCGGCCTGATCAACCAGGAAATCGTCACCCTCATCAACAAGGCAGGCGGCCGCGCCGTGGGTCTCACCGGCAAGGACGGCCACTTCATCCACGCCCGCAAGCTCAAGGTCGCGAGCAAGGAGGACAAGAAGAAGAAAATCGACGTGGGCCTCGTGGGAGAAGTCGTCCGCATCGACCCGGAAATCATCCAGCTCCTCGACGAGCGCAATTTCATCCCCGTCATCGCGCCCATTGGCGCGGACGACAACGGGACAGCCTACAACATCAACGCCGACATCGCGGCTGGCAAGCTCGCGATCACCCTCCAGGCCGAGAAGCTGATACTCCTCACCAACACCACCGGCGTTCTCGACAAGGAGGGCAAGGTGATCACGGGCCTTACCGCCAAGAAGGTGAACGCGATGATCGAGGACGGCACGATCTCCGGCGGGATGCTGCCCAAGGTCGAGTGCGCGCTGGACGCGGTGAAGAACGGCGTGAAGACCGCGCACATCATCGACGGGCGGATCTCGCATGCCCTGCTGCTGGAAGTGCTCACCAGCGAAGGCGTCGGCACCCTCATCCGCGGCGCCTCGGCCGACCGGGCGGATCACCGCTAGGCGGCGTTCGCCCCCCCTTCAGAACCACCGCCGGCCGATGCCGGCAATGCCCATCGCGACCCGCGCGCAGCCGTACGCGAGCCATCCGCCGACGCGCTGGAGCCACGGCCGGCGTCTCCAGAGGATGCGGGGAACGGCCCGCGCCCCCAGGCGGATTTCGTGGTCGATGGATTCGCGCATCTCTCCCGCGAACGACTCGCTGAAGATCACCACGTTGGCCTCGCGTGCCAGGAACAGGCTGAAGGGATCGAGGTTGGACGAACCGACCGTGGCCCAACGACCGTCGATGACCGCGGCCTTGGCGTGCAATTCGCTGCGCTCGTACTCGTAGATCTCGATGCCGCGGTCGAGCAGCGCTCCGTAGAGGATCCGGCTCGCGTTCTGGAAGATCCGGTGGTCCGACCAGCCCTGCACGACGATGGCCACGCGTACGCGGCGCGCCGTCGCCTCCATGAGTGCGTGGCGCACGCGCCAGCCGGGCATGAAGTACGCGCAGGCGATGAGGATCTCGCGGCGCGCGGCATTGATCCCCTCGAGGTACATCGCCTCGATGTCGTGGCGATGCCGGAAGTTGTCGCGGAAGACGAAGGCCGCCGTGGTTTCACCGACAGGCCCGGAGGGGACGACCGGGGGAAGGAACCCGGGCTGACGTCCGTTGCGCGAGAGCGTGGCCACCAGCCACCACAGCCGGTACATGACGGGGTAGATTTCCGCGAGCAGCGGTCCCTCGATGCGCACGGCATAGTCGTAGCGCGGCGCTTCGCTCTCGTGCCCGGAATGGTCGTCGAGGATGTTGAGACCGCCCACGAAGCCCACGCGCGCATCGACGAGCGCGATCTTCCGGTGCAGGCGCCGAAGGCGGCTGCGCCGAAATGAAAACCAGCCCCGCTCCGGGCGAAAGCGCTGGACGAAGACGCCGGCGGCCCCCAGGTCCTCCAGGAACGCCGGCGCCAGCTCGCGCGATCCGAAGCCGTCGATCATGAGCCGCACCTTGACGCCCCGTCTTGCCGCGCGCTTGAGGGCCTCGCCCACCGCCCGCCCCGCAGCGTCGTCGGCGAAGATGTAGGTCTCGAGGCGCACATCCTCGGAAGCGGAGTCGATCGCGGCCACGAGCGCAGGAAAGAACTCGGCGCCGTTGCGCAGGAGCGTCACGCGATTGCCGGCGACCGGCCTCATGACTCTTCCCGGCGCGCCTTCAGCGGGACAGTTTCGCGGCGAGCGCCACGTGATCGGACAGGCGCGACCAGGGATCCCCGGAGAGGCGTTGCGTGACACCCACCTTCAGGTCGCGCACGTAGATGCGATCGAGCTTGAGGAACGGCAGTCGCGCGGGAAAGCTCCTCGCGTGCCGGCCGAGCGCCTGCTCGAAGACTTCGGCGAGGTCGAGCTCGCGCTCAAGCATCGCGGTGGCGACTCCGCGCCAGTCGTTGAAGTCGCCGGCCACCACGAGGGGCGCGCGGGGAGGCACGGTTTCGCGGATGCGGTTGCAGAGCCACTCGAGCTGGAAGCGACGGCTCCTCGCCCAGAGCCCCAGGTGGACATTGATGCAGTGCAGGGGCTCCGTCCAGCCTGGCACCGCCATCTCGCAGTGCAGCAGCCCACGGCTCTCCATCGCGTGATGGGAGATGTCGATGTTTTCCGACTTCACGATCGGGAAGCGGCTCACGATCGCGTTGCCGTGGTGCCCGTCCTGGTAGCTGGCGTTCATGCCGTAGGCTCCGTGGCCGCCCTCCTGCGTCAGGAACTCGTGCTGGCCCGCCTCGGGCCACGAGACGTGCTTGCGCGAATGCCGGTGGTGGGCCCCCTGCACCTCCTGCAGGAACACCACGTCGGCGGCCAGGGAGTGCAGCCGCTCCCGGATCTCGTGCACCACCAGCCGGCCGTTGAGCGCCGAGAAACCCTTGTGGATGTTGTAAGTGACGACGGTGAGGGACGGGGCAGCTTCGGGATTCATGGCGCGGTTCCGGTGCTTGCGAAGGATGCGTCCTTCTCGGGAAGCATGAGTATCGCCTGTCGGTTGCTCCACGAGAACACCTCGTTCGCCGCCTCCTGCCACGCAAGCCACCGGAAGCGCAGGTGTTCCTTCGGTGCGAGTGTCACCTCGAGCCGTCCCGGTACCCGCAAACCGAAGACGTGCTCGGTATTGTGCGTGACGCCCGGCGCGTAGCGGTAGCGCCAGACCGCGAAGATCTCGTAAACGTTGGACACCTGCCAATCGGCGAGGACGTGACGCGTCGCGTCGATGCCCGTCTCCTCCCCGACCTCGCGAATGGCGGTTTGCGCGAGGGATTCGCCCGGGTCCTGGCTTCCCGTGACGCTCTGCCAGAATCCGGGATGGTCGGCGCGCTCGATGAGTAGCACGTCCAGTTCCGGCGTGTAGATGACCACCAGCGTCGAGACCGGAATCTTGAACCGCGTCTCCAAGCCACTAGGCCCGCATGCGCGCAACCACGCCGGCACCGCCGTGGGCCACGAGTGCGATCGTCAACCCTGCCCCTCATCCCGGCCCTCTCCCAAGGCGGAGGGTGGCGATGGAGGCTGCGTCGGACTGCGCAGGCGAATGTGCACCTCGCGAAGCTGGCGCTCCGTCACGGCGCTCGGCGCCTCGACCATCAGGTCCTGTCCGCGCTGCGTCTTCGGGAAGGCGATCACGTCCCGGATCTGGTCCACGCCCGCCATCATCGCCACCATCCGGTCGAAACCGAATGCGATGCCCCCGTGCGGGGGCGCGCCATACGAGAGAGCGTCCAGCAGGAAGCCGAACTTTGCGCGCGCTTCCTCGTCGCCGATGCCGAGCGTCTTGAACTGCCTGGCCTGGATCTCGGTGCGGTGGATTCTCACGGAGCCGCCGCCGATCTCCCAGCCGTTCAGCGCAATGTCGTAGGCCTTCGCAAGCACCTTGCCGGGGTCGGTGTCCATGAGGGCCACGTGCTCGTCCTTCGGGCTCGTGAACGGGTGGTGCGCGGCCAGCCAGCGCTTGCCCTCCTCGTCGTATTCGTAGGCGGGGAAATCCAGCACCCAGCACGGGCGCCAGCCGGCTTCGGCGTGGCCCTTCTCGTGCCCGACCTTCATGCGCAACGCGCCCATCGCGTCGTTGACCACCTTCCGGCGGTCCGCGCCGAAGAAGATCACGTCGCCGTCCTGCGCGCTGGTGCGCTCGAGGATCGCGGCGAGCTCGGCGGGCTTGAAGAACTTCACGATCGGCGACTGGAGGCCCTCCTCGCCCGGCTTCGTGCGGTCGTTCACGCGGATGTATGCCAGGCCCTTCGCGCCGTAGATCGCCACGAACGGCGTGAGGTCGTCGAGTTCCTTGCGCGTGAACGCAGCATTGCCGCCGGGCACCCGCAGCGCGGCGACGCGGCCATCGGGAAGTTCCGCCGCCGCCCGGAAGACCTTGAAATCGACGCCCTTCATGAGGTCGGTGAGCTCGGTCAGCTCGAGCTTCACGCGCAGGTCGGGCTTGTCGCTGCCATACCGGGCCATCGCGTCGGCGTAGGCCAGGCGCGGAAATGCAGGCAGATCCACGTCGAGCACCCGCTTGAAGACGTGGCGAACGAGCCCCTCCATGATGTCCTGGATCTCGCGCTCGGAAAGGAACGATGTCTCGATGTCGATCTGCGTGAACTCGGGCTGCCGGTCCGCGCGCAGGTCCTCGTCGCGGAAGCACTTCACGATCTGGTAGTAGCGGTCGTAGCCGGCAATCATCAGGAGCTGCTTGAACAGCTGCGGAGACTGCGGCAGCGCGTAGAACTGCCCGTCATGGATGCGTGAAGGCACGAGGAATTCTCGCGCGCCCTCGGGCGTGGACTTGTAGAGCACCGGTGTCTCGATGTCGATGAAGCCCAGGTCGTCCAGGTAGTCGCGCACCGCCTTCGCAGTGCGGTGGCGCATCTTCAGCGCCTTGTGCATCGGTTCGCGGCGCAGGTCGAGGTAGCGGTAGCGAAGCCGCACCTCCTCGGAAATCGTCTCGTCGTCCATCATGAACGGCGGCGTGACCGCAGGGTTCAGGATCTCCAGGTCGTGGGCGAGCACTTCGATTTCCCCGCTTCTGAGGCCCGGGTTCACCGTTCCCTCCGGGCGGCGCCGCACGATGCCGGTCACCCGAAGGACGAATTCGTTCCTGACCCGGTCGGCGTTGGCGAAGGTCTCCTTCCGGTCCGGATCGCTCACCACCTGGACGAGCCCCTCGCGATCACGAAGGTCGACGAAGATGACGCCTCCGTGGTCGCGGCGGCGGTGCGCCCAGCCATAAAGCGTCACGGGTTTCCCGAGGAATCGGGTATCGATCAGTCCGCAGTATTCAGTTCGCATTTTCTCTTTGTGCCCCGCTCGCGGGGCCGATTTCGTTCGTCGCTCCCGCGCAACCGCGGGAGGCCTGGCTTCGCACGCCGTGGGCAGTGACTGCCCGACCCTTCGCGCCGCCGCCTACGTTTTCGGCGACGGCACCGGATTGGGGTCGGTCCCGGAGTGGAGACTCTCGGGTCGTGCTCCCGGGCGCGGCGGCTCGGCCACGCCCATGGAAATGATGTACTTGAGCGCCTGGTCCACGCTCATCTGCAACTCCAGCGTGTCGGATCGCGGCACGATGAGAAAGAACCCCGCCGTGATGTTGGGCGTCGTGGGCACGAAGACCGACACCTGGTCGTGGCCCAGGTGGTCCGTGACCTCGTGCTCGGGAGTACCCGTGACGAGCGCGACCGTCCATGCGCCCGCGTGGGGATAGCGCACGAGTACCGCGCGGCGGAAGGCCTTGCCGTCGGGCGAGAAGAGCGTGTCGCTGATCTGCTTCACGCCGCCGTATATCGAACGCACTATCGGGATGCGGCCCAGCACGGACTCCCAGAAAAGCAGCAGGCGCTTGCCCAAGAAATTGGCCACCACCGCGCCGGTGGAAAGCAGGATCATGATCGTCAGGATGGCGCCGAGCCCGGGCAGGTGGAAGCCAAGCACGGCATCGCTGCGATAGCGGGCGGGAACGATCAGCAGCGACTGGTCCATCAGCTCGACCAGCAGCGAGAGCACCCAGAACGTGATCGCAAGCGGGATCCACACGAGGAGGCCCGCGACGAGATAGCGCCTCAGCGTGGCCATCACTCGCCTGCGCACCGTTCCGGACCGAAGGGGATCAAGTAGGGCCTACGAGGAGGCCGGGCATCCGCCCGTGCCGGATGCGGGCGCCGGGCCCTTGGCGCTGTCCTTTGCTTCGGACGCCCCCTCGGATTTCGCGGCAGGCTTCGCTCCTCCCCCCTTGAAGTCCGTGGCGTACCAGCCGCTGCCCTTGAGGTGAAAGCCGGCTGCGGTGACCATCTTCGCGAACGTTTCCTGGCCGCACTGGGTGCAACGCGTGAACGGGGCGTCGCTCATCTTCTGCAGGAACTCCTGCTGGTGGCCGCAATTCGAGCAGCGGTATTCGTAAATGGGCATCAACGCCTCGGAATCGGAGAAAATAACCATTTTAACACAAGCACTTGGCGCATCGTGCCCGGCGGCGCCCCAGGGGTTCAGCCGCCAGGGCGATGTCGGCGAAAATAAACGCCGGCGGTGCCGAGGCAAACTGCCATGGACCAGAAAACGGAGGCCATGCCGAGCGCCGTTCCGATGACGCCGAAGAAGAGTGGCAGAAGCGTGTGGCTGGCGTTCATGACCGTGGTTCGCATGCCGAGCGCCTCGCCCAGCCGCCCCTCCGGTGTCGATTGCTGGATGAGGGACATGAGACTGGGCTGCGAGGCGCCCAGCCCTAGCCCCAGCAGGAAGGCGATGGTCGCAATGAGCGGCACCGTTCGGACGAGGGGGAACAGCGTGTAGGCCACGCAGGCGACGAACAGGGTGGCGCTCACGAGCTGCCACTGGGGCAGTCGCCGCGCGAACCACGGAAGCACCATCCGCACGACGAACGTGGCGGCCGCGAACGACCCCAGGATGCCCCCGATCGTGGAAGCGGAAAGCCCGATAGAGGTTCCGTAGATGGGCATCACGAAGAAGAAGAGGTCCCAGGCCATCGCGAGAAACCCGGTCACGAGGAAGACGCGCCGCAACTCGCGACTGCCGACCAGGTCCTTCAGGCGCGCGCCCGGAGCGGGGCCGGGGTGGGCCCGGGGAAGACTCGGCTTTCTCACGGCGAGCGCGAGCGCCGGCACGATGGCCGACACGGCAAGGATGGCGAACGTGACGCGATACCCGGCGTTGTCGATCGCAAGCCCCGCCGTGGTTGGGCCGAGGAATCCGGAGATGGAAAACCCCAGGGCCAGCCAGCTGAAGTTTACGGCTCGATCTTCCGGTCGGCTCAGGGCGCCCACCGCATTCTGCACCGCGATGTGGAAGAACATGAACGCGAGCCCTATCACGACGCAGGCAAGGTACAGGGTCGGCAGGCCGGGCGATAGGACGGGGAGCCCCACGCCGACGGCGAGCACCACCGACGACCAGAGAACGGGTCTGCCCATGCCGACGCGGTCGATCATGCGTCCGGCGCTCACCGACAGGAGCATCGGCAGGAGCGAATAGAGCGAGATCAGCGTGCCGACGGTCAGCGGGCTCGACTGCAGGCTCAACGCATAGAGCGAAACGGTGACTCGGCTGCCGTTGAAGGCGGTGTGCGCGAAGACCGTGAGGACGATGAGGAAGGCGAGCCGGGCGGGCTTCCTTCCGGCCGGAGAGTCGTCGGTCAACCGCGCGACTCTAGGGCAGCGATGCGCGCCTTGATGGGCGGATGGCTGGAAAAGAGCGCCATGAAGCCCGGCTTGTCGGCAATGCCCGACGACTGGAAAGCCTTCGGGAGCTCGCCGGGCTCGAGTCCGCCCAGGCGGCGCAGCGCCGACACCATGGGCCGCGGCGTTCCAAGGAAGCTGGCTGCGCCCGCATCGGCCCGGAATTCGCGCTGGCGCGAGAACCAGGCCACGATGATGGAGGCGAGGATGCCGAACACGATCTCGCAGACGATGACGGTGATGTAATAGCCTGGCCCGGTGCCGCGCTCGGTCCTGAACACGGTCTTGTCGACCACGTAGCCGACGATGCGGGCAAAGAACACCACGAAGGTGTTCACGACGCCCTGGATCAGCGTGAGCGTCACCATGTCCCCATTGGCCACGTGCGCCACCTCGTGCGCGAGGACGGCCTCCACCTCATCCTTCGTCATGGAGTGCAGGAGCCCGGTGGACACCGCGACCAGCGAGGAATCGCGGAAGGCGCCGGTGGCGAACGCGTTCGGCTCGCCCTCGTACACCGCGACCTCGGGCATGCCGATGCCGGCCTTCTCAGCCAGGCGGCGCACGGTGTTCACGAGCCACTGCTCATCCGCGCCCTGCGGGGTGTCGATCACCTGCGCGCCCGTGGACCACTTGGCCATGGTCTTGGACAGGAGTAGCGAGACGAATGACCCCGTGAAGCCCACTACCGCCGAGAAGACCACCAGCATGCCCACATTGAGCCCCTGCGCCGTCATGAAACGGTTCACGCCCAGCACGTTGAGCGTGATGGAAAGCACCAGCATCACGGACAGGTTCGTGACGAGGAAGAGAACGATGCGCTTCATGGTGGCACCCGGTGCATACGCGATGGAGGGATCATTCTACCGGCGCTCCCCGCGCCGTCGAGGAAAGAGCCGGCAGGAAAACGTGGTCGAGCAGCGAGCCGGCGGTCAGAACGGGATGTCGTCCTCGAAATCGTCGAACTTGGTGCCGGCCGGCTTGCCTGCGGCCGGCTTGCCCGCGGGCTTGGCCGCCCCTTCCCGTTCGCCGCCCGCATCCCGCTCGCGGTCACCGCCGCCCATGCCCTGCCGTGAACCCAGCATCTGCATGCGATCGGCGACGATTTCCGTCGAGTACTTGTCCTGGCCGTCCTTGTCCTGCCACTTGCGAGTCTGCAGGCGCCCCTCGACATAGATCTGGCTGCCCTTCTTCAGGTACTCGCCCGCGATTTCCGCGAGCTTGCCGAAGAAGGCCACGCGGTGCCATTCCGTCTTCTCCTGCTTCTCGCCGTTCTTGTCCTTCCACGACTCGGTGGTGGCGATGGACACGTTGGTGACGGCGCCGCCGTCGGGCATGTAGCGCGTCTCGGGGTCGCGTCCGAGGTTGCCGATGAGGATCACTTTGTTGACGGATGCCATGGTTTTCTCCCGGGGTCAGGGGTTGGAGGCTTGCGGTTCGTGGGGCTCTTGCGGTTCGGGTTCGCGGGTTGCAGGGTCTCCCATCGGCCAGGCGGCAGCGAACCAGAAAGCGGTGATCGCCAGGCAGGACGAGAGGACGGCCACCGGGCCGAAATGCTGCGCGATGGCACCGCCCGCCGCGCCGCCGACGAAGGTGCCGAAGAACTGGACGCTCGAGTAAAGGCCCGATGCCGCGCCCTTGGCTGCGGGCGGCGCCGCCTTCGACACGAGCGCGGGAAGCTTTGCCTCTAGAACGTTGAAGGCAGCGAAAAAGATGACAAGTCCGGCGGTGATCGACGCGAGGCGATCCAGGCCCGAGGCCAGGACGCCAATGCCAACGAAGAGGACGGCGATCGCGCCGAGAAACACTGCCCGCTCGTGGCGGGCGACCTTCCGGATCGCGACGAAGGGGAGCATCAGCAGGAAGCCCGTTCCGACGGCGCCCACGTAGATGACCGAGTGGGATCCGGACGGCAATCCCGAATGCACGAGGGCGAACGGCACGACGACGAAGAGCGCCATCAGGATGGCGTGCAGGCCGAAGATGCCGACGTTGAGCCGCAGGAGCTCGGGGTCGCGCAGCACGACGGAAAACGGAACCCGGTCGCCGCCATCGCGCCGTGGCGGCTGCTCCGGCACCACCCATGCCACGATCGCGATCGCGGCCAGCGCAAGGAACCCGGTCATCGCGAAGATCCCGGGAACACCGATCGCCTTCTGCAGGTACGGCGCCAGCGCAAACGAAACGGCAAAGGAAAGGCCGATCGTGGAGCCGATGATCGCCATCGCCTTGGTGCGCTGGCTGGGTCGTGTGAAGTCGGCCGCCATCGCCAGGGCGACGCCCGAGATTGCCCCGGCGCCCTGGATCGTCCGGCCGAGGATGACCGCCCACGGCGCTTCCGCAAAGGCGCAGGTGGCGCTGCCGAGCGCGAAGATCGCGAGTCCCGCCACCATCACGGGCTTGCGGCCGAGGCGGTCCGACGCCCACCCGAACGGGACCTGCAGGAATGCCTGGGTGAGCCCGTACGCGCCCAGGGCAATGCCCACGAGCGTGAGGTTCCAGCCCGGCAGCCGCTCTGCGTAGAGGGCGAAGACAGGCAGGATGATGAACATCCCGAAAAGGCGCAGCCCGAAGATCGAGGCGAGAGAAAGGCTCGCCCGGAGCTCCGCGGCGCTCATGCGGGCCGGAGATGGGGCCATCTGGGGGGGTTCGAACGGGGTAGGACGCTCAGGTATATTAGCAGATTGCCTCCACGGTCCGCCTCGGCGCCGTGGGGGCGCCAGAAGCCACGACAGGACCTCGATTCCCATCCAGGGCATGGACCACATTCGAATCCGCGGCGCCCGCACGCACAACCTCAAGAACGTCCACCTCGACATTCCGCGAAACCGGCTGGTGGTGATCACCGGCCTGTCGGGCTCGGGGAAATCCTCCCTTGCCTTCGACACGCTCTACGCGGAGGGGCAGAGGCGATACGTCGAATCCCTGTCCGCCTACGCCCGGCAATTCCTGCAGCTCATGGAAAAGCCGGACGTGGACCTGATCGAGGGCTTGTCGCCTGCCATCTCCATCGAGCAGAAGGCCACGTCGCACAATCCGCGATCGACGGTCGGGACAGTGACCGAGATCCACGACTACCTGCGCCTTCTCTTCGCGCGCGTGGGCGAGCCCCATTGCCCCGAGCACGGCCTGGCGCTTTCCGCGCAGAGCGTCTCGCAAATGGTGGACCACGTGCAGTCCCTGCCCGAAGGAACGCGCGTCATGGTGCTGGCCCCACTGGTTACCGGCCGCAAGGGGGAACAGGCCGAGCTCTTCGAGGAGCTTCGGTCGCAGGGCTTCGTGCGGCTTCGCATCAATGGCGAGGTGCACGAGATCGACCAGTTGCCGAAACTTGACCGCAACCGCAAGCACACGATCGAGATCGTCGTTGACCGGCTCAAGGTCCAGCCCGACACCAAGCAGCGCCTGGCGGAGTCCTTCGAGACGGCTCTCCGGCACGCCGACGCACGGGCGCTGGCAGTGGAGATGGATTCGGGGAAGGAACACCTCTTCTCCGCGAAGTTCGCCTGCCCGCTGTGCAGCTTCTCGCTCCCCGAGCTCGAGCCGCGGCTCTTTTCGTTCAACAACCCGATGGGCGCGTGCCCGCGATGCGACGGGCTCGGGCAGATCACTTTCTTCGATCCGAAGCGCGTCGTCGCCTTCCCCCACCTGTCCCTCGCCGGCGGCGCCATTCGCGGCTGGGACCGTCGCAACCAGTTCTACTTTTCGATGCTGGTCAGTCTCGCACGGCATTTCGACTTCGACGTGGAGAGCGCATTCGAGAACCTTCCTGAACGCGCCCAGGCGGTGGTGCTGGAGGGTTCGGGCCAGGAGAAGATCGCCTTCCGGTATCCCGGCGAGCGCGGCAAGTCGGCGTTGCGCGAGCATGCCTTCGAGGGGATCCTCCCGAATCTCGAGCGCCGCCTTCGGGAGACCGACTCCGCCGCGGTGAAGGAGGAGCTCGCGAAGTACCTCAACAACCGCGCTTGCCCCGATTGCGCGGGCACCCGGCTTCGCCAGGAGGCGCGCCACGTGCGCGTGGCCGGGCGGTCGATCCAGGACGTCTCGGCGCTGCCTCTGAAGGACGCGCAGCCCTTCTTCGAAACGCTGCAGCTCGGAGGCAACCGGCAGGCCATCGCGGACAAGATCCTGCGCGAGATCGCCAACCGCATCCGCTTCCTGAACGACGTGGGCCTCGACTACCTTTCCCTCACCCGCTCGGCCGATACGCTTTCCGGCGGGGAGGCGCAGCGCATCCGCCTGGCGAGTCAGATCGGCTCGGGACTCACCGGGGTGATGTACGTGCTGGACGAGCCCTCGATCGGCCTGCACCAGCGCGACAACGCAAGGCTCATCGAGACGCTCAAGCGCCTGCGCGATCTGGGCAATTCCGTGATCGTGGTCGAGCACGACGAGGAGGCCATCCACGCGGCCGACCACGTGGTCGACATGGGGCCCGGCGCGGGCGAACACGGGGGCGAGGTCGTCGCGCAGGGAACGCCCGCGGAAATCGAGGCGAACCCGTCCTCCCTCACGGGCCAGTACCTGGGCAGGCGCCGGACGATCGCGCTGCCGGCGCGGCGTCACCGGCGCGACCCGAACGCCGGCCTTCGCATCGTGGGGGCCCGAGGCAACAACCTGAAGGACGTGACGGTGGATATTCCCGTCGGGCTTTTCGTGTGCGTGACGGGCGTGTCGGGCTCGGGCAAGTCGACCCTCATCAACGATACTGTCTATGCCTCTGCCGCGAGGCACCTCTATGGCGCCACGACGGAGCCCACCGAGCACGAGGCGATAGAAGGCCTCGATCACTTCGACAAGGTGATCAACGTCGACCAGAGTCCCATCGGGCGCACGCCGCGCTCCAACCCGGCCACTTACACCGGGTTGTTCACGCCCATCCGGGACCTGTTCGCGGGCACGCCGGAATCGAGAACGCGCGGCTACGGGCCGGGGCGCTTCTCGTTCAACGTGAAGGGTGGCCGCTGCGAGGCGTGCCAGGGCGACGGCGTCATCAAGGTGGAGATGCACTTTCTACCCGATGTCTACGTCACCTGCGACGTCTGCCACGGCAAGCGATACAACCGCGAAACGCTCGATGTGCGTTACCGGGGCCGGAACATCTGCGAGGTCCTCGACATGACCGTCGAGGCGGCCCTCGAGCTCTTCTCCGCCGTCCCCGCCATCGCGAGGAAGCTGCAGACGCTGATGGAAGTGGGACTGGGGTACGTTCGCCTGGGCCAGAGCGCCACGACGCTTTCGGGAGGCGAGGCGCAGCGCGTGAAGCTGGCCCTGGAACTGTCCAAGCGCGACACCGGCCGGACCCTCTTCATACTCGACGAGCCGACGACAGGGCTGCATTTCCACGACATCGACCTGCTACTTCGCGTCCTGCACCGCTTGCGCGACCACGGCAACACCGTGGTCGTGATCGAGCACAATCTCGACGTCATCAAGACGGCGGACTGGGTGATCGATCTCGGGCCGGAGGGTGGCGATGGCGGCGGCACCGTCATCGCGCAGGGAACGCCGGAGGACATCGCAGCCACGCCGGCGAGCTTCACCGGGCGCTTCCTCGCGCCGGTGCTCGTGCCGGCAGGCAGACGGAAGGCTTCGGCCTGATGGACCCGCGGGAACTTCTCGAGGGCAGCTTCAGGGCAGCGCTCGCCGCGGCCGATCCGCTGCAGATCGTGCCGGCTCACCTCCCGGCGCCGCCGAAGGGAAGGACGGTCGTGGTGGGTGCGGGCAAGGCAGCCGCCTCGATGGCCGTGGCAGTCGAGCGGCACTGGCCCTCCGACGCGCCTCTCGAGGGACGGGTCATCACCCGCTACGGCCACGGGTTGCCCACGCAGCGGATCAAGGTGATCGAGGCGGGACATCCGGTGCCAGACGAAGCCGGCGAGGCGGCGGCAAGGCAGATACTCTCGCTCGCCTCCGCGCTCGGCGAGGGCGATCTCCTGCTCGTTCTCGTGTCGGGCGGCGGTTCCAGCCTTCTATCGCTTCCCGTCGATGGCGTCGCGATGGCCGACCTGAAGGCGGTCACGCGCGACCTGCTCGCAAGCGGTGCGCCCATCCAGGACATGAACGTCATCCGCAAGCACCTTTCCGTCATCCAGGGCGGGCGCCTCGCCCTTGCAACACGTGCGCGCGTGCTCGCGCTGGTGATTTCCGACGTGACGGGCGACGAGCCCACCCACATCGCCTCCGGGCCCTGCTCGCCAGACCCGACTACGTACCGCGACGCAATCGACATCCTTTCGCGCTTCGGCGTGACGGCGCCCGCCTCGATCGCGTCGCGGCTGGCCCGGGGCGCGGCCGGGGAGATCCCGGAGACGCCCAAGCCCGGCGACCCGGGGTTCGACCGCGTGGAGGTCCGCGTCATCGCCACGGCGCATGCAAGCCTCATGGCTGCGGCAGCCTTCGTGCAGCAGCGGGGCGTGACGCCGATGGTCCTGGGCGACTCGGTGACGGGCGAGTCGAGGGAAGTCGCGAAGGTGCACGCCGCGATCGCACGCCAGTTGCGCCTGCACGGGCAGCCGTTCAAGCCACCGGTGGCCGTCATTTCAGGCGGTGAAACGACCGTCACGCTGCGCGGGAACGGAAAAGGCGGCCGGTGCAGCGAATTCCTGCTCTCGCTCGCCATCGAGCTCGGCGGCCTGGAGCGCATCTGGGCGCTTGCCGCGGACACGGACGGCATCGACGGCGCGGAGGCGAATGCCGGGGCGATCGCGGCGCCCGATTCGCTGGAGCGCGCGGCGGCGCTCGGGCTGGACGCGAGGCGAATGCTCGCGAACAACGACGGTTTCGGCTTCTTCGGCGCGCTGGGCGACCTGGTGGTGACCGGGCCGACGCGCACCAACGTGAACGATTACCGGATCATCCTCGTCCAATGATCGTCCTGCCATGAAAAAGCCGACGCGAGGGTCGGCTTTTCCTTGCGGCAGCAGCGGTGGTGCTCAGGCCGCTTTTTCACCCTTGCCGGACTCTTCCTTGGGCTCCGGGCGGTCCATCAGCTCGACCAGCGCCATCGGCGCGTTGTCGCCCACGCGGAAGCCCCACTTGAGGATGCGCAGGTAACCGCCGTTGCGGCTCTTGTAGCGCGGGCCCAGCTCGGCGAAGAGCTTCACGACCATGTCGCGGTCGCGCAGGCGGTTGAAGGCGAGGCGCTTGTTGGCGAGCGTCGGGTTCTTGCCGAGCGTGATGATGGGCTCGGCCACGCGGCGCAGTTCCTTCGCCTTCGGAAGCGTCGTGCGGATCGCCTCGTGCTTGAGCAGCGAGACGGTCATGTTGCGCAGCATCGCGAGACGATGGCTGCTGGTGCGGTTCAGCTTGCGAAGTCCGTGACGGTGACGCATGTCGATTTCCTTTCGGCACTCTTGGCCTGTGCGGCCTTGTTATCGTTATGTGTTCGGAAACCCCGGATTGCCGGGGCTGGTGTTCGCCTGGCCCTACTTGGTGAGACCCGCCACCGGCCAGTTCTCGAGCTTCATGCCGAGGGTCAGGCCCTTGGAGGCCAGGACTTCCTTGATCTCGTTGAGCGACTTGCGGCCGAGGTTCGGCGTCTTCAGGAGCTCGTTCTCGGTACGTTGGATCAGGTCGCCGATGTAGTAGATGTTCTCGGCCTTGAGGCAATTGGCCGAACGCACGGTGAGTTCGAGGTCATCGACGGGCTGGAGCAGGATCGGGTCGACCTGCGGCTGCGCGCTTTCGATGCGCTCCTCGCTGGTGGACTGGAGCGAGGCGAAGACGGAGAGCTGGTCCACGAGAACACTCGCAGCGTAGCGGACCGCTTCCTCCGGCTCGATGACGCCGTTGGTCTCGATGTCGATCACGAGACGATCCAGGTCGGTGCGCTGCTCGACCCGGGCGCTCTCGACCTGGTAGCTCACGCGGCGGATCGGGCTGAACGAGGCGTCGAGAAGAATTGCGCCGATCGCGCGCGTATCCTCCGAGCGCCGGGAAGTGGCCGGCACGTAGCCCCTGCCTCTTTCCACCTTGACCGTCATCTCGAGCTTGCCGCCCTGCGTGATATGCGCGATCACGTGATCGGGGTTGATGATCTCGATGTCATGGGTCTGCTCGATGTCCGCCGCCGTCACCGGGCCGGGCTTGTCCTTCTTGAGCTTGAGCCCCACCTCGCCGCGGCCGTGCAGCTTCATCACGATGCCCTTGAGGTTCAGGAGCACGTCGACCACGTCCTCCTGCACGCCTTCGATGGTCGAGTATTCGTGCAGGACGCCCGCGATCTTCACTTCCGTCGCCGCGTAGCCGGGCATGGAAGACAGGAGGATGCGGCGAAGCGCGTTGCCGAGTGTGTGCCCGTAGCCGCGTTCGAACGGTTCCATCACCACCTTGGCGTGCGTGGGGGAAAGGTTCTGCACGTCGATGATGCGGGGCTTCAGGAAATTCGTGGCGTTGCTTTGCATGCGTGGAACCTCTGCCAGTGTCGGTTGAGGGAGCGAGCTTGCGTCCGTGCCGCTTGAGCAGCGCTTACTTGGAGTAGAGCTCGACCACCAGCTGTTCGTTCACGTCGGAGGCGATCTCCGAACGGTCGGGCACGCTCTTGAACACACCCTTGAAATTCTTCGGTTCCACGTCGACCCAGCTCGGGAAGCCGTTCTGCTCGGCCAGTTCGAGCGAGCTCTTGATGCGCAGCTGCGCCCGCGACTTCTCGCGCACGGTGATGGTGTCGGCCGCGCGCAGCAGGTAGGAGGGGATGTTGACGGGCCTGCCGTTCACCTCGATCGCCTTGTGCGATACGAGCTGGCGGGCCTCGGCGCGCGTGGAGGCGAACCCCATGCGGTACACCACGTTGTCCAGCCGGCTCTCGAGCAGCTGGAGCAGGGTTTCGCCGGTCGGGCCCTTCTTCTGCGCGGCCTTCTCGAAGTAATTGCGGAACTGGCGCTCGAGCACGCCGTACATGCGGCGGATCTTCTGCTTCTCGCGAAGCTGGTGTCCGTATTCCGACACGCGGGTCATCTTCGCGCCGTGCTGGCCGGGACGCACATCAAGCTTGCACTTGGTGTCCAGCCCACGGCGGGCGCTCTTCAGGAACAGGTCGGTGCCCTCGCGACGGGCGAGCTTGCAACTGGGGCCGAGATAGCGTGCCACGGTGTTCTCCTGTGTTCTTTTCGTCTGGCCGGCCGGGTTACATCCGGCGGCGCTTCGGCGGACGGCAGCCGTTGTGCGGCACCGGCGTCACGTCGGCGATCGAAAGGATCTTGAGCCCGAGGGCGTTGAGGGCCCGCACCGCGGACTCGCGGCCGGGGCCGGGACCCTTGATGCGCACTTCAAGGTTCTTCACGCCGCATTCCTGCGCGGCTCGTCCGGCAGCCTCTGCGGCGACCTGCGCCGCGAATGGCGTGGACTTGCGCGAGCCCTTGAAGCCCGCGCCGCCGGATGTCGCCCACGACAGGGCATTGCCCTGGCGGTCGGTAATGGTCACGATCGTGTTGTTGAAGGAGGCGTGAATGTGCGCGATTCCCTCGGACACATTCTTCTTGACCTTCTTTCGGACTCTCGTGGCGGCAGGTTTTGCCATGCTATGGATTCCTCAACTCGTGAATGGGGTCAGGCGGACTTCGACAGTCGCACGGCCTTGCGCGGCCCCTTGCGGGTACGCGCGTTGGTACGCGTGCGCTGGCCCCGGACAGGCAGGCCCTTCTTGTGGCGAACCCCCCGATAGCAACCGAGGTCCATGAGCCGCTTGATGTTCATGGACGTCTCGCGCCGGAGGTCTCCCTCGACGCCGAAGCGCGACACCTGCTCGCGCAGCTTGTCCATCTCGCCGTCGGTGAGATCCTTGATCTTCGCGGACTGCTTCACGCCGGCTGCGTCGCAGATAAGACGGGCGCGGGCGCGGCCGATGCCGAAAATGGCGGTCAGCGCGATCGAGGCGTGCTGGTGGTTCGGGATATTGATGCCGGCAATACGGGCCATGGCTTTTCCTTAGCTTTATCCTGGGCGGGCCGGGGCGGTCAGCCCTGGCGCTGCTTGTGGCGCGGGTCCGAGCAGATGACGCGCACGACGCCCTTGCGTCGCACGATCTTGCACTTGCGGCAGATTTTCTTCACCGAAGCCTGAACTCGCATCGTTTTCTCCTCACTTCGCCCGGAACGTGATCCGGGCCTTCGTCAAGTCGTACGGGGTGAGCTCGACGGTCACCTTGTCGCCCGGCAGGATCCGGATGTAGTGCATCCGCATCTTCCCGGAGATGTGACCGAGAACCACGTGACCGTTCTCGAGCTTCACCCGGAACATCGCATTCGGGAGGGTCTCAACGACCTCTCCCTGCATCTGAATCGTCTCTTCCTTCGCCATTCCCGGTTTTCCCTAGCGCACCGGGAAGCCGCCCGTGCCCTTGAAGTTCGCCTTCTTGAGCAGGCTTTCGTACTGGTGCGACATCAGGTAGGCCTGGAGTTGCGCCATGAAATCCATCGTGACCACGACCACGATCAGGAGCGAGGTGCCCCCGAAGTAGAACGGCACGTTGTACTGCGTATGCAGGAACTCGGGCAGCAGGCAGACGAGCGTGATGTAGATGGCGCCGATCAGCGTGAGCCGGGTGATGATCTTGTCGATGTAGCGCGCCGTCTGGTCGCCGGGCCGGATTCCGGGGACGAAAGCGCCGCTCTTCTTGAGGTTGTCCGCCGTCTCCTTGGAATTGAACACCAGCGCCGTGTAGAAGAAGCAGAAGAAGATGATCGCCGAGGCGTAGAGCACGATGTAGAGGGCCTGCCCGGGCGAGAGCGCCGCGGAAAGATCCTTCAGCCAGGTCATCTTCTCGTTGGCGCCGAACCAGCTCGCGAGGGTGGCGGGAAACAGGATGATCGACGAGGCGAAGATCGGCGGGATGACGCCGGACATGTTCAGCTTGAGCGGCAGGAACGAGCTCTGGCCACCGTAGAGCTTGTTGCCTACCTGGCGCTTGGCGTAATTCACCAGGATGCGGCGCTGGCCCTTCTCCACGAACACGACGACGAACGTGACCCCGAACACCAGGGCGAAGATGAACAGCGCCACGAAGATGGTCATCGCGCCGGTGCGCACCAGCTCGAGTGTCCCCCCGATCGCATGCGGAAGACCCGCCACGATGCCCGCGAAAATGATCATCGAGATACCGTTGCCCAGGCCCCGCTCGGTAATCTGCTCGCCCAGCCACATCAGGAACAGCGTGCCGGTCATGAGGGTGATCACCGTCACGAGCCGGAACGCAAGACCCGGGTCGATGACGAGGCCCGGCTGGGCTTCCAGCGCAACGGAGATCCCGAGCGCCTGGAAGGCGGCGAGCACGACGGTGCCGTAACGCGTGTACTGCGTGATCTTCCTGCGGCCCGCCTCGCCTTCCTTCTTGAGCGCCTCGAGCTGGGGCGAAACCACCGTCAGGAGCTGCATGATGATCGATGCGGAAATGTAGGGCATGATGCCCAGCGCGAAGATCGAGAATCGCGACAGCGCCCCTCCCGAGAACATGTTGAACATGTCCAGGATGCCGCCCTTGGTCTGCTGGAAGAGTTTCGCGAGCTCCGCAGGGTCGATCCCAGGCACGGGAATGAAGGTCCCCATGCGGTAGACGACGAGCGCGCCCACGAGAAACCACAGGCGACGCTTGAGGTCGCCCAGCTTTCCGAGGGTTGAGAGGGGATTGGATGACAAGTGCTTGGTCCCGGACGTCAGGCCGCGATGGAGCCGCCGGCGGCCTCGATGGCCGCCTTGGCGCCCTTCGTGACGCCCACGCCCTGTACCTTGAAGGCCTTCTCGACCTTGCCGGTCAGGATGATCTTGGCGCGCTTCACGCCACCGGCGACGAGACCCGCCGCCTGCAGCGAGACGATATCGACGGTGTCGCCCTCGATCCTCTTCAGGTCGCCCAGGCGCACCTCGACGGCCGGCTGGATCGTGACCGCGACGAAGCCGCGCTTGGGCATGCGGCGCTGGAGCGGCATCTGCCCGCCCTCGAAGCCGACCTTGTGAAAGCCGCCGGCGCGCGATTTCTGGCCCTTGTGCCCGCGGCCGGCGGTCTTGCCGAGCCCCGAACCGATTCCGCGGCCAACGCGCCGCCTGTTCTTCTTCGAGCCCGGTGCGGGCTTGAGCGTGTTGAGTTCCATCTCAGTCCTCGACTTTCACGAGATAGCTCACCTTGTTGATCATCCCGCGGATGGAGGGCGTGTCGGCGACCTCGACGGTGTGCCGGATCCGGCGAAGGCCGAGGCCGCGCACCGATGCCTTGTGCTCGCTGAGCGCGCCGCGCAGGCCCTTGAGCTGGGTCACCTTGATTTTCTTGGAGGCAGTCATCTCGGGGTTCATCCTCAGCCGACGATCTCTTCGACCTTCTTGCCGCGCTTGGCCGCGATTTCCGACGGACGATGCTGCTGGAGCAGCCCGTCGAGCGTGGCGCGCACGACGTTGTAGGGGTTGGTGGAGCCGTGGCACTTGGCCGAGATGTTGGTCACGCCCATCACCTCGAAGACCGCGCGCATGGCGCCGCCCGCCTTGATGCCGTTGCCTTCGGCCGCGGGCTGCATGAACACGCGCGTCGCGCCATGCTGGCCGAGAACCTCGTGATGGATCGTGCCGCCCTTGAGGGCGACCTTCACCATGTTGCGGCGGGCCTGCTCCATCGCCTTCTGGACCGCCACGGGAACTTCGCGGGACTTGCCCTTCCCCATGCCGATGGACCCGTCGCCGTCGCCAACCACCGTCAGTGCGGCAAAGCCCAGGATGCGGCCGCCCTTGACGACCTTGGTCACCCGGTTCACCGAGATCATCTTCTCCCGGAGGCCGTCGCTGCGCTCGTCGTTCTGCTCGTATTTCGCCATGTCGGTTTCCTGTGATCTTGCCTGAGCGGCCCTAGAACTTGAGTCCGCCTTCGCGGGCGGCCTCCGCAAGTGCCTTCACGCGGCCGTGGTAGCTGAATCCCGATCGGTCGAACGCCACTTCCGTAACGCCGGCCGCCGTGGCCTTCTCGGCAATGCGCTTGCCGACCAGCGCCGCGGCTTCCTTGTTGCTTCCTTTCGGGTGCAGGGCGCGCACTTCCTTCTCGATCGTCGAAGCGGAGGCGAGGACCTTCGCGCCGTCAGCAGCGACGACCTGCGCATAGATGTGCAGGTTCGTGCGGTGCACCGTGAGGCGGACGGCTTCCTGGCGCTGGATGCGAGCACGCGTCTTCGCGGCGCGGCGCTGTCTCGATGTTTTCTTGTCGGTCATGGGGGATTCTCCGTAGCTTTGCCGTCGCCGGGTTACTTCTTCTTCGTTTCCTTGATCACCACGGTCTCATTGGCATAGCGCACGCCCTTGCCCTTGTAGGGTTCCGGGGACTTGTACGCGCGGATCTCCGCGGCGACCTGCCCAACCTTCTGGCGGTCGACGCCCTTGATGAGGATTTCCGTCTGGGTCGGCGTCTCCGCCTTCACGCCATCGGGAAGCAGGTGGACGATCGGGTGGGAAAATCCCAGCGCGAGGTTGAGCTTGTTACCCTGCGCCTGCGCCTTGTAGCCGACGCCCACCAGCGTGAGCTTCTTCTCGAAGCCCTGCTTCACACCGTGCACCATGTTCGCGACGAGCGCGCGCATGGTGCCGGACATCGCATTGGACTGGATCGAGCCGCTGGCCGCAGCGAAGGTGAGCTGCGAGCCCTCCATCTTCACGACGACGTCGGTCGACAGCGCTTGCTTGAGGGTGCCCAGGGGCCCCTTCACGGTGAGGTCGAACTGACCGAGCGAAACCTCGACCTTTTCGGGAATCTCGACGGGATATTTTGCGATGCGGGACATGGCGCGCCTCCTTACACCACGATGCAGAGGACTTCGCCGCCCACGCCCGATTCACGGGCGCGCCGGTCAGTCATCACGCCACGGGATGTCGAGACGATCGCGACGCCCAGGCCGTTGAGGATGCGCGGAATGTCGTCGCGGCCCTTGTAGATTCGCAGCCCGGGTCGCGAGATGCGCTCGATCTTCTCGATCACGGGCTTCCCGGCGTAGTACTTCAGGCCGATCTCGAGGACGCTCTTGCCGTCCACCGCGCGCTGCGCGAAGTCCTCGATGTAGCCTTCGTCCTTCAGGACCTTGGCGATCGCGACTTTCACTTTCGAACACGGGATTGCGACGCTGACCTTCTCCGTTGCCTGGGCGTTCCGGATCCGGGTCAGCATATCCGCGATGGGATCACTCATGCTCATAAATGGCCTCCTACCAGCTCGCCTTGATCATGCCGGGGACCTCGCCGCGCATCGCGATCTCGCGGATCTTGCTGCGCGCGAGGCCGAACTTGCGAAACGTGCCACGAGGGCGGCCCGTGATCGCGCAGCGATTGCGCAGGCGCACCGGCGAGGCGTTGCGGGGCATCGCCTGGAGCTTCGCCAGGGCCTCGTCGCGCGCATCGTCGGTCGCCTTGGAGTCCTGGATGATCGCGAAGAGCGCCTTGCGCTTCTCCGCGTATTTCTTCACGGTTGCGCGGCGCTTCGCCTCGCGGTTGATGAGTGCGAGCTTGGCCATTACGCCCTCTCAGTTCTGAACGGGAAGCGGAAGGCGGCGAGGAGGGCCTTCGCCTCCGCATCCGTCTTCGCGGTCGTGGTGATGCAGATGTTCATCCCGCGGAGCGCGTCGACCTTGTCGTACTCGATCTCGGGGAAGATGATCTGTTCCTTGACGCCCAGGCTGTAGTTTCCGCGGCCGTCGAAGGCCCGGGCCGGCACCCCGCGGAAGTCGCGCACGCGCGGCAGCGCGATCGTCACCAGGCGGTCGAGGAACTCGTACATGCGGCGCGAGCGCAGCGTCACCATGCATCCGACGGGATAGCCGGCGCGGACCTTGAAGCTCGCGATCGACTTGCGCGACTTGGTGACGACCGGCTTCTGTCCGCCGAGCTTCACGAGGTCGCCGGCGGCGTTGTCGAGGATCTTCTTGTCGGCGACGGCCTCGCCCACGCCCATGTTGAGCGTGATCTTCTCGATGCGCGGGACCTGCATGACGGTCTTGTATCCGAACTGCTTCATCAGCGCCGGAACGACCGTCTCCCGATAGAGGGTCTGGAGGCGCGGCGGCAGCGCGGACGACTCTGACTTGGCGGGTTTCTGTTCTTTGGCCTTTGCCATGGAATGGTTCTCCCGGATTCTCAGGCGTCGGCGACTTCGCCGTTCGACTTGAAGAAGCGGACCTTGCGGCCGTCGTCGAGCACGCGGAAGCCCACACGATCGCCCTTGCCCGTGGCGGGATTGAACAGCGCCACGTTCGAGGCCTGGATCGGCATCTCCTTGTCCACGATGCCGCCGGTCTGCCCCTTGATGGGGTTGGGGCGGGTGTGGCGCTTGACGCGGTTGATTCCCTCGACCACGACCTTGCCGGTATCGAGGACGCGCAGCACGGTGCCGCGCTTGCCCTTGTCCTTGCCGGTGTTGACGACCACCTGGTCGCCCTTGCGGATCTTCTTCATGGGTGGCTCCCTACAGCACTTCAGGCGCGAGCGAGACGATCTTCATGAAGCGCTCGTTACGGAGTTCGCGCGTCACGGGCCCGAAAATGCGGGTTCCGATCGGCTCGAGCTTCGGATTGAGGAGCACCGCGGCGTTCGAGTCGAACTTGATGACCGAGCCGTCGGGGCGGCGAACGCCGTGCGCGGTGCGTACCACCACGGCGCTGTAGACCTCGCCCTTCTTCACGCGGCCGCGCGGGGCGGCCGACTTGATGCTCACCTTGATGATGTCGCCGATGCCGGCGTAGCGGCGCTTCGAGCCTCCGAGCACCTTGATACACATCACCGAACGCGCGCCGGTGTTGTCGGCGACGTCGAGAATCGACTGCATCTGAATCATTGTTTTCTCTCCAACTTGACCCGGCGGGGTTCAAATCCCGTCCGGCCAGTCTTGGATCCGTCTTCCGCCGGTTGGCGCTCCCACGCGGGGAAAGCCTCCGGCTGGCGTGAAGTGGTTCTGGGCCCGGGCGCTTGGGGTGCATCGGCTTCGGCCGACGACCGGGTTGCCCCCGGAATTACCCGGGGTCAGAGCGGACTTCCGGCCGACGAAGCCGCGGCCGGAAGCAGTAAAGTCTGCAATATTAGCAGGTTTTTGCCGCGGGGCGCAAGCCTACTCCGGCCGGGCGCGCTCGACCAGCTTCGCAACCTTCCACGCCTTGGTCTTCGAGATCGGGCGGCATTCCACGATCATCACGGTGTCGCCCGTCTTGGCCTCGTTGCCCTCGTTGTGGGCGTGGTACTTCCGGGTGCGGCGCACCACCTTGCCGATGACCGGGTGCATCACCTGGCGT